>JAAXTX010000019.1:7490-24684 GCA_013336285.1 Candidatus Moraniibacteriota bacterium | reverse complement strand
AGGTCGGTTCCAAAACTGAGGAAAGCCATTTCGGAGTATCTCCCGTATTACAACGGCGAACGGATCCATATGGGAATCGGGTACCAGACACCGGAGGAAGTGATGCAAAGGTATTGACTAGGGAACGTACTTTATCACTTCGGACACGTATTCCCGCATTCAGGCACTCTTGACGCGGGAGGCCCTTGCCCATTTTTTTTGAATTCACTATAATATGGATGTAACATAAACAGAGAAAGAAATACGGTACGCAAGCGGCCGAAAAGTAGGGGGCGCGGGCGGCATCGGAAACAAAGATATGTCTTCAGGGGAACACGATGAACTCAATAGCGCGGTAGAAGCCAACTCGGCAAAAATTCAGGCGCTCCGCGAAATGATACAGAACGCGGAACGCACGATTCACGGAGCGAAGGCGATGCTGCTTCAGATCGAGGGTAAGAAAAAAACCGGCCGTCCGCGAAAATACGAAGCTGACGAGGGTGGAGGCACGGTCGTTCAAGGCACGTTCGACGGTCAGTTCATGACCGGCGTCGACGGGAAACAGTACCCCGTTCCGGCAAATTATTCCTCGAAGTCGAAACTCGTGGAGGGTGACATGCTCAAACTTACCATCACGCCCGACGGGTCTTTCATATACAAGCAGATCGGTCCCGCCGAACGACGCCACGTCATCGGCATCGTCACGCAGGACGAACACGGCAGCTATCAGATCATTGCGGAAGGACGCGCATACAGGATTCTCCTCGCGTCCGTGACCTATTTCAAACTCGAACCCGGGGACGAGGTATCCATCCTCGTACCCCGCGATACCGATGCCACGTTCGCGGCTCTTGAACATGTCCTTCAGAAAGGCGCACTCGTACCGGAAGAAGCCCTTGCCGCAGCGAAAGAAGTGAAAACCGCCGGCGAAGAAAAGATGGAGCAGTGGAAAAGCAACCTCGGCGAAACACGGAGTGATCGACCGACCTCAGAACCCATTCCGAATGTCATCGAACAGCCGGCGGTAGCGACACCCGTAGCACCCGCGGCTACCGTTGCCGATGTTCCCACGATTGAAAATCAGTCACCTGTCGCGGAAGATGACGGCAGGAATATTCTCGAGGAATGGATCCGCGACATGGAAGCTCTCGAAAAAGAATCCGCCGAAACTGAAAAAACCGAAACAAAGAGCGAATGATCCCGATGTCTTTCGGACCGTAGGCGTAATACAGCGATGGTCCGCTCGTGTTTAAGCGTATCCTTATCGAACGTATGGCAAAACAGACAAACGTATCCGCGGATGAAATCGCCACTAAAGGCGATTATGAGGCTTCCATAGTTGCCGGGTTACTCATAGGATTGCTCGCACTTCCGATTCTCTCGACGGCAAGACCCGATCTGTATGGGAAAATGTCCGTAGTTGTTCCGCTTTTTTTCCTTATCGCCTCTCCTGCCGGTATCTTTATCGCATCAAAACTCAGTCGGAAAATCCCGATCGTCTGGCAGCTGGCCAAGTTCGTGCTCATCGGCGGATTGAATACGCTCGTCGACATCGGCATTCTCGCCGCGCTCATGGCCCTGTTCCAAAAAACCTCAGGCATCGATCCGGATTCGGTCATTGCGAAGGTCGGCATCGTGACGATATCTTTCTTCGTCGTCTACAAGGCCGTATCCTTCCTCATCGCGAATATCAGCAGTTTCTTTTGGAACAAATATTGGACCTTCTCTGGAAATTCCTCAAAAAGCGGGAGGCAGTTCGTCCAGTTCCTCACCGTCAGCATCATCGGATTTCTCATAAACATCTTTTTTTCTTCCTACATATTCAACTCGGTTCATCCGGTCATCGGCATGAATCCGTCACAGTGGGGCCTCGTATGCGGCGCATTCGGAAGCATAGCGGGACTCGCCTGGAACTTCGTCGGTTACAAATTCATCGTATTCAAGAGGTAAAACGAGGTAAGTACGTCTGCTGCCGTGGCCGATAGCCTCCCATTTTTCGGGAGGCGTTTTTTTTGGTATGATTATACGATGAATCGTAAACACGTAATAAAGTCCGGAAACGGTACCTATATGTGATATCCGTTTCTTGCATGTATTTCTGTTACTGACTTTATAGACTTTATAGACTGATTCCTATGCAGGCCTTTTATCGAACATATCGACCGAAAACCTTTTCCGAGATGATCGGCCAAGAACATATCCTTCGGACACTTGAAAATTCGATACATTCCGACCGTATCGGGCACGCCTATCTGTTCACGGGTCCTCGAGGAACGGGAAAGACGACTATTGCCCGACTCCTCGCCAAGGCGGCGAACTGCTCTGACCGGAAAGATGCCGAGCCCTGTGGGAAATGCGAGAGTTGTAACAATATACAAGAAGGTAGATCTCTCGACCTCATCGAACTCGACGCGGCCACGCACACCCAGGTCGACAAGATGCGCGAGATCCTCGAGGGAGTCCCGGTCCCGCCCGTCTCCTCGAAGTACAAGGTCTACATTATCGACGAGGCTCACATGCTTTCGCCCGGAGCGTGGAACGCGTTCCTGAAGACGTTGGAGGAACCGCCGGCGCATGCGATCTTCATCCTGGCTACCACCGCTCTCCATAAGGTTCCGGAAACGATCGTCTCGCGATGCCAACGGTTCGATCTTTCCCGTTTTCCGGTCGGCATGATCGCCGAGAAACTCGGACGTATCGCGAAGGCCGAGAAGATAAAGATCGAGGATGGAGCACTTCGTATGATCGCCGTCGCGGCGGAAGGAGGAATGCGTGATGCCGAATCCCTTTTTTCGCAGGTCGCTTCGCTTCAGGAAGTTCCCATCACGGAAGCCGATGCGGCCGTCATCCTCGGTATCACGGGAAACGCACGACTCGAACGGTTCGCGGAACGATTCGCGGAACGTGATCTCCCCGGTGCCCTGCGCTTCATTCGGGATCTTTCAGAGGAGGGTGAGAATTTCTCCGCGTTCATCCCCTCTTTCCTTCGATACCTCCGTACGCTGCTGTTGCTATCGATAGCCGCCGACATAGCCGAAGAAGACTTGGAAGCATTCACCGAGGAACAACGTGACGCCGCTTCGGCCATCGCTTCCTCATTTTCCCCGGACGAGCTTGTGGCTATCATTGAACGTTTCCAAGAGGCGGAGAACCGACTCAAGATTTCTTCACTCCCCGAACTCGCCGTCGAAATCGCTACCGCGAAGTCTATTCCGATGAAACGGAATATTTCCTCACCGCGCGAAAAGGCAACGGAAGAGGAGGAAGAGGAAGAAATACCGAAAGAAGAATCCGGGATTCTCGATGAGGAAGAACCGGTGGAAGAATCTGCCGTACCCCCATCCGTCGATCAAGTCACTGTAAATGACAGGCCACAGGATGCCGACCGCGCCGCGCCGGACATCACTGAGGGAAATATCGCAAAAGAATCTTTTTCTCTGATCGATGTCAAAGACCGATGGAAGGATATCGTCCGAGAGGCGACACGGATCAACGCGTCGCTTACGCTTGCCCTTTCCAACGCGAGCCCGAAAGCGGTTGAAGGCAATCGGATCTCAATCGCCGTCCGATTCCCTTTTCATAAAGATCGCCTCGCCGATCCTTCGAACGCATTGACCCTGAACCAAGCCTTTGATACCATACTTTCGTCAAGGACGAAGGTATCGGTCGTCGTCGATCCGAATGCCGGAAAATCCGGAAGTTCCGTTATTTCGCATGCGCTCGAGATGCTTGGGGGGGAAGTCATCTGAACGACAGTCTGTACAGTCACAGAGTCCATAAATTCGAAAGTCGGAATCTATAGGAAAAAAAGCTGGAGAATCAACTGGGGAGTCGCCAAGCGGTAAGGCAACAGGTTTTGGTCCTGTCATACGGGGGTTCGAATCCCTCCTCCCCAACTAGAACGCAGTGATAGTTGGGGAGGAGGGATGAGAACCGGTGGCAGTGAAACAAGCTGGCTTTCAGCAGAAAGACAGCGCAGGAGAGCGCCGACAAATGCGACCTTAGAAGCATTTGGCGCCACCGTGGACAAGGAACGCGTTCGCGACGTCGAACGAGTGACGCGAAAATCCCTCCATTCGGAAAATTGTGATAGTTGGGGAGGAGGGATTCGAACGGGCAGAAGAGAGCTTCGAACGCAGCGAGAAAAGCGATCGTGGATGAATGCGAGCGACCGCAGCATTCGGCTCTGTCCCGGACAAGGAGCGTAGCGACGCGAAAATCCCTCTTGCTATTTGTTAAGCGAGCGCAGTATTTGGCGCCACCGTGGACAAGGAGCTCACGAGCGACTGCGCGTAAGTGACGCGAAAATCTCTCCCCACATCATTTTAGCGAGAAGCCAACCGGAGGCTGGGAATATTCAGCGCTGCCCTGGACAAGGAGCGGCTCGTCACGTCGTTCGCGAACGACGTGATAAACAACGCGTAAATCACTTCTATTTTAAGTATGCAAAGAAAAAATGAAACGTATTTCATTTTCGAAGAATTACGCAATGCGAACCCCATGGTTCTGCATAGATTTATCGACTTAAAATTAATTGATGGTTTTTTTTCTAAATATAAGATCTCTGGTCGTATAACAAAAGCGGTAATTCTATACGAGAAAGAAACCAATTTTATTTTCCTTCAACCTAATGAATTTGATGCGGTCGCTCAATCAATCACTGATATTTTTATAAATGATACAGAAAGAGCATGGTCAATAAATGAAGAAATTATATCCAACGCAAAAATTCTCATTGAGGCTAATGCTGGATCTCTGGAAGAAATTCTCCAATATAACGGTTCTTCAGCACAAACACTTCTTTCTATCTGGAAAGAGATGGAGGAACGCTATGCGGATCTTTTCAAATTCACGTGGATTCACAACGCGCTTGATTTTAAAGATAATCTTTTCACTGCTCACATTTTTAATTTTTTGTTTGAATTCATTAAATCGAACGACATTTCTCTGGATCAAAATAAATCATTTGTGACACTAACCACCCCGGAAGACAAAAAGACCTATTTTGTGCAATTTGAAAATGAGTTGAAATCCATAAAGAAAATAGCTGAAGCTCGAGGTATACATTCAGTTGAAAAAGTCTCTGCGGATAATCAGATATCAGAAGCGGTAAGAGATATCACGGAACATTATGGTTGGTTGGGTTTCGGCTTCGATGGGCCGCCATGGAGCGAATCACATGTTCTCGATATGATGCTGAATAATGTTTCAGATACGGATGAAAGCAGAAATCCACTCATTGACAGAGGTGAGCTGCTTCAGAAGCTTAACATGGGTAAAAGATATGAGAGAATTTTTGAACTTGCTCGAAAAGTAATTGAGGGAACAGAGCTTCGCAAGGAAGCCATGTTTAATTATTATTATGTCCTCGATGCGCTTTTTGAAAAACTATCACTGATTCTGGATATTCCGAAAAAATACCTCAGATACGTATACCCGGAAGAAATATCGCTTCTGGATAAAAGCATGGCTGAAATTCTTCAACAAAGAGAAATTTATCATCTTGATATCGAGACTTTCTCATCAAGTGATAAAATGCTCGGTTCTGAAGCGAAAAAATTCTTTGATAATTTGATCATAAAAATATCTAACGATTTTGACGGGAAGAAATTAACAGGTCAAACCGCCTATCCTGGTAGAGTTCGTGGGAAAGTAAAAATCGTAAATGAAAAAAGTGACATAGCAAAGGTTGAGGATCGTGAAATTCTTGTTTCAATTGCCACCAATCCGGAACTTATCGGCGCAATGAAGAAAGCTTCGGCATTCGTTACTGATAGAGGCGGTATCACATGTCATGCAGCGATTGTTTCTCGTGAATTGCAGATTCCATGCATTGTTGGCACTAATATTGCTACCCAAGTTTTGAAAGATGGTGATATGGTAGAAGTTGATGCTGATAATGGAATCGTAAGAATTATTAATAGGAATGAACGGCTATGAGCCCAAAAAACTGTCCCGTCTGCGCCATTCCAATGAGAGAAATCAAGGCCGAATCGACGTATGATACGCCTGTTTTCATCGATCAGTGCGATACGTGCGGCGGATTATGGTTTGATGGTCTTGAGATATATCGGATAAGAATCGGCGAGGCGCACGGTATCTATGGGGTCGATAAGGACAAGTTGCGATTGCAGACAGATTTTCAAACCGAGCATTTGAGATGTCCGGATGACGGATCCGTTTTGGGCAGATTCAAAGACCCATCCTTTCCGGACACTCTGCATATCGGCAGTTGCCCGACATGTTCCGGGTTTTGGTTGAACCGAGGGGAATTCGTCGAATTCCAAAAGGCAAGAGAGGAGATCATAGGAAAAAACACCGCCACGGAACAGCGAAACATATCCGGAAAAAGAAAGGAATTCGACGAACAAATTCAAAGAATGATGGCTCTGAATTCGGTGAGGTCGGATTCCATGAAGCACTTCGCCGATTTTCTTTCGACCCCGATCGATCCGATGACAAACCGACCGATATCTGACTCGGACAACACGCGAGGGGCGAATCTGGCGATCGATATCGCCTTCGGGGTTTTACGACTGGTTTATTATCTGTTTACAAAATAAGTGACCGCGTGACCTGCCCCGAAAAGGAAACAACGACATTTGAATTCCCCTTCATTCCGAACAGTCCATGAAACTCAAACACGACAAATTCAAGACGGCGCGTGGTGGCGCTTCAAAACTGCTGGAACTTTCGTGTCAGCTGTGCGATA
This sequence comes from Candidatus Moraniibacteriota bacterium, assembly GCA_013336285.1. GTDB lineage: Bacteria > Patescibacteriota > Minisyncoccia > Moranbacterales > UBA1568 > JAAXTX01. The sequence continues at coordinate 17,993 of JAAXTX010000019.1, read as the reverse complement.
CCGCGATCTGCCGTTACCAGAAGGACGGCACGGGAAACCTGTGGAGATTGTACGTCGATCGTATTTCTTCCCCGAACGTGTCGCTTACCGGCGAAGACCTACGCTGTCAGAACGGACACCTGCTCGGCGTAAAAACGATATATGCAAAGGAAAATAGACCGGCTTTCAGGCTTATTTCCGGTTCTTATGCAAAAAAGATCATAAAGAACTGACTCGGCCTGCCCCTGACTCCAAACCAATCGGTGTTCACTGATTCGAATGACTGAGGCAACGAAAAACCCCTCGAAACCCCAAAGCAAACCGAACGCCGAAGAGGGTCCATTTCTGATAGTCAGTCCGTGAAGGAGTACTCCTTTAACATGTTTCCATCGACGGAATAGAATTTCAGATCGACGTTTTTCCCCGTGACCGTTACGACGGAATAATAATGCCCAGTAAACCCGAAATCCGTGAACTCGGGGTGAGGCGTATCATCGGCGGCAGCGTCCGTATCGCCGATAATGAACTGATGGATGCCGTCCCGGACCTTCCCGGCTGTGAAATGGACATGACCGTTGAACACGGCTGTAACATCGTATTTCTTCAGGATATTCCAGAGCGCATCCCGCTCATCCGGCTCGTTCTCAAGAATATCCTTCGATTCCTGACTCACCCGAAAAGCCGGTTCATGAAAAAACACGAATACGTTCTCTTTCCTATTTTTTGCCAGATCGCCCTCCAACCAATCTCTCTGCTCCTTGTTGACGACGTGTTCCTTGGGTTTTTCGCTGTCCAATACCACGAAATGAGAATCTCCGATATCAAGGGAATATACCAGCTCCTTAAACCCGTCAGGACCGTTCATTGGAAGATCGAATATCCGTTGCCAGACGAGATCTGCCTTGTTCCCGCCGCTTCGATCATGATTTCCCATGACCAAATAGGTCTTATTGAAAATCGGCAACATGATTTTCTTCCAATTTTCATATTTAGCCACGCACGCATCCTTACCGTCACAACTTGATACCACATCACCCATGACGAAGACAGCGTCAAGATCCCGCTTCACGAGCGAGGCGACCGTTCGCTGAAGATTCCCTCCCATATCCGAAGTGAACCGTTGCGTATCCCCGATTACGGCGAATGTGACACCGGCGGAACCCTGGGCGGCGTCCGCCACTGCCGGAGCGTGCGGGTTTTCCTGAGGCTGAACAGAAGACGAGGCGGCCGGTACGGCAGGAACGGCTCCCGCATCCGCGGAAGTCGTTACGATATTTCCTTTGTCCGCAAGCGGGACGGCATTCGTGGCAGTTTCGTTTCCACTATCCGAAACCGCGGCTATGGTCTTCTTGCCTGCAAAGTAACCGTATGCGTACTTCGCGATGAAAAACCCACCCGATGCGAAGAGCAGAACCACCGCCAAAGATATCAATGTCATCCGGTAATTTCGTTGCCTGTTCATACGCTACTATGACGAAAACCATCGGAATTTCTTTCAATACGTCCCATATATGCCTTGATTCTATTCCTCTGCACCCGTTCAAGCAATCGATACCGTAAAGTCGGTCATATTCGGACATGACCGGATAATGCGCTATACTAAGAGCAAAAGCCTATTCCTATGACCCCGCATGAGATTCTCAGATTCATTTTCGGCATCGATACCAGCGGTTCCATAAGCCGCGGCGCCATATGGACGTTTTTCCTGGCGATCGTCGCCTACCTGCAGTTCCGGAAGGCCAACCATATCTCGAGCGCGGACTTCATTCATCGGCTCAAGAACGACTTCTTCGGCAAGGAGACGCGCGAGCTCTTCTTCCTGTTCGAAAAGGACTACCTGCGATACGAGGAGGAAAGCGAGACGTTCGAAGTCGTCCGGATAGACGAGAAGACGAAATCGGAACTCGGGATCACGAGAAAGTTCTTCACGATCTACGAGGTCGACGATTTTCTGCTCGGCGATATCTACGATCTCGGTCTTTTCGAACAGAAAAAGATCGTGGACATCGACATGGTCTACGAGGAGTTCGGCTACTACGTCGCGACGATCTGGGAGAACAAGGCCGTCAGATACTATATCGAGAACCAACGGAAGGATCCGAGGCACAGGGACGTCTACAACAAACTCGACTATATCGGACTTAAATGCGAGCTGTACGCCGCGGCGAAACTGAACGGTACCCCTTTGCTACTGCTTCAGGTACGATCGATCTTCAGCAAGACCGGACTGAGGAAGCTGGTACAAAGACACCCGAAGACGTTCGCTAAGACGGTATGACCGGATCTCACCGTAAAACGAAGGTAGGTGTCGATCTCGATGACGTACTGCTCGACCTGAGTACGGCGCTCTGCGCCTTCCACAATGCCCGGCATGGGACGGATCTGGTTCGTGACGATTATACCGACTACGATCTCCGAAAAATGTGGGGCTGTACGCGGACCGAGGTCATCGACCGGATCGAGGCATTCTACGATTCCCCCGAGCATGAGGAAGCGCTCCCGATACATGGCGCGTACGAGGTTCTCGAAAGTCTTGCCGGAACGCACGAGTTCATCATCGTGACCGCGAAACCGGAGCGTCTCCGGGACATGACCGATCGGTGGATCGGCCTGCATTTTCCCGGTATTTTCGAAAGTATCCATTTCGTCGGCAATTACCATCTGCATCCTGAGATACAAACACGGAAACGGGACATATGCGTAACGCTCGACATCGGGACGTTCATCGACGACGCGCTTTCCAACGCGCGGGATCTCGCTCCGGCGTTGGATCGCGTCTTTCTCCTCGATTCCCCCTGGAACCGGGAAGAGGTCGGGTATCCTTCCGTCACCCGTGTGTTCTCGTGGGATGACATCCGTGTGAAACTCCGGTAACAATCCCCGATACAGCGTATAATCGGAAGAGAACCATCATACGAACGACTATGGACGAGGAACTCAGAAACAGGCTTGACGCACAAGAAAAAAGACTTGACGTGATATTTGTCTCCGTGGAGAAAACCCGGAAATATTTCCTCTGGACCCTCATCGCCACCTTGGTCACGTTCGTCCTCCCGCTTATCGTGGCCATATTTCTTGTTCCGATGGCCGTAGGTCCATTCACGTCCCAATACGGGCTATGAAGGGGCATTCGACCGGAAAACGGATCGGTATCGATCTCGATGACGTACTGCTCGATCTCAATCCGGCACTCTGCGCCTATCACAATACCCGCCACGGGACGAACTTCACGAAGGAAGGCGTTACGGATTACGATCTCTGGAAAATGTGGAACTGCACAAAGGAGGAGTTCTTTGAACGGGTCGATGATTTCTATGATTCACCTGAACATAGTGACGTGAACCCGATCTCCGGAGCCGAGACGGCGATACGCGTCCTTTCGGAGCATCATGACCTGTACGTCATTACGGCGAAACCGGAACGTCTCCGTGGCATGACCGAGGAATGGATCAATCGACACTTCCCGGGAATGTTCAGGGATATTCGGTTCACCGGCGGCTATCGGCGTGACGACGACGGCCACGTGCGTAAATCCGATATATGTCGTGAAATCGGGATCCGAACGTTCATTGACGATGCTCTCTCCAACGTGGAGGATCTCGCTCCGGTCATGGATCAGGTATTCCTGCTTGATTCGCCCTGGAACCGCCGGGACATCCCCTATGTTTCCGTAACCCGAGTCTTTTCATGGGACGATATCCTGCATCGACTCACCTGATATCCGTGCGAGTGTCCCGGCGAAGGTCGGATGTTTATCGTTCTACCCACCGATACACGTCGTGACATCATCGATATCCGGGTAGCATTCGAACGCATCAAGAGTGAAACGATGAGAGAATAACCTTTACTTCCGCCATACTTCCTGATAGACTGCATCCGTAAATGCGCCAGAAAATGCCGATTATTCCACACATCAGACGTGTCGAACGGAAAATAATCGTTCGCACTTCCCGCAGTATCGGTCATGAAACGTGCCGAGTCTCAGGAGGTCGTTTCGTTCGCCGCACTGTCTGAGATCGGTCACGGAAATGATATCAACGATATGCCTTCGCAAGATAATTCCACGCAGTCCGGAAAGAAAGATCGGATCATAGAAAAGCTCTTTCCCGGAAAACTGCCGGCTCCTGACGAGATATCGGGAAAATATCCTTCCAGAAAACTCGAACCGGGCGCGATGGTCACGCGAATCGCGCCGAGCCCGACCGGATACATGCATATCGGCGGACTTTTTGCCGCATTGGTTTCCGAGCGGCTCGCGCACCAGACCGGCGGCGTGTTCTATCTTCGCATCGAGGACACCGACAGGAAACGGGAGGTCGAAGGGGCAGCCGACATGATTCTCACGTCGTTGGATCGATACGGGATCCGAGTCGACGAGGGGCCGAGAGTGGGCGGCGAAGAATCCGGTTCATACGGCCCGTATAGACAAAGTGATCGATCGGTATTCTATAAGACATACGTGAAATCGTTACTGGAACGGGACCTGGCATATCCCTGCTTCTGTACCCCGGAGGAACTCGAGGAAATGAGGTCGATGCAGGAATCACGGAGCGTCAGACCGGGATATTACGGACAGTGGGCGAAATGGAGGGACAGGACGGAAGACGAAGTATTGAAAGAGCTCTCCGGTAATCGACCGTTCGTGATCAGATTCAGGTCCGATGGGGACATCGGCAACAAGATAGTCGTCAAGGACGAAGTGAAGGGCGACAAGGAACTCTCCGAAAACGATCAGGATATCGTGATTATGAAATCGGACGGCCTTCCGACATATCATTTCGCGCATATCGTGGACGATCATCTCATGGGAACGACCGACGTGATCCGCGGTGACGAATGGCTCACTTCCACACCGCTGCATCTGCAGCTCTTCGAGGCCATGGGCTGGGAACCGCCACGGTACGGCCATCTGTCACCCATTAAGAAGCTTGAGGGATCGTCCCGAAGAAAACTGAGCAAGAGAAAGGATCCGGAGGCGAGCGTCTCGTATTATGACGTGCAGGGATATCCGGAAGACGCCATCATCGAGTATCTGTTGAACCTTGCGAACTCGAACTTCGAGGACTGGAGAAAAACGAACCCCGAGAAGGACAATCGGGAATTTCTCCTCACTTTCGAACGGCTTTCCGGTTCCGGGGGCGCACTCTTCGATTTCGCGAAACTGGACGACGTAAGCAAGGAAACGGTTTCCCGGTATTCTGCGGATACCGTGTACGAAAAAGGTCTTGAATGGGCGAAAGCGCACGACCCGAAACTGGCTGACCGGATGGGAAACAACCCCGATTACGTGAAACGTATTTTGAACATCGAACGCGGAGGGACGACCAAAAACCGGAAAGATATAGGTAAATGGTCCGATATCGGGAACGAGCTCGAATACTTTTTCGATGACACGTTTCACCCGTCGGAAGAAGAGATGACGACCGGATTATCCGGGATACTTCCCGAGGACATGAAGTCCGTTATAAAGGCGTTCATGGCATCGTACGACGAAAAGGACACGTCCGAGGAGTGGTTCGAGAAGATCAAGACGATAGCGCGCGACAACGGCTTTGCCGAGAACGCGAAACTGTTCAAAAAGAACCCGGAGCTGTTCAGAGGGAACGTCGCCGATGTCGCAAGGATCTTCCGTGTCGCATTGACCGGAAAGACGCGCACTCCGGATCTCTATTCGATCATACACGTGATGGGAACCGAGCGGGTTTTCGAAAGATTATCAGCATTACTCCGATCGGAAGGGTAGGTTACGTCGGACGATCATTTGCGCATGATTTACGGGACCGGGTCCTTCACGAATCCGGTCCCGCCGTATTTCTGCCCCGATAATTGTCATGACTTCACTTCATCACTTCTACGATCTTTCTCCTCGATGAAGTGCCGGAGGTGATCCGTATACACGACGGCGCGACCCCGAAATGTTCCGAAAGAACTTTCGACAGTCGAGCATTCGCTTTTCCCTCCCTGGACGGTGCCTTCACGGATACCACGAAGCCGCCGTCATCTCGCGGGATGACTTTCTCGATTTTGGCATTCGGTTTAACCGTGACGGATATCTTCATGATTCTCTTTTTGACCCCGAAAAAATTCGAGGACTCGGACGCTGGGCATGTTTTACGGAATTCACTGTCTCTATTTCAACGTTTCACGCAAAGGATGATCGGTCTCCGTCTCAAAAAGTTAATCCTGACTTTACTGACTTTCGACTTTATGGACTCCCTGTAAGGATGGCGTTCCATGCATCCTCATCGTTACAGGAGTAACGGTCATCCGGAGTATAGTACCGTTTCGCCGGCCCGACGCACCCCCCATTATTCACGTTTAGTCGGGCCAGGAAAGGCACAAGGAATCCGACCCCTTTCGAATTGAAATACGAATGCAGACGTGCGGTCGTAGTATGCCTGTCGACCTCGTTCATCCTGGCGAAGACGCTCATATCGTCACCGATCTTCCCACTCCAATCATAATGAACGAGCACGTTCTTCGCCTTTTTTGCAAATCGCTCGTTCCAGAGAAGTCCCCAACACCAATCACCTTCTTTCTTCCACCAACGCGAGAAACATGGCCCGTTCTCAACCGTCCCATCGGCGGAAAGTCCCACACCGCCCTCGATGAAGTCGAATTTCGAAAGATACACGGGGTCGGCTATATCATTGGTCTGCGCGCCTACGAGAATCTTCATATCGTGGTAAGCCGCGTATTCCCGCATTTCCGCGATAACATCGTTTACCGGTGACTTCGAAAGATCGTTCGCGTCCTGAAGATACACCTGCCCGAACATGAACACCTGAACGCCGCGATCCATCGCGCGCCGCGTTATGAATCTGAGGTATGTTCGGTACTCCTGACTCTGCAGGGACGGCTTACACGTATGTTCCCCCCAGAAATTTTCCGAACCCGGCCGACACATTTTTTTGAAATTAAAGTCCCTTCCCTCGAAAGGATACTCGTAGTTCGCCTTGGTATCGATAGCCTCGGCAAGAAACATCCCGATAACGAACCCGTCACGGAGATCTTTCAGATTTTCATCGATTTTTTTGAAATCCGGTGGAGCAAGCCATGTCTCGACGGCCCTATGCAGATAATAACAGTCCGAACGATTGATGAGTTCGACGGTTTTTCCGTCGCCGGGGAAATCCCCGTTGAGGAGCCCGTCCGCGATGCATCCCTGTTTTTTCATGCGATCCATGGATGGAGCCGGCGGAGCATGTCCGATTTCCTCTCCCAAAAGACCCGTCACCTTTTTTGGCGGCACACCGCTCTGGGATGCGTTTCCTGTCCTTTCGACCGAATCCGCGCCCGATTCCTGGACCGTCATGACAATCTTTCGATTTCTTTCCATCGCCATCCTGACCAGAAAAAACGACGAAACCGCCCCGACGAGCAGGACCGGAAGTATGGCCACAAGCCTCGTATTCGGTATTCGGAAATTCTTCATATCATATCAGTATAACATGAAACAGCCCTCGTAGTTTTCATACCTGGGAATTACGGACGATCGGATGACTCGTCATCATCCTTTTCGTGACTTTTCGCGAAGCATTTCCTTACGATCCTGATACAGATGCCAAACGGCAGGAAGTACAGAAATGACGACTATCACGAGAACGATCGGAAGGAGATATCTGTCGATATTCGGAACCCTGGCACCAAGGAAATAACCGAGAAATACCAAACCGATCGTCCAAAGAATCGCACCGGCAAGGTTATAGGCAAGGAATGCCATGTATTTCATTTCCGCCACACCCGCAAGTATCGGGGCAAAGGTACGGACTATCGGCACGAAGCGTGCGATCATGACGGTCTTACCGCCATATTTTTCATAGAACCGCTTCGTCTTTTCGACATGCTGCTTTCTGAAGAGAAGGGAATCCTCGCGCGAGAATAGTTTCGGTCCTACCCTGCGACCAAATTCGTATCCGACAAGATTTCCGGTAAATGCCGCGACGAAAAGGATTGCGGCGAGCAGGATCGGACTGAAGACTCCCTGCGAAGCAAGGAATCCTGCAACGAAGATCAAACTGTCTCCAGGCAGGAAAAAACCAAGAAAAAGACCTGTTTCAGCAAAAATGATTCCGAACAGCCCCACATATCCGGCTGTCTTGATAACCTCGATAAGATCGAATCCGAAATAGCTCATAGGAAACGAAAAATGGTTATGTATGACCGAATCCCCTTCCGATATAGTATATCGCGAAAACGGCCGTCAGTCACGCATGAAGAGGCATAAGAAAAGCCCGAAACACATAGCGTATCGGGCGAGGTTATCAATGAAAGCAGCACGAATGGGAATCTACCGGATCGAGGACGGCTTCGACGTCAACATCGAAGTCAGGAGCTGTTTCACCGTTTCTTCGAGTAGTCCATCAGCCTTCCGACAGTAATCTTCCGATGTTTCACCGTGATCAAATCTGAAGTCGTTCCACGCCGACCCGCTTTCAGCTGCCCTATGTAACATCGCATATCCGAAAGCATCCGGGGATTCGCAATGATCGACATAGGATCGCGTCTTGATCAAAAATCTGATTTGATCGTTCCCCAAACTGACGAGTTTAAGATGAACGATCTCGTTCAACTGTCTCATCAATATATGATCTTTCTCCAGCAGAAAATTCAGGAGAGGCGGTCTCGGATCTTCCCCATACGGACGGACAAGCTGCCGTTCGGATAATCTGAGCTCCCCCACTATATTCCCAACAGTTCCTTGGCGAAATGCTCTTCAAAAATCCGCTGATTCGGGTACATTCTGGCGATATCCATGATCGAATAAGTTTAGTTGAAAAAGTACGGCTGATCGAAACATACCCGAATGGTCAACGTTTGTAAAGCGTAAGGATAAAAAGCGACCCTTGCGGGACGCTTTTCAAAAGACAGTCGATCGGGAACCCTACTTGAGCGTGACAGTCGCGCCGACACCCTCGAGCTTGGACTTGATTTCCTCTGCCTCGACCTTGGCAACCTTCTCCTTGATCACCTTCGGAGCCGCATCGACGAGGTCCTTGGCTTCCTTGAGCCCGAGACCGGTCGCCTCGCGAACCGCCTTGATGACATTGATCTTCTGATCGCCAGCCGCGGTGAGCTCGACATCGAAATCGGTCTTCTCTTCCGCTTCTTCGACCGCACCGGCTACCGGCATAGCACCCATCATCATCGGGGCCGCCGCCGAGACGCCGAACTTTTCCTCGAGCACCTTCACGAGTTCGGAAAGGTCAAGCACGCTCATCTTCTCGATTTCCGCGACAAGCTTCTCGAACTTCGCCGGCACCACGACTTCTTCCTTCTTCTCTTCGGACATATACTTTGACTTAATGACTATTAATTACCGATTGGAGACAAATTATAAGATCTACTTCCTGCTCTCCGCCACCGCATCGAGAACCCGGACGAATCCGGCGATGTTCCCCTGAAGGACCCGGGCGAACGAGGCGATCGGCGCCTGCAACGTTCCGGCAAGCACCCCCCGGAGCTCGTCCTTGGACGGAAGCTTCGCGAGAGCCTTCACTTCCTCTGCGGTGAGCGACTTCCCCTCAAGCGCACCTCCGGCGATCGTCAATTTCAAATCCTTCTTCCCCTTTATGAAATCGGCGATGGTCTTCGCCGCCGACACCTCGTCTGGCGAGAATGCGACGCCGATCTGACCCTCGAGCTTCCGTGTCTCTGCCGCGATACCGGCCTCGCGGAGCGCGATATCGAGTATCGTCTTCTTGAGGATCTTGAAACGCGAACCGCTCTTGCGCAACTCTGCCCGGAGCGCGGAGAGATCCTTGACCGTAACGCCCTTATAGTCCGAGAAAACGAGGGCTTTCGCACCCTTGGCTTCTTCGACAACCTCCTTCAGGAGGATTTCCTTGTCTGATCGTGTCATCATAGGCTTTGTTGTGACCGTGAACCTTTACTTATGAAAAAATCCGCGTTTCCGCGGACAGGCAACCGGATCGGCAAGCGATCCAATCTCCCTCGTGAGGACTTCCCGACCGGTTCTGCCGGTCGCGCCCCATGTCTGCGGAAGCGAACATCGATTGTTGAGGACTCAGCCAGTGTACTCCGTGAGAAATACGCTGTCAACCAGACTATTCCGCTTTCGCTTCGGCCTCGACCGCTGCGACCTCCGCGACTTCGACTGTCTTCTCTTCCTTCGCCTCGGCAACAATATCCTCTTTCACTTCTTCCTTTACCGCCGGCTTCACCATCTTGATAGCCCGCTTCTTGGCATCCTTGAGAATACCCTGCCTGACAAGGAGATTATGGACCGAATCCGATGCCTGCGCACCCATACCGATCCAATAAAGGATCCGTTCACCTTTGAGAACGGTCGTCTTGGAATGAGGGTCATAGCTACCGAGCACCTCCACATGGCGATGATTCGGGGCCTTAGTCTTCTCCTGAAGCACTACGCGGAACGAGGCGCGGTTCTTCTTGCCGGTACGGTTGAGTCGGATCGTAAGCATAGCTGACGGAAATAAAACAAAAAAGTCTTCACGAGACTGTCGAAATCAATCATACCCCCCTCCTACGCCCCTGTCAAGC
>JAAXTX010000019.1:0-7480 GCA_013336285.1 Candidatus Moraniibacteriota bacterium | reverse complement strand
GTATGATTGATTTCGACAGTCTCGTGAAGACTTTTTTGTTTTATTTCCGTCAGCTATGCTTACGATCCGACTCAACCGTACCCCCCTCCTACGCCCCTGTCAAGCGGCAGGTTTTCCTTTCAATCGAAATTTCTCGGCATCCTCGAGCCGCAATGACAATACCTGCGATGAGCCGTCGTCGCCCATGGTCACGCCGTATAACAGTCCCGCCTGCCGCATGGTCTCACGGTTGTGCGTGATGACGATGAACTGCGTCCGTTCGCAAAGCTCGAAAAGAACTTTTCCGAATCGCTTGGAATTCGCCTCGTCAAGCGCCGCCTCCACCTCGTCGAGCACGGCGAACGGTGGCGGATTGTGCGATATGATCGCGAAGAGCAGCGCCAGTGACGTAAGAGACCGTTCACCGCCGGAAAGCACGGACAGGCTCGTAATTTTCTTACCCGGAGGACACGCGGTGATCTCGATGCCGAGGTCATCGGTAAGGTCCGTCTCTACCGATTCACCCTCCGCGTCTTCCTGATCCTCCGCGCGTGCGCGCCGCTTCACTCTTGTCCTGATAAGTTCGGCCTTGCCGCCGTTGAAGATGAGTGAGAAATAATGCTCGAATTTCTTGGCGATCTCATCGAAGGCACGAGAAAATTCCTTCTCGATACGTTCATCCATCTCGACGATGACAGTTTCAAGCGATCCCATCGCCTTACGGAGATCGGCCGATTCGGTGGTCAGGAAATCGAACCGTTTATTCGTCTCTTCGTATTCCTCCGCGACCAACGGATCGATCGCGCCTATACGCTCCGCTTCACCCTTAAGCCGGATGATATCCCGATTCAACGCGTCGCGATCGCGCGGCTGCCCATCCCAGGTCAGTTCCCGGACATCCGTCGAGAGTTCGTCACGCACCTCGTTTATAAGATCCTCTTCCCGAACCTCGACGCGGGCCAATCGGACCTTTACCTCGTTCAGCGCGTCCTTGGTTTCGGAGAGCTTTCGCTCCTTCTCACGGACATCCTTCTCGAGCCGGAAATACCGCTCACGGCTTTCCCGATGTTTCTCACGCTCTTCACGCATCGCGGCTTCCTTGGCATCAATTTCCTTCCGGAGAGTCTCCATCCTCATCGTAAGAGTTTCCTTCTCCGCGACGAATTTCGCGAGACGGTCGTCGCTTTCTCTCTTCTCATTTTCCGGAAGCGAGACGATCACTTTCTCGGTCACCTTGCCCGCCTCCATTTTCGTATCGAGATCGACAAGTTCCTGTCCGATCGCGCGCGCGAACTCGCGGATATCCTGGATGTCCTCAAGCTTCTCTACGAGACCCAGTCGATCGAACAGGGTCGTCTGGTTCTTGCGGACGAGGTCGAGCGTCTTGCGTATGTACCCGAGATCGACGGGAATAGTCCGGATCTCCTCGCGGTCCTTCTGCCGATCGCGTTCGGACTCGATCCGACCGGACATTATCGCAGCGTCGCGCTCCGCCGCGTTCAACTCCTCACGGAGCACGTTCGCTTCGCGCATGAGCTCTTCCGCACGACCGCCTTCCTCAAGCGATCCGGACAGTTTCGTTATTTCCTCGCGCAAAGAATCCGTTTCCCTCTCGGACATGCCGATCTGACGGGCAAGCGTTTCCCGTTCCTCGGAGAGACCGTTGCGCTCACTCTGAAAAGAATGCCACAGGAAACCGAAAAGCTCGATTTGCTTTAAGAGCAACGCCTCCGTGACCTCCTTTCCCTTGGCGGCCCGTTCAGCCTGCCGTCGCAATATTCTCAGATGCGGTTCGATCTCGGAAAGCAATGAATCGACGCGCGTGAGATTTTCTTTCGTGGACGACAACTTGCGGATGGCCCGATCCTTCTGGATCTGATACTGCTTCACGCCTGCGGCATCCTCGAAGATCGATCGCCGTTCGACCGGTGTCGCGTTCAGGGTCGCATCACTCATGCCCTGAGTGACGACACAGTAGCTATCCTTGCCGATACCGGACTTCGCCAGGAGATCCACGATATCAAGCAGACGGACCTTCGATCCGTTTATCAGAAATTCGCTCTCCCCGCTCCGATGAAGTTTGCGTTGGATGGAAACCTCCGAAAACTCGATCGGGATACGATGATCGCGATTCTCGAAATGAAGCGTGACGGACGCGCTTCCCACCTTGCCGCGTTTCGCCGTCCCACCGAAGATGACGTCCTCGGATTTCTTACCGCGAAGATTCTTGGACGACTGTTCACCGATCGCCCAGCGGATCGCGTCCGCGACATTGGACTTGCCGGACCCGTTCGGTCCGACGATTGCCGTTATACCGAGCCGCCTTCCTTCTCCGGACTCGTCGGAAAAGTCAAAAACCGTCCGATTGGCGAACGATTTAAACCCGGAAATTTCGACTTTACGGAGAAACACAGGACTGACGACGGTTATGGGATAAAAAACAAGAACGGGAAATTGAGGTTTGCAACAAAGATAAAATCTCCCAACGATGAAAATTCGGCTTACTTGTCCGCTCGCTTCAAATTATATCAGAATAGCTCCAACATTTCCACCGGGAAAAATGAAAGCGGGCATAGGCCCGCTTCAGATCAGTTTCCTTTCATGTTATCCGTTGATTGGCCGCTACCAGTCCTTCACCTTGATCGCCTCGGCGGCGGCCGTACGCTGCGCTTCCTGTTTGGACGCTCCCTCTCCTTCGGCCACCAGATTCTCGCCAAGGAACACTCCGGCCGTGAAATGCCGATCATGATCAGGTCCCCATTCCCTAAGGACACGGTATGACGGCGTGATACCGGTTTTCTCCTGCGACAATTCCTGAAACCGACTCTTCGGATCGGTATGAAGTCCTGCCGCTATCACGCGTGGGAGTTCGGAAATGACGTTCTTCTCGATAAATACCTGTGCCGCATCATATCCCTGGTCGAGATACAGCGCACCTATGACAGCCTCGATAGCGTTCGCCAGAAGCCACATTCTTGCCCTGCCGGTATCCTTTGCCTCGCCCTTGCTCATGAGGAGGAAATCTTCAAGACCGAGCTTTCCGGCGATTTCGGCGAGTATTTCTCCGTTGACGATCGCGGCACGGAAACTCGTCAGTTCCCCTTCCGGATTCGGGTAATTTCGGTACAGATAATCCGTAACGACAAGTTCAAGAACCGCGTCCCCGAGAAATTCGAGGCGCTCGTTGTGTTCCAACTGATACCCGCGATGCTCGTTCAGATACGAGCGATGGGTAATGGATTCCTGAAAGAGATCCTGATTCCGGATCTCGACGCCGATGGTCTCGGCGAACCGTTTCGCGTCGAACATGTATCTATGGGAAGACCGGGTCACCCAAACGGGGCTTTTCCCGAAAAATTCGGAATCGTCGCAAACGGTTTCGCGACACTGCCGAACTTTCCTTCCGCTTTCGTTGATTATTCCGCAGGCTTCGCTTCCAGGACTTCGTCCACGGGAACCGCCGGCACAACTTCCGGTTCCACTTTCGTGGCACCCGCCTCTTCGGCCGTAGCCGCCTCGATAGCGGCCTTACGCTTCTCGGATGTATCATCTTTCATCGGTTCGCCCATCTCGCGGTAGATCGTCCCCAGAACACCGTTGACGAACTTCGGCGAGCTGTCCGACCCGAAGGACTTTGCCAACTCGATCGCCTCATTGATGGCAACCTTCGGCGGCACCTCGTCATAGTCCCCGTAGAGAAGTTCGAAGATGCCGAGTCTCAGTATGGCACGATCGACAGATGCGATCTGTTCGATTGGCCATTCGGGCGCACACTTCGTAATAAGTTCGTCGATCGTCTTCTGCTCCTTCGCGATACCTTCCACGAGTCGAAGCGCGAGATTCTCGTTTCCCTCGAGTCCCGGCGCGAACATATCCAAGTTCCGCTTCGCGATTTCCATACCGACATCCGGCTTGCAACCGCCAAAGTCCCATTCATAAAGAGACTGCATCGCGACCGAGCGCTGGAGGTGTCTGTTGGCCATAGGGAAGGAACTTAGTTTGTGTTGTTTGAAAAAAGGACTCAGGAGACGCTGAAAGCCTCTTCCTTAGTCTTTCTTGAGCTTCGGGAGAGCCTTTTTCACGACTTCGCGGCCGCGATATTCGCCGCATTTCGGGCAGGCACGATGAGGAAGAACAGCTGCCTCGCATTTCGGGCAGATCCCGGTCTTGGTAGTAGTCATCTCCAACTCGCGACGCGCGCGATCCCGACGATGTCTCGTGTGTCTTTGCTTCGGCAATGCCATATCGGTCGATACAAACGGATAAACTGGGTTTCAACCCACTCAACAAGCAAAATAACACCCTTTATCGGTCCTGGCAAGGGTCAGCCATTCGTGGCCGTTTTCAGAACGTTTTCACGAACCGGTCGTACGCCTCCATAACGCGCTTCGTAATCGGTCCAGGCAGACCGTCCCCGATCATTTTTCCGTCCACATCCACGATCGGAAGAACCATCTTGTTCGACGCGGTAATGAACGCCTCGTCACACGATTCGAGATCGGACTCCATGATGGTTTCCTCATCCACCGGGATTCCCTGAGCCTGAGCCAGTCGGATAGCGAGACTCCTCGTGATGCCAGACAAAACGCCGTCCTTGGCAGTACGGATCACGCCGTTCTTCACGATGAAGAAGTTGCTTGTGGACGCCTCGAGCACTTCCCCGCTATGGACATAGAGAATCTCGACCGCTCCTTCCCGCACCTTCCGTTCCCTCTCCCGGATGGGGATAATATAGCTCGTCGTCTTGGAACTTGGCAGGTCACGGAAGAACTCCAGCGTGATGATCTTGCCACCCTTCTCATACAACTGATGCGGAAGCGGGACCGCCTCCTCGATCATGATACACATCGTCTCATGTTTCTCGGGAGTGAAACCGTTGTCACTCGGCCCGCCAGATACGACTGTCCGAACCGTCATCGCCTCATATTCGTGCCGACGGATGAGATGATCCATCACCTCTTTGGCCTTGTCAGGCGAGAGCCTGATCCGCATCCCGAGATCGGACGCCGACCGTTCGAGCCGACGCCAGTGATCTTCGAAGAGGAAGGGCTTCCCATTCACGACTGGCATGACGTCGAATACGGCGTATCCGCGAAGAAAGCCGAGATCCCGAGGACTGATGACCGCGTCCTCGAGGGGTAAAATCGTCCCGTTGAGGTAACAGACGTTTTTCATAGACGTATTCTATTAGACTCCAGTATAATCACGCTTTCCCGACTTCCGCAAGCGGTGACGCCATTATCCCGCATCCGTTATCCGCTCCGGACTTTATGAACATTCCGCCGTTCCCGTTTCAAAATTCTAAATTCGATATTCGAAATTCTTCCCGACTTCATGGTCTTTCAACTTCCTGACTTTCGACTTTCCTATCCATTCAGCAGATTCCTATTCACGTTCTCCGGAACCGAATAAAATACCGGTTTGAAACTCATCCGGTGGATCGGACAGGCACCATATCGTTTCAGGGCATCCATATGAACTTTCGTGCCGTAACCCTTATGTTTTGAAAAGCCGTAGACGGGATATTCCGCGTCATACCCCATCATCATCCTATCCCGGGTCACCTTGGCGACGATGGACGCGGCCGCGATCGATCGCACATTCGCGTCACCACCGACCACCGTCTCCTGGCGTACGGAAAGATTCGGAATCTCCTGATTACCATCGACCAAAAGCAACATATCCCGATAATCCTGACCGATCGCCCGTCGCAGGTCCGACACCGATTCTTTCATGGCTAGGAACGTCGCCTGGAGGATGTTGATACGGTCGATCGTCTCTGCGGTCACGATACCGATGCCGACGTGAAAATGTTCCGATATGAAGCCATACATCTCCTCACGCTTTTTCTCCGAGAGCGTCTTGGAATCGCGGATGAACTTGAATTTCTTTTCGAACGCCTCGGCCACGGCGAAAGCGTTCTGATCGCGATACGCCGCCGAAGCCGCGACGACCGGTCCGGCCAACGGTCCCCGACCGGCTTCGTCGATACCGACGATCAACATGCCGACGCCCGCCCCCTTCTTTGTCCTTTCAAGATCGAATAAATTCTCCATACGCCTCTCATTCGTATAATATGTTCCATAATAGCGTATTTGGGTTCCCCGACGAAGAAGGAAAAGAAGAAGCCGCCGGTTATTTGCCCGGCGGCCGTAATTATTCCGTTTTCAAAGCGATTCGATTCACTATCGTCGACGGCGACGAGACGATCATTTCGACCGCGAGCCAGACAAGGGCCGCCCAGAATCCCAGCGCCTGAACTATGCAGATGCTGATATACATGTTCGGCAAGCTTATCCAAAACGTCCGCGCGACACTGCTGCCGCTTGCTCCCGGAAGTATGAACAGGAAGACGATCGCCGAGACGAATATTCTTGTAGAAACATCCGGCACAATCAGTCCGAGTAACGCATACAACAGGCAGATCAGTCCGATAATGATCGGCGGACCGAATATGTACGCCGCTACCCCGGTATCCGCATCCCTTTCGTTGCTTTTTCCGTTATCGTACAGCAAGAGGCAAGCGACCATCGCGGCACAAGAGGAAAGGAAGACCGAGATCTTCACATAATCCCAGAACACCCATCCTTCCAGTCTGAATACCGGACTCTCCGAAAACCAAGGAGCGATGTCGGTGAACGGTTTTCCGATAAGCATGTAACTTACGATCGCGCAGAGGGCCTCATACGCAAGGAATAATCCGTTGTTCACCCCGATACGTTCGATCTTATGCAGTGAGAACAATATCATATTCGAAGCGAAATGCGTCAAGATCGTCGCGAACAGTCCGTATTTGAGGAATACGTACGAGAAGAAGATACCGGCGACGAACTGCGGCAATACCCTGAGCATTTTACGATCCTTATTCTCGATGAAGTTACTGAGATGCATCAACGACCAAATAGCGTTCCCGATGAAGAAAAGCAGATAGAACGCGATCGGTCCCGAAAGGAAAGGGATCTTGGTCAGCACTCCGAGAAAAAGCCATCTGGCGAATATCTCCTCGACGGAAGTGACGATAAAGAACCTGAAAAAATGATTCCTTTGTCCCATCCCGGAAAACATATCCGACACCGCATGCTTTCCGTTTTTCCCAAGGATAAGATGCTGTGCCACTCCCGACGCATAAACACTCGGGAATTCGAAGACCACCACTGTCAGGATCACGGGAAGCATCGCCAAAAAAACCTCATGACCGACGGATATTTCCCCATACCTTCCCGATACGAACAGCCCCAACTCCCTGGCGACGATACCGATCCATCCCGTTCCATGCGCGATCAATACCAGCATACAGTATGTTCCGAGCAAGGAGATCCATCCGAAAACCTTCTGCTCCGTTTTCATTCACACCTCCATTTATTATTGTTGATGCATTCATTCCGTTCTGAATTAGGACACTCTGGTCTAGAATGTCCGTATGAAAAAGAAAGGAAAATTGACTCGGGCAGAGCGCTTCGAAATCAACATCCTCCTCGAGAAGCGGTATTCATACCGCAAG
>JAAXTX010000043.1 GCA_013336285.1 Candidatus Moraniibacteriota bacterium | reverse complement strand
CATATGAACAAGAGCACCGTGAAAGTGAATGCGTCGAAGTGCCCGCAGGACCATGTCTGTCCGCTGATCCGGATCTGTCCGGCCGGGGCCATCAGTCAGGATGGGTTTTCCGCGCCGACGATCGACCGTTCGAAATGCGTCGCCTGTGGCCGCTGCGTGATAACGTGTCCGTACAAGACGCTTTCTTTCGAGCGGAAGGATGGTTGAAAAAATGTCCGTGAAGGACTGTGCCGGGAGAGAAACGCCGGTAGGCGTCTTTCTTGTCATGATTGACATACGCGATTGACATGCTATCGTAATGGGTCGGTAAAACGGTTCATTTTGAAAATAACGAAACAAAGGAGGAGAGCATGTACAATGGCATGTTCAAATGTGACATATGTGGGAAAGAGTTCGATACGGTCGGGGAACTTGACGGGCATGACGCGGGGCACATCGTGCGACCCGTTACCGAAGAACCGCTCGTGATGGTTTTGAATCTCCCCGACGGGGTGACCGAAGGCAGATATGCCGCCGCCGAGGCATTTGCGGACGGTATCAAGGAGCTTCGGGCGGCGCATCCCGGGAAAAAGTTCCAGTACGTCCCGTTCACGTATAAGAGCGGGTATCTCACGGCGATGCTGGCCATAGCGGAGCCGGAAAGTCGGGATATCGATGTCTGACGGAACAGGAAAGGGTATCAGAGGCGACCTCACGGGACGCCTTTTTATTTATGAATCATATTTACATCCGCCTGAGTTTCACTGATTGTCATTTGCACGAGGTCCGCCGAACATGATCGGGTGAACACCGGTTTTCCGGGAAATGTTCAAGGCGTTTTCACATTCTTGCGATGAGGGGGTGCATGTGTCCCGAGAATGGTATGGTTGCCAATTTTCCGCCGTACTGCTATAACCGTCGTATGGGAGGAGCCCGGTTCCGGGTTCCTTTTGAAATTTTTCCTTAATAAACGTTAAACGACAAATGAAATGGAAACACAACCGAAACTTCTCATCGTCGACCTCGGGTCGCAATATACCATGGTCATCGCTCGGACTCTTCGGGAAATTGGATTCCGTTCGGTCATCCTCTCATCAAAAAAGGCCGGGGAATGGCTGAAGAAAAACCAGCCGAAGGGGATCATCCTCTCAGGTGGAAGCGCGAGCGTGACGGATGCGAACGCGCCGGAAGTTCCGTCGTGCGTGTTCGATATCGATGTGCCCGTTTTGGGCATCTGTTACGGTATGCAGTATGTCGCGCAAAGATTCGGCGGCCAGATACGGTCGCATCATGAACGGCGGGAATACGGAAAGGCGACCGTACGTCTTCTTGACGACAGGCTTTTCCGGGGAGTACCGGAACGGGAGATCGTCGTATGGGCGAGTCACGGTGACAGTGTCGTCGATATGCCGCAAGGGTTCGAAATGATCGCGGAGTCGCCAGCGACGGATGCGATTCAGGCGATGACCGACGGCACGCGTATCTGGGCGTTGCAGTTTCATCCGGAGGTAACCCACACGAAGTACGGCAAGGACATCTTGGCGAACTTTGTCGTTGGGATATGCGAATGCGAGTCGGACTGGGTCGCGGCAAGCGTGATCGACGGGATACGGAGTGAAGTCGCCTCGGTCTCGTCCGGGAAACGCGCGATCATCGGCTTCAGCGGCGGCGTCGATTCGACGGTTCTTTCGGCGATCGTCGCGCCGGTATTCGGAAAGCGGCTGTTGGCCCTGTGTATCGATACGGGCGGTTTACGGAAGGATGAACTCGCGGAAATCCGCACGAATGCGAAGTATGCCGGCGTGTATCTGCGGGTTGTCCGTGCGGCAAAAAGATTTCAACTGGCACTCAGTAAAACGCACGACGCGGAAACGAAGCGGAAACGTTTCAAGAAGGTGTACGGTCGTATCCTGGAAGAAGAGGCGAAACGGTTCGGGGCGGAGTTCATCATGCAGGGGACGCTCGCGACCGATGAGATCGAATCGGGCAAGGCCGGAAACGCCGCTCTCATAAAGTCGCATCACAACGTGGGACTCGGTCTGAAGATGGACGAGTTGCATCCGTTCCGGAACCTGTTCAAATACGAGGTCAGGGATCTCGGAACCGAGCTCGGGCTACCCTCTTCCGTTTCACATAGACAGCCGTTTCCCGGCCCCGGCCTCTACGTGAGGGTTATCGGAAAGCCCGCGACGGCGGAACGCCTTTCAATTCTCCGCTGGGCCGATGCGGAGGTGACAGCCATACTTAGGAAACACGGCATATACGATGACATCTCCCAGCTGGTCGTCGGTCTGCTTTGTGTCAGGACCGTCGGTATCAAGGGGGATGGCAGGGTCTATGAATCGTCGGTCGTCATGCGGGCCGTGAGGACGTTGGATTTCATGACCGTAACGGGATACCAGATTCCCGAAGATGTCCGGAGGGAAATCACGGATGCGGTTACGAAACATCGCAGGATCGTCCGGGTGTTCTACGACGAGACGAACAAGCCTCCGGCAACGACCGAGCTGGAATGATGGAATTACGACCCTCGTCATACGGATGTGACGGGGGTTTTCTTATGTAGAAATAAATGCCGGTACCCGGAACGGTTTGACGGGTCGGGCCTGTTTGACATCCGTATCATGTCATGTTTCAATCCAATGTTATCGGGGATGGAATGTCCGATATACTCTGCCATGCGAGGGGTCGTGGTAACGCGTACATTAACAGGAGTAATTTCATGAGCAACGGAACAGATCAACTCGTCGTTCAGGATGAACAACAGGTTGCCGTTCAGAAAAATACGGTCATCGTCCAGAAATGGGAAGAAAGCGAGCGGGGATGGGGGACGAGGCCTGACGGTTTTTCCTTTCATCTTACTGAAACTGACAGGGCAGCCTTTGTAAAGGATTATTGGGACTCAATGCCGAATGAGACCCAGGAAGAATATTCCCGTCCGGATGGCGAACCATATCAGATCGAGGTCGACGATGAGACCTTCGCATTACTTGAGACGAGCGAAAATGGGATACGAAGCTATGACAGCCCTCCCGGATCCGGCGGCACCGATGGTTGGGTTCCGAGGCGGTAAGGCTTCCGTTACGGCCGATATACCCCGAGTGGACAGTGGTCCATCGGGGTTTTTATTTGGTGGGCTTCGTGCGATACTTCTTACATGAAGAGAACCGTGAAGTTTTCCATCGGTATCGGGACGGTCGCCGTGCTTTTCGCGGGGGCGTGGTTCGCGTATGCCACGCTGTTTTCCTCGCCGCAGTCGGAGGGGAATGAGGAAATATTCATCGTCAATCGGAACCAGACCGCGCAGGCGACGGCCAAGAAACTGAAATCGCAGGGATTCATACGGAACGGCTTCGCGTTTTCATCCTTGTTATTCATCCGGGGGAAGCGAGACGCGATAGCGCCGGGAGGGTATCATCTTTCGAAGAATATGAACGTGTGGCGGATCGCGAAGAGGCTCATTGCCGATCCGGATCTGAAGTGGGTGACGATTCCGGAAGGATGGAGAAAGGAACAGATCGGGGAGCTCCTGGCGAAAATGTTCGGTTGGAGCGACGAGGAGCTTGATACGTGGGATACGGTCTATACGAAAATGCGGTCGGACTATATCGAGGGGACATATTTTCCGGATACGTATCTCATCCCGATCACGGAGAAAGGCCTGGATATCGCGGATCGCATGACGCGCCGCTTCGACCAGCGGTTCGCACCGTATGTGGGCGGGTTCGCCGCGCAGAATATCAAGTGGACCACCGGTCTCAAGTTGGCCTCGATCATTCAGCGGGAAGCCGGAGGGAAAGATGATATGCCGATCATTTCCGGAGCCTTATGGAACCGACTTGATAAGGGGATGAATCTCGAGATCGATGCGACCGTCCAATATGCGCGGGGAAAGACCGATTCCGGTTGGTGGGCACCTGTCACGAGCGACGATATCCGGAACATCGATTCGCCGTACAATACCTATAAGTACCGGGGTTTGCCGCCAACCCCGATAAGCAATCCCGGTCTTGCCGCGATCGACGCCGCGCTGCATCCTGCGGAAACCGACTGCCTCTACTACCTGCATGATGCGGATCGGCAGATTCACTGCGCTACGACGTACGAGGAACATGTGGCGAATATAGAGACCTTTCTGAAATAGCGTTACAAACATGTTCTGATATGCAAAAAAGACGCTTTAAAGGCGTCTTTTTGAATCCAGGAAAGAACGTTGTGATTTTGACCAACGTCCGATTTTCAGGCATACTGTCGGTAGTTACCGAGCGGTAAGTAACGGTACCCGTATGAAGGGCATGAAGACGAACTTGAATCGTTCCGCGAGTATTATCCCGGATACCAAACAAGCCATTATCGACGAATCCCGGCGGTCGTTTTCCGAGTACGGCTATCTCGGCGTGTCCATGAGTGACATCGCTAAGAAACTTCATATCACCAAGGCGGCGCTGTACTATCATTTTTCAGGCAAAGCGGAAATTTATGAGACGGTACTTGACGAAGTCTTCAGTGAATTGAATTCACGACTCAATGAGGCTATGGATGAGACCCCGATCGATCGCAGGTTGCACCGGGTTATCGGGACCTATCTGGAGTTCGGCCGCAAGGAGAAGAATCTCATCAAGGCGCTGGTGCTCAAGCTGTCTCCGGGGAACGATCATCTATCCCGGCATATCGCCGAGTGGAGGAAGCGGATCGCCCTTCGGATCCGGTCAGTTGTCGAGAGCGTGTCCGCGGATGGCGAATCGTTCGGACAGGTCGATGGCGGACTCCTGACCTCCATGCTTACCGGCATGATGGACGGCTTGCTCCTCGAACATTCCTTTCTCGGCAAGAAGACAGATCTGGAAAAGATGTCCGACCAGATCGTTTCAGCG
Source organism: Candidatus Moraniibacteriota bacterium (assembly GCA_013336285.1). GTDB lineage: Bacteria > Patescibacteriota > Minisyncoccia > Moranbacterales > UBA1568 > JAAXTX01. Next base: position 3,092 of record JAAXTX010000043.1, on the reverse strand, counting down.
CTCTTCTCGACTATGCGACGAAACCATCGCGCTCTTCCGCACGTCTGATTCCCGCTCTTCACCCTATGTTGCTCAGCATCATCATACCGACTTTCAACGAGGAAAAGACGCTGCCACGTCTATTGGAGTCGCTCAGCAGGCAGACCTTTCGCGATTTTGAGATTATCGTAGCCGATAATCATTCGACAGATGCGACCCGTACGATTGCCGGGAAAGCCGGAGTAAGAGTGGTCGACGGCGGTTCGCCTGCACAAGGGCGTAACAATGGCGCGAAAGCCGCTGCCGGCGAGTGGCTGCTTTTTCTGGATGCCGACACATGTCTTCCGTCTGATTTTCTGGAGAAGGCCACGGGTGAGCTTACCGGATCGGATCTTTCGGTCGCCTCCTGCCTGCTCGATCCGCTAAGCGATCGGAAGATCGACAAGATCATGCACGGAGCAGTGAATTTTTATTTCAGGGAAACGGAGGATTTCTTTCCGCATGCCACGGGATCATGCATATTCGCGAAACGGGAAGCGCACCGGTCGGTCGGCGGGTATGATGAACGCGTCCGGTTCGCGGAGGATCAGGATTATGTTATGCGGCTGAGCAGATCCGAGGAGTTCGGATTCCTTCGAAGCGTCCGGATTCCGGTGTCGGTGAGGCGTTTGGACAAGGACGGCCGGTTGAGGGTGTCGGTGAAGTACATCGCCGCCGAAGCGCATCTCATTTTCATCGGCCCCATCTATACTGATATCTTCCGGTACCGTTTCGGTAATTTCGGATAAGATGCGAAAAACGGACATCTTTCCGGATGTCCGTTTCGGTCTCGTATACCATCGGTCGAAATCCGTCGGAATGGAACATCTCGAAGTCAGGAAATCTTCTTGTAGGTGATCTTGTACGACGGCTCGTATTCCGTGTCGTTCTTATCCTTGAGGTTGATGTTCTTGCCGTCCATGAGGTTCGTCATCGCGATGTCGGTGAGCATCTGCTCGAGCTCGGCGATCTCGTACGTGGCCTTTTCGTATTCCTCCCAACGCCGCCCCATGCCGGCTTGCACGTTCGTCTCCTCGGTCTTCTTCTTGTCGCGGAGTTTCTGCAGTTCCTCCTTCAGTTCCTCGTAGCCGTTCCGCTGCGCGAGGGTGTCGCGGTATTCACGGGCGATTTCCTTCTTGGTCTGCTTGAATTCCTGTATCTGGTCGAAGACCTCCTGCATGTCACGCATACGTCCTTTTTTATCTGATTAACAACATTCACTTATAATACCAGAAATGGAGCGAGGCGGAAACCGGGAAACCGTTCCAGATATCGTTTCCGGCGGAAACGTTTTCCCGAAAGCGGTCGTCCATCGGAGGTTCGAGCTATCGGGGCGGTATTATACATGCGGTTTCACGTGGAAACGGAGTCATCGGAACCTCCGGCATTGAGGTGTCGACCGATGCCGGTTTCGGATTCAAAGCAAGCTGGGCGAAGTCGCATCCGTTTGACGCCGTTCCCGCTTCATGGTATGTTTTTCGGTCGGTTATCTTCGTATTTTCACATAAAATGAACGGGAGGTATCATGATTCGTCCATTCTTTTTCCTCGTCCTTTCAGCGTCCCTTCTCTGGATGCCTCCAGCTTGTCCGGCAAAGGAGCGCGCCGCGAAGGTTCACCGGGAGAGTGAGAGCGTGCGGGTACGCCACGGGGCTTCGAAGAGTCGTGGACGGGCCGTTCACGTTACAAGGCGACCAAGGCGACACCTTCAGGGTCAGAGCATGTTCGTGTGGAACGAACTCCTGTCCGGTGACATCGCTTCCTATGCCGCGATGCTGAAGGCGACCGGGATTTCCTGCGTCATCGTCAAGTATGCCGACGGATGCGAATGGGGCGTACGGAATACTCGAGGCGAATTCCAGACCCATCTGAACCAGCGGATGATCGCGGGTTTTCATGCCGCGGGCATCAGGTGTTACGGGTACGTGACCGCATGGCTGAAGCCGGGAAGCGACATCCGGAAGACGGTACGTCATACGGTGAATATCCTTCACAGGACCGACGTTGAAGGCGTCGTCATCGACGATGTATTCGCGTACGGCACGAATCCAAAGCAGACGGAATACCTGTTTTCGAACGTGCGTCATCATATCGATACGTGTCCGAATTGTCGGGGAAAGATGCTGTCGTTCTCGACGTTTCCGAACGTATGGAGTCGTCGGGACCTGCGATGGGATATTCCCTTGCGCTACGCTGACGCGTATCTTCCTCAGATATACTGGGCGGTCAAAAAGACGACACCCGAGGAGGCAGTGAGCGCGTTTCAGGCGGAGTGGCGGAACTATCGCCGCGCCCATCGCAAAAGAGTCCGTGCAAGAGTGATTCCGGTCGCATCGACGGCAGGGGTGTCGCCGATTCAGATCCGGCGTTTCGTCACGGCCTGTAAGAGGGCCGGATATTCTGACCGGGCGTATTTCCGCTTAGGAACGACTTCGGCCGCGGAGCGCGAAATCATCCGCATGACCGGAAAAAACGACCGTAACTGACAATCGATTCCGATATCCCGCGTGATGCCGAACGGCATCGCGGGATTTTTTTATCTGTCACTCTGCGAACGTATCCGCTCTGGATCTCTTTCCGGTATATATTTCCCACGGTTGCCGTTAATTAATCCCGGAAGCTGGACCGTTCGGGGACGAGGTCGGATCCGAACAAATCATGAAAATGATCGATCGGTTCCGGCAGATGGCCGGCCGGTACGAGTGGCCAGCAGGACGCGACTGGGTGGCCAAATAGACGTATATCGCGCTCGGGTTCGCTCTGGCCGCCGCGGCCGAGCTGGAGGTCGATTCCTGCCCCATGGAGGGGTGTGACTTCGCCGTCGTGAAAGCGATATTCAATCTGCCGGAAATCTTCACCCCGGTCCTCCTCCTGCCCCTCGGCTACTGTGTCGAAGGCCCCGCCCGCCCCAAAACCCGCTTCCCGGAGGAGGACCTGTTTGAGGGGATTGAGTAAAAAGTGTGAAAAAATCGTAAAAAACCGGCAACGATGCTGGTTTTTTGCTTTATAATAGCCAGTATTAGAGGCTTTACAATGGGGTTTCGTGGTGGGAGAATGAACGTAAGAAGTATTTTC
>JAAXTX010000074.1 GCA_013336285.1 Candidatus Moraniibacteriota bacterium | reverse complement strand
TTGGTAGCCAATAACCGCACGCTTACTTTCGTACTGACGAGATTGCTACAGGCGACCTTGAGTTTGACGGACGTTTTCCCGGTATCCGTGACCGTAACCGTTGGAGAGCATGTGGTTGCTGCGGATGCGTGACTGGAAAACGGCGTCGGCGCGAACGTCAAAACGGCGGACGCGAAAGCCACGAAACGGATTCCGGACAAAAAGGATCGGTTTTGCATGATCGTTTTCATATGTTGCCTTTCAGGTACTACAACGTATTCCGAATGCTCTTGTTTTCCTTTGATTTCATTTTAGCAGTTATCATGTCCTACCTCCACGCATTCTCAGGCCATGTCACATACTCCGCTTCGAACAATCTCAATGAAGCGCTGGAAATACGTGCGATTTTAATCCGTTTCCGTCGAAACGGAAACGGCACAAACGAAAAGGAATCAGACATGAGCTGCAGAAAAGAGCCGTCCTAGGATGGTCATTCCGGCCTCCACCCGGGCATACGCCGGGCAAGAGCCGGAATCTATGTCTTGGATCCCGGGTCGAGCCCGGGATGACAGCTCGGAAAGCCTGAGATGCAGAGATGATTTCTACAGAGCAAATCAGGTACCTTTTTATAAACACCAACACCTCCACCATACCCCTCCGGGCCGAAAAGGCAAGGATCGGGCAGGATAGAGAATTCCTCCCGTAAACCGGAAGAAATTCCCTTCCGTAACCGTGAAAATACGACTTTGTCGAAAAAGAAAGACTCTCAAAAGCCTTTCTCTCTGTTTATAAGTGATTTGGCATGAAAAGAGAAAAGGCACGTCGAAATCCTACGCCCCATTCCAGACTTCCGAAAACGCTCGCTAGGCTTCTTCAGTAGCCATCTCCGTTGCCGGAAATCGCTCGTCTATGAGTTTATGCGCGAGGGACAGCAGGCGCTCTTTCCCTTCATTTGCCTCGGGTGCATTTTCCCCGACATAATGATCCGAAAACCCAAGATTCCAATCGTCCGAATCTTTCCGTATCCCCGCCCCTTCCCGCCAACGGTTCAGTGCGTGTGAGGGGTCGCCTCCGCGATAGTAGACCACCTTCGACAGCCGTCGCTCGGGATGCTGCTGGAAATACTGCTCCCAATATTCCTTGGAAGAAATCGGCTCCTTCGCCACCTCGTACCGATCCGCTCCGCATTTCCCGTAGTATTTTCCCAAGATCTTCCCGTATTCGTCCCGCTCCCCATCGCTTCCCCAGGCATCGGCGAACTTTTCGAGCACATCGAGATCCACCAACGCCTTTTGCGCATCCGCATCGGTGATGCCGAACTCCTTGAACGCGCCCTGCGCGAGCGACAGCCGTTCCTGAAGCGGAAGCTTCGCAAGCCGGGGTGAAAGATCCTGTACGAATTTCTGAATGAATCCGTTTTTCCCGAATCGGGCATCGAGAATCTCGTCGATGTGACGTGTCCGGACGGAAGGCTCTCCTTCATCCCCGATCTCGTAACGGGACCCCGTTTTCGAACTGACCATCGCGTCTTCCGGAATGAATACTATTCCAGCATCAAGCGGCATACCTTCATGATCCTTCGTATAGACCCACTTGTCGTTCCACACACCGCCATGGCCTTCGGTCAACCTCCCGTGACCGCCGAATCGCAACTGCGAAGCGACATACGCCGCCGGAAACGCCACGAAAATCTCGTTTCCTTTCTCGGAGCCGTACATCTCGTCCATGACCGTCTCCGCGGCGAAATGGACGGCCGAGGTATCGGCGAATCCGTTGTCCGTAATCACGTTGGATTCGAATTTCTTCGCCAACATAGTAAGCGCATCCTCCCGTGAATTGACCTTATCGAGTCGAAGAAATCTCGATACGGCTTCTTCCTTGGAACGTTCCTTGAGCGCGATTCCGAGACTCGAACGGAGCCTTCCATCTTCAAGCATGGACTCGAAACCTTTATGGTATTTTCCTTCTCCAGCCGTATGCCAGATAGTCCCTGCATGATCGCGAATCCCCTGCCGCGTCACGTGCGTGAGCATCTCGCCCGGGAAGCGTCTCATCAGAAGTGCATAGTCCTCGACGGACAACGAGGAAAGACGCTCCTCGGTGAACTGTTTTGCGATATCCTCCGGCGTATATCCGGCCTTCTCCCATTTCTCCTTCTCGTCCGTATAAAACGCATCCAAAAGCCGCCGAGTTTCCTCGAAATCAGGCTTTATCTCTTCCGCATCGGCAATCGCATCGTCGCTTTTATCGAGTACGCCCAGCTTCTCCTTCAGCTCCGCTTTCACGGAACGATACGCGAGAAAATCTTTCACCTTCGTCACGAGTCCCCCGTTCTCGTACGCCGCTATCTCGTTGCGAAGACCGTCCAGCTCAGCCGCGAGCCGCTCCCGCTCCACGGAACGCCCGTCGTGTTCCGCCTGCCACTCATCGCGCTTCCGTCGACTTTCGCGGATCGATGCCGCAAGGACATCGCGTTCCTCTTTCGAATCGGAGCGCGAAAATTCCCGGATGAACTGAGGGACATTCTTCGCCTGACTTTCAGCGTCACTAGGAACCGACATCGGATTTTCTTTCATATGCGTCGGGTTATTCCCCTCCTCATTCGACATCCATACTATAACACCTTTCAAAAACGACTGCTCGGCAAACAGGACGACTTTGCGGAAAACACCACGATAACCGAGGCCTTCCAGTCATAGCAGAAAAGTGGTCAGGTACCTTTTTATAGACACCAACACCTCCACCATACCCCTCCGGGCCGGAAAAGCAAGGAACAGCGGACAGGAAATAGCGGCTTCGAACCATCGAAAGCGCTGTAAGAAAAAGGAAAAGCGACCCTTCATGAGTCGCTTGTCCCGCTGTGCGGAGAGGGCGGGAGGGATTCGGACACAACTCCCGAACGAACGGACTCAGAAGTCCCCGTTCGGGGTCGCGACCCCGCCTTCCGCCTACTGGCGGTCCGGCTTTCGAATCCCTCTCTCGAATCAACAACCGAAAAAATATGGGACCCCGTTTAGG
>JAAXTX010000018.1 GCA_013336285.1 Candidatus Moraniibacteriota bacterium | reverse complement strand
AGCCGGCCGAAATCATCGACGAGGTGTATGATTTCTGTGAGTCTGTCGGACTTCCGACGACACTCGCGCAGGTCGGACTCGCGGACGTCTCCGACGAGGACCTCATGAAGGTGGCTGTCCGCGCCTGTGCCGAGGGCGAGACCATCTACAACGAACTCGTGCCGATCACTCCGGAGGCGGTGTTCTCAGCCATCAAGGCGGCGGACGCCTACGGCAGGATGCGGAAGGCGGTCTAGATTTTTCTCCGGAGGTGGTTTGCAAGACGGGGACCGTATGGTCCCCGTCTTTTCATTTATGTTCCGAGGATAGCTGAATTCAGGAGTCGGAACAGGATTTCGACGAAAGAGGGTTTCGCGGATGAAAAATCGCGATCGAGCCGTTCGTCGGAAACACCGAGGACAAGCGGGGCGGAATCTGGGAATGGCGCTTCGTACGGTGTGCCGATGGTGATGAATTCGTTGAAGGAGAGTCTGTCTGAATTTGGTTCAGTTGACATGCCTGACTCATACGGAGTAACGGAGGTTTCCTTTGCGCCGTTATTTTCTATCATCGGGACAATGATCACATCTTCCGGCGCCGGCACCGACCAGGCCCATAACGATTCTCCGTATTCCGTGAAGATCGCATTGTTCTGCACGCCGCCGTCGCGGAAATAGGTAAGTGTCTGAGTGGTCTTTCCGTCCGGGCTGCGGAGTTCGATCACGGCCCGTTCGTTCGGGAGCGTGAATCGCGAGTCGGCACGAGTGAGGATGATGTCTTGGCCGGGACCGACGGATCGATCGGAAAGAATCGCGTGATTTACGAGTCTCGTTTTCTCGGTCGCAGTCGCGATGCTCCAGCCCGTCAGGTTGATCGCTTTTGCATCATCATTTTTCAGTCTTATCCATTCGTTGCCGGTATCCTTCCCGGCGGGATTCGGGAAAATCTCCGTGATATGAAGGTCCCGTCTCGGATATTTTCCGATCGTTATCGTGAACGGTTTCACGATCTCCTCGATGCCATCGCGGAGCGTGAGCGAACCCCGGTATGTTCCGGATTTCACGAAACGATGACTCGTCGTGGGGAGGTAACTCCTGTGTCCGTCGCCGAAGTCCCAGACGAATCTGATGTTTTTCCCGTTTCCGATCGCGGAGAATGGGACGAGCACGTTTACATAGCCCTTTTTCGGGATTGAGGATTTCTTTGTGGCGGGTTCCTTTCCGAAGACGTTGGCGGATCCTGGCGTGAGGGTCTTGCTCCATCGGAATCGGCCGGTCTCGAAGAACCCGAATGAGGCCCCTTCGGTCGTGTATGTATATATAACGGAGTCCATGATGGTCGTACCGTCCGGCGCGAGAAGGACCACCGTCGCGTCGCTGTTTCGCATGGCGATCTTTGTGAGCGATCGCTGTAACACGAGGAATCCTCCCGGAGGGATTTCCCGGTTTTCGGGAGCGATTTTTTCGGTCCAAGTGAATTTTCCGGAGCCGCTCCGGAGAGTCCATCCGACTAGCGAGACCGGATCGGTACCGGTATTTTCAAGCTCGATCCACTCGTTCCCTTCGCCCTTTTGCCTGGGGTTCGGGAAGAGCTCGCTGATACGGATGACGCCGACGGGCGGTGTGGGGAAGGCGGTCGGCTCCGAATCGAAGACGTTCGGTTTTCCGGGAGACGGAACGTGCGTAAGAAGGAATATATCCGTATCGGAGCGGGCATATGATGTACCCGCCTCGGTCTTTTCGTAGGAGTACGTGTCAGCGACACTTCCGTCAGGGAACAGTAATGTGACGGATTCATGACCGCTGTTATTGAGTGCGATTTTCGAGATCTCACCTCCGAGGATGAGGAAACCGTTCGGATTCAGTGTTGTTCCTGTCGGGAACACGTATCCTACGCCGGAGGATGCGTCCTTGACCCTCCACCCCTCGAGCGAAATTTCTTCACTGGCGGTATTCCGGATCTCAATCCATTCCTCTTCCCCGGTGTCCGGGTATGGAAATAGTTCGTTTATGACGATGGTACCGATCGGCGGAGGGATGTTCCTCTCCGGATCGAAAATATTGTTTCCGCCTGGGGTCGGCGTGTGTGTGAGTACAAGATTTCCATTATCGGATCGGGCATAGGACGTCATTTTTTCCGCGTGCGTGTATTCGAATGAGTCGGCTTCTCTCCCATCCGGAAAGAGGAATGAGACGGTCTCTTTGTCATTATTGAGAGTGATGCCCGAAGTCGTGCCGCTGATGACGAGATAGCCGGCGGCCTCGATAACGGTCCCTTTCGGGAACGGATACGCTTTACCGGATGCGTCCGTCAGTTTCCAACCGGCGACCGACATTTTCGCTGTTCCGGTGTTGCGGATCTCGATCCATTCATCCGTTGCTGTCTCCGGGTATGGGAGGATTTCGTTTATGACAAGGGTACCGATGGGGGGCAGTGGATCCGGCTTCGCGCAGAGGGTCGTTTCTCCGACGCCGGTTCCCTCGCTGTTTGTCGGCGTCGGACAATCCGAGAACGACCAGTTCAAGGTTTCAGTATCACGCACGAGGCTCTGATCCGCGGATGGATTCCCGAGTTTCGGGGTATTCGTTTCGAATGTTTTTCCAGCTCCCCAGGCGAGACTGTCGATGATTCGGGTCGGTGAGGCGCAATTGTCGGCGAGTGCTATGCCATTGTCCTTCGCGAGCGGCGAGGATTTCGCTCCGGTATCGGCTCCCGAAGCGAATTTTCCGTCGCTATTCGCGAAAAGGTAATATCCTTCCGCGGGAACGATATCGTCGTCGGAAAATGATTTTATCTGGGACGTGGTCGCCCCAGACGTTTTTCGGCAGAGTTTCAGACCGGAAAGTGAGGTCCTGTCCTTTCCGGGATTGTAGAGTTCGATGAATTCATCCGCGGTGATGATCTTTCCGGTAGCGTCGGTTCCCTCGATCTGCACTTCGCTTATCATGATTTCCGGAGTTCCCGTGAGATCCCGCGTGGACGGTGGCTCGACGGTTGTCGCTGTCAGGAGCGGCGAGCTTTGTGAGATTTCGGGAGTATCTGGATTCGGTGTCGCGGTCGCAGGCGGCGTTTCCGGGAGTTCTTTTCCGGCAAGATCGCTTCGCGGCGTTTCGAAGACGTTCGGATCGGTCGGACCATTTGCCGTACCCGATCCGTCGGGTACGGTTAAGGCGACATCCGACACCAACGGTTTCTCGTCAGGGGATGACGACGGGGCGGAGTCCGGACCGTCGTCGGTCGGGATCTCGGGTACCGATAAATCACCCGCGCCGACATCGGTCGTGTCAGCGAGAGAGGGGAGGGAAGAAAATACTATGGAGAAGATGATGAGTGCCGGAAGCACGGCCGCCGATTTCCCGTTCATGAGGATCCGTATTCGTATCAGTTTCCTCCTGTGGACAGTATACCAGAATATTTTTTGGAATGGGAACCTTTCCGTGTTATACTGTCATTGAAAATCGAAAAAATCACATGAAAATAGAACTCGTCCCGGAAGGGAACAAGACGAAAAGAGACGGTGATAGCGACTGGAACCTGTCATATCTGTTCGATACGGTATTCGGCGGGGTCGGCTCACTTGTCGAGAAGGTGTTCGAGATCGTCGTGAACGGAGTGGAAGCGGCCGTTTCAGGGACCATCCGTCGCTTGTTCGCGTTGGCTATGGGTCTGATCGGCCTTTGGTTTCTCTTCGGCGGATTCGCGAGCCTGTTGGATTTCCTTTACGGGGTTCCCGGTATCGGCGGGATAACCGTGGGCAGTGTCGTGTTTATAGCCGCGATCATCGTGTCGGCGACGGCTGGTAGGAAATAGGGAGAACGTGAAGGATATTTCAAAAGTTCGTAACGAAATAATTCATAAGACCTGATTATGGCGAATAGGATCAAGGACGGAATGGAGAAGTTCGAGAAGGAACTCGATCGGAGCAAGAAGTTGGTCGAGCGTGAGGCGGTACGTATAAAGAAGGCCGTCGATTCTTCCGTGAAGCAGGCCGACGCCTATATCCGGAAGAATCCGGAGAAGGCGGTAGCCATCGCATCCGGTATCGCCGCGGCGCTAGGTGCGGCAACGGCTCTCATCGCCACGCACGGCAAGAAGAAGGCGAAGAAATAGCGCTTCGTCATCCGCAAAGAACCGCCATGTCTCTTGTCATGGCGGTTTTCGTTTGCTTGTCATGATATACTCGGGGTATGAAAAGGCGTTCCATCGTCGTATTATCGGCGCTTGTCGCGGTTACTGTCCTGATCGCGGTCGGGTGTAGCCTTTTTGTACCTGCCGGAAAACGTTCATTCACGAATATTCCGGAGGACGGGATATCCCAAGATGCGCCTGCCCAGGTTCCGGAAAACGGTCCGTCCGTTCCGGTTGTTGTGGCAGAGCCCGTCGGCCCGACCGATATCCATCCGACCACGACGGATATTCCGATTACGGCACATGTCTCCGGCGGTCCGACGGCATCCGATACGAAAGAAGTCACGGGGCCGCCTGTCGTCGAACGTCTTGTCTCGTTCGGACACGAGAACCGAACGTCCCGTGATATCGACACGGTCGTTGTCCATTCGTCGTATGACGCGCTCGGGAGCGATCCTTATTCAGTTTCGGGCGTGATCGCGGAGTACGAGCAAAGTGGCGTTTCACCGCATTATCTGATTGATCGAAAAGGAGTGATCTATCGGCTGGTCGAGGATCGAGACGTCGCATACCACGCCGGGGTTTCAAAACTGTCCGACGGTCGGACCGGTGTGAACGAATTCTCTGTCGGTATTGAGGTGCTAGAAAAGGACACGGATTCGCCGACAGACGTGCAATATTCGTCCCTGAATGCGCTTGTCGCTTCTCTGCGAAAACGATATACTTCCATTAGAAACGTAGTGGGTCATTCCGATATCGCGCCTGTCCGAAAAACAGACCCGTGGAATTTTGACTGGAAACGGATGAAATAGGGAACGACGAGCCGATCCGCGTCCCGACCTCGTTCTTACCGGATAATGAAAAAGAAAACTTTGCCTATGTCCGTCAAATCCTTTTGTACCGCCGTCTTTCTCGGAGTACTTGCATTGATGCCGGCAACCGTCGCGAGAGCGGCAGCGCCGGTCATCGCCGAAGTGACCCCGGTCCCGACCCCGACGAGCGATACTACTCCGGAGTACACGTTCTCAAGCACTCAAAACGGAATCATCGTTTTTTCCGGAGAAGGCGGGTGTGATTCGGATACGACCGCCGCGGTGGCAGGAAACAATACGGTTACGTTCAATACGCTTTCGCAGGGAACGCATGCCGGGTGTGTCGTCTCCGTTTTCAACGATTCGCTCGAATCGAGTAATGATCTTGCCATTTCGTCTTTTACGATCGATACGATCGCTCCCACCGTCTCCCAGGTCACAACCGTTCCCACTCCCACGAGCGATACTACTCCGAACTATACCTTTTCGAGTTCCGAAGCCGGTACCATATCGTATTCGGGAGACTGTTCTTCGGCGACGACGTCGGCCGTTTCCGGCAGCAATACCGTTACTTTCAACACTCTTTCCCAGGGGGCTCATTCGAATTGCCGCATCACCGTTACGGATATCGCCGGCAATCCGAGTTCACAGCTTACCGTGTCATCCTTCACGATCGATACCGCAGGACCGGCGGTCAATATCACCGCCCCGCTTGACGGCGATTCGGTTACGGGATTCGACGTGATCACGTTTTCCGACAATGAGACGACAGCTCCACGGTGTTCGATCGACGGGACGAATTGGTCCGTTTGTGTTTCCGGTGTCACGACCCTGTCCGATATCTCGGGTTTCGCTGCGCTGCCGGCGGATACGTTCACCCTGAGTTTGATGGATACCGATCCGGCGGGAAACACGGGAACCGACAGTGAGACCGGAATCATAAAGACGACCCCTCCCGTCGTCGATTCGACCCCCCCGGTTCGTTCGGGGGGCAGTCCTTCCGGTAATCTCGCTTTCGATACTATTCAGGCGACTCTGATACTCGCGACTGATGAGAACGCGACCTGTCGGTACTCCACCGTGTCCGGTACCACGTATGAGTCTATGACGGATACGTTCGATACAACCGGTACGACGACGCACTCGGAGATCGTTACGGGACTCGCATCGGGAACTGACCATCGCTTTTTCGTCCGATGCATTGATGCGGATACGAACGCGAACTTCGATGATTATGAAATCGCGTTCTCGGTCGCGAGCGGTTCGTCCGCCGGCGACGGTGGCAGTGACGATGATGACGGTGACAAGAAAAAAAATGTGACAAAACGGGAAGTGTCCCAGTCCGTGAAGAACGTTTCGCGGGGGGATGTACTTATCCAGCGTGGCAAACATTTCTCCAAGAATTCGGGCGTCGTCCTTTATTTCGGAAAGCCGGGAGGCGGCTATTACCCTCCCGTTATGATACGGACCGATGCGGATGGAAGATTCGCCGTCTCTTATAATGTTCGGAAGCCCGTGGGATCCTACCGATGGTATGCGATTGACCTAAAGACGGGGTGGAAAAGCAAGACGCTCACGTACAAAGTGAAATGATCTATGGGATACTCCTTCAGATTGGGAATAGGAAGGGAATCCTCCCGACTGGATCTTCTACAAAACGGCGAAATATCGATATCGCGGGAATGGTCCGAAGCCCGGGATATGGGCAAGCAGCTTTTTGAAGCGATTGACGGGATATTGAAAGAAGTCGGACTCGAGCCGGCATCGGTACCCTCGTTTCATATCGAGACCGACATTCCCGATTCATTCACCTCGGTCAAGATCGCCCAGTCCGTCGCGAAGGCATGGGAGTATGGGGCGGAGAGTCTGTAAAGTCATGAGGTCCGTAAATCGAGATCTATAAGGTCTGAAAGGTTGAGAGTCGGGTAAATCGGTAAAGTCGGGGGACTTATCAGCAGGCGTCCGGGGATCGAAACCGGACATCTTTTTCCGGAACTTGACAGCGGACCGGTACCCTGTTACGATGGAGCTACTTGCATAGAAAGTCCGCTATAGAGGGCTTTTCATCGGGGTGAACGAAAACCGCGCGTCGTCGCGGGTTTCTACGTCATGTTTCTTCTTTTATTCCCCAAAGGAGAATGTTTCGCGACCTCACAGCTGGTATAATTTATACATAATCTCAACCATCAGTCCCTGCTTGTTTCGGTCCCGACCGACAAAAACAAGAAGCGGCGATGGGAATTTTTGTATGCCTCAGACGAAGCAACCGCTCCGCGTGAAGGAGCACGTCAGTTCTCGTTCCTCGCTGTCCAAGAGGCGGTTCCTCAAGGATCAGGTGCTCGTCTCTCTCCCGAACCTTATCGAGATCCAGCTTGATTCCTATGAGTGGTTCTGGGAGAAGGGGCTCAAGGAGCTTTTCGACGAGGTGAACCCGATAACGGACTTTACGGGCAAGGATATCGAGCTTTCCTTCGCGGACTATTATCTCGATGAGCCGAAGTACGACCCGGAAGAGTCGAAGGGAAAGAATATTTCATACGAAGCCCCTCTGCGTGCCAAGGCGACGTTGGTTCTCAAGAAGACCGGCGAGGTGAAGGAACAGGAAATCTATCTCGGCGACTTTCCGATCATGACCGAGCGGGGTACGTTTATCATAAACGGCGTCGAGCGCGTCGTCGTTTCCCAGCTTATCCGGAGCCCGGGGGCTTTCTTTACGATGGAATTCAACAAGGGGAAGAGATTGTTCGGCGCTAAGATCATCCCGAACCGCGGAGCGTGGCTCGAGATCGAGACCGATCTTGACGGAGTTCTGTCGGTGAAGATCGATCGCAAGCGAAAACTTCCGATGACGACCCTTCTGCGGGCGTTCGGTTTCGACGAGCGAAAAATCCGCGACTCGTTCGCCGATATCGACCAGGGTGACATCCGATATATAGAGACGACGCTCGCCAAGGATCAGACCAATAGCCGCGGTGAGGCGTACCGCGAGGCGTACAAGCGTATCCGACCGGGAGATCTCGCGACGGAGGAAAACGCGAAGCAGATGATCGACTCGATGTTCTTCGACTACGAGCGTTATGACTTCGGTGCTGTCGGGCGCTATCGTCTGAACCAGCGGCTCGAGGTCGAGCGTGTCGATTCCGAGGAGAACCGCGTCCTGCATCTCGATGACCTCGTCCTTATCATCCGTGAGATCATCCGGCTCAACAACGACCCGGAAGCGCGACCTGATGATATCGACCATCTCGGTAATCGTCGCGTGCGTGCCGTCGGCGAGCTCGTCCAGAACAAGCTCCGCGTCGGCATGTATCGCATGGTGCGCAACGTGAAAGATCGTATGTCCACCTGTGACATCATGACGGTGGTGCCGGGACAGCTCGTGAACCCGCGTCCGGTGGCGGCGGCAGTGAAGGAATTCTTCTCAAGTTCGCAGCTTTCGCAGTTCATGGACCAGGTCAACCCGCTCGCCGAACTTGAACATAAACGACGTCTTTCAGCGATGGGTCCGGGCGGACTCACCCGCGAGCGCGCCGGCTTCGAGGTCCGCGACGTGCACCATTCCCACTACGGGCGCATCTGCCCGGTGGAAACGCCGGAAGGACCGAACATCGGACTCGTCGGCCACCTCGCGACGTATGCCCGCGTGAACGAATACGGATTCCTTGAAACGCCGTACCTCAAGGTCGCAAAGGAGGTCAAGGCCGAGAAGGACGCGATCCTGAACCGTATTCTCGCCGAAGGGATAACCGGCATCGCGAAGAAAGGCGAAAAGATCACCGATGAGAAGACGGCCGATGCCGTAGCGAAGGCGAAGAAGGGTGAGATGATTCCCGTCCGTCCGTTCGTCACGCTCGATATCGAATACATCAACGCGATCGTCGAGGATCGTAAGTCGATCGCTCATGCCAGCATCGATCTCGATGAGAACCGAAACATCGTCGAGGATTCCGTGGAAGCCCGAGTGAAGGGCGAACCGGGCATGGCCGATACCGATGAACTCGATTACGTGGATGTTTCCGCTAAGCAGTGTATCTCGACGGCGACCGCGCTTATCCCGTTCCTCGAGCATGATGACGCGAACCGCGCCCTCATGGGTTCGAACATGCAGCGACAGGCCGTATCGTGTATCGTTCCGGATGCGCCGGTCGTCGGTACCGGCATCGAGGACAAAGCGGCCAAGGACTCCGGACAGGCGGTGGTCGCGCTTCGCGACGGTGAAGTGATCGCCGTGGACGGCGGTCATGTCATCGTGCGCGAGGAGACCCCGGCAGGTTCCAAGAAACCGCACTTCGACCGGGAATACAAACTTCTCTCTTTCGCGAAGTCCAACTCGTTCACCAGCATGAACCAGGTACCGCGCGTCGAGAAGGGGCAGCAGGTCAAGAAGGGTGATCTCATCGCGGACGGCGCCTCGACGGACCATGGCGAACTCGCGCTCGGACAGAACATGCTCGTCGCGTTCGTACCGTGGGAGGGTTACAGCTACGAGGACGCGATCATCGTCTCGGAGCGGGTCATCCAGGCGGACCGCTTCAGCTCGGTGCATATCGAAGATTTCTCGATCGATGTCCGTGATACGAAACTCGGTCCGGAAGTCGTTACCCGCGACATCCCGAACATCGGCGAGGACCGCTTGAAGAACCTCGACGAGGGCGGCATCATCCGCATCGGCGCGGAGGTTTCCTCCGGCGATATTCTCGTCGGCAAGATCACCCCGAAAGGCGAAGGCGACCTGACCGCGGAGGAGAGACTGCTCCGTGTCATCTTCGGCGAAAAGTCGCGTGACGTGAAAGATTCGTCCCTCTATCTCCCGCACGGTGAGCGCGGCAAGGTCGTCGATATCCGTATCTTCTCCCGCGAGAAGGGAGACAAGCTCCCGATGGGCGTCTTCGAACAGGTTCAGGTGTCCGTCGCCCAGATCCGTAAACTCTCGGTCGGTGACAAGCTCGCCGGACGTCACGGTAATAAGGGTGTCATCTCGCATATCGCACCGGTGGAGGACATGCCGTACCTTCCGGACGGAACCCCGGTCGACGTCATCTTGAACGCACTCGGTGTCGCGTCCCGTATGAACATCGGCCAGATACTCGAGACGCATCTCGGTTGGGCCGCGTCCAAGCTCGGCTACACCGTGGCGAGCCCGGCACTCGACGGTGTTTCCGAAGAGGATATCAAGACCGAGCTCCGCAAGGCCGGACTTCCCGAGAACGGAAAGATCCGTCTCGTCGACGGAAAGTCAGGTATGCCGTTCGATAACGATTCCACTGTCGGTATCATGTATATCCTGAAACTGAACCACCTCGTGGAAGACAAGCTCCACATGCGTTCGATCGGTCCGTACTCGCTCATCACTCAGCAGCCGCTCGGCGGAAAGGCGCAGTTCGGCGGTCAGCGATTCGGGGAAATGGAAGTGTGGGCGCTCGAGGGATACGGCGCCGCATACACGTTGCAGGAAATGCTCACCATCAAATCGGACGACGTGCTCGGACGGTCGAAAGCGTACGAGTCCATCATCAAAGGAGAACCGATCAAGAGTCCCAATCTCCCGGCATCGTTCCACGTGCTCGTCAACGAGCTCAAGGGACTCTGTCTCAATGTCGAGCTCAAGGGAGCGAAGACGGAGAGTGAGGATGAGGATGAGCGGGGATCCGATGCGGACAGAGGACGGAATTTCGGTGATGAGTTCTAACCCATAACCGATCAAACCCCAATCCTATGAGTATGGAAAACATCACCAAAGTCAGCGATTTCGACAGCGTCAGACTGACGCTCGCGAGTCCCGAACAGATCAACGAGTGGTCGAGCGGCGAAGTGACCAAGCCGGAGACCATCAACTATCGTACCCAGCGTTATGAACCGGACGGGTTGTTCTGTGAGCGCATCTTCGGTCCTTCCAAGGACTGGGAATGTTATTGCGGCAAGTACAAACGGATCCGGTACAAGGGGATCGTCTGCGACAAATGCGGCGTCGAGGTGACGCGATCGGTCGTCCGCCGCGAGCGGATGGGTCATATCAAGCTCGCCTCGCCGGTTTCCCATATCTGGTTCCTCCGCGGCGTCCCGTCCAAGATCGGACTCGCGCTTGGCATCTCGCCGGCGGAACTCGAACACGTGATTTATTTCTCCGCCTATATCGTGACCGAAGTGAACGAGGGTCTTAAGGAGAAGGCGGTCAAGGAACTCGAATCCGAATACAAGGCCAAACAGAAGGACCTTCAGGGCTCGGAGTCATCGCTCGAGGAACTCCGCGAGCAATACCGATCTGCCAAGGATGAGCTTCGCAGCCTGACGCCGTATCGTATTCTTTCCGAAGTCGAATACTTCAATCTCTCGACGCGATTCGGTCAGGTCTTCTCCGCCGGTATCGGCGCCGAGGCTATCCGAACCATTCTTGAGAAAATAAATATCCCTGCCGGCATCGAAGCCTTGAAAGCCGAACTTGCCGAAGCGACAGGTGATACGAAGAAGGTTTTGCAGCGACTCAAGATGTTCCAGGGACTCCAGAAGGCCGAACTTCATCTCGAGTGGATGCTCCCGACCGTCATCCCGGTCATCCCGCCGGATCTTCGTCCGATGGTTGCCCTTGATGGCGGCCGGTTCGCGACATCTGACCTCAATGACCTCTATCGTCGCATCATCAACCGTAACAACCGTCTCAAGAAACTTCTGCAACTCGGTGCACCGGAAGTGATCACGAGAAACGAGAAACGCATGCTTCAGGAAGCGGTTGACGCGCTCTTCGACAACAGTGCCCGCCGGAGCCAGGCAAGTGCCGCGGCTTCGACCGGACAGCGCCGCGCCCTCCGTTCGCTTGCCGATTCGCTCAAAGGAAAGCAGGGACGTTTCCGTCAGAACCTTCTCGGCAAGCGTGTCGATTATTCCGGCCGCTCCGTCATCGTCGTCGGTCCGAAACTCAAGCTGCACCAGTGCGGTCTGCCGAAGAAGATGGCGCTCGAACTCTTCAAGCCGTTCATCATCCAGAAGCTCATCGCCAAGGAATACGCGCATAACGTCCGTACCGCGGGTCGCATGGTCGATTCGGAAACGGAAGAGGCATACGAGATTCTCGACGAGATCATCGCGGATCACTACGTACTCCTCAACCGGGCCCCAACCCTTCATCGCCTTTCCATTCAGGCGTTCCAGCCGGTACTCATCGAAGGCAAGGCTATCCGTCTTCATCCGATGGTGTGCTCCGCGTTCAATGCGGACTTCGACGGTGACCAGATGGCTGTCCATGTGCCGCTGACCGATCAGGCACGCTGGGAGAGCGCGAACATGATGCTGTCTTCCAAGAACCTGCTGAAGCCGGCGTCCGGCGATCCGATCGTGTCCGCGACGCTCGACATGGTGCTCGGCATCTATCACATCACGCACATAAAGGCGGGAGCGAAGGGCGAAGGCAAGGCGTTCGCGTCCATGGATGAAGTCATCTTCGCCTATCAGAGCGAAATCATCGCGGTAAATGCAAAGATAATGTTGTTGTGGGACGGTGAAATCATCGAAACATGTGCCGGTCGCGTTCTCTTCAACGACATCCTTCCGGAAAATCTTCGTTTCATCAACGAGGAACTCGTGAAGAAGAGTCTGAACGGCGTCATGGCGCGTATGCTCGAGGAAGTCGGACAGGAAGAGACCGCGAAGTTCGCGGACCGGCTCAAGGATCTCGGATTCAAATCCGTTTCCCGCTCCGGACTCAGCTGGGGCATGGACGATCTCAAGGTCCCGGCCGAGAAGAAAGTGATCATCGAAGCGGCGGAGGACAAGGTCACCGAGGTGAAAGAGCAGTTCAACATGGGCTTTCTCACGAACGAAGAGCGCAAGAATCGCGTCATCGAGATTTGGAATCAGGCCAAGAATGAGATCACGGACGTCGTCCGCGGAGGTCTCGACAAGGAAGGGCCGGTCTATGCCATGGTCTATTCCAAGGCTCGCGGCAGCGAATCGGTCGTCGTTCAGATGACCGGTATGAAGGGTCTTATGGCCGGAGCCACCGGTGAGACTATCGAGTTGCCGGTCAAGAGCTCCTTCAAGGAAGGATTCAACGTTCTCGAATACTTCATCTCCACCCACGGCGCGCGTAAGGGTATGGCGGATACCGCCCTTCGAACGGCGACCGCCGGATACCTTACCCGTCGGTTGGTAGACGTGTCGCAGGATATCATCGTCCGCAGTGAGGATTGCGGTGACAGTGAAGGCGCGTATCTCTATCGCGCGGATTCGGAGTCGATCGGTATGAGTTTCGCGAGCCGCGTCCGCGGACGTGTCGCTCTTGAGACCGTGAAACATCCGGAGACCGGGGAAGTCATCGTGAAGAAAGGTGAGCTCGTCTCAAAACCGCAGGGTGCCATAATCGAACAGGTGGGCATCCAGAAAGTGAAGATCCGTTCGCTCGTATCCTGTAAATCGAATCGCGGTATCTGTCGCAAATGCTACGGGGTCGACCTTGGTCGCAATGCCATGGTAGAACTCGGCGCCTCGGTCGGAGTCGTCGCCGCACAGGCGATCGGCGAGCCGGGCACCCAGCTTACCATGCGTACGTTCCATATCGGAGGTGTCGCGGGAACCGACATCACACAGGGTCTTCCCCGTGTGGAGGAAATTTTCGAGGCACGAACGCCGAAGTCCGAAGGTGTCATCTCCGATGTCGCGGGAACCGTGAAGTCGGTGTCCAAGGACGGTGAGAAGACCGTCAAGGTCGTGATTCAGACCGTGGACAACGAGGAGAAGGAATTCTCCGTCCCGGCGAATCTCTCGGTACTCGTGAAACAGGGCGAACTCGTCGGCGAGGGGACCGTTCTTTCGGAAGGACACCTCGACCTCAAGAAACTCTACGAGATTTCCGGCAAGGAAGCGCTTCACCGGTACATCGTCCGCGAGATCGAAGAAATTTATGGCAGTCAGGGCGAAGGTATCAATGACAAGCACATCGAGGTGATCATCCGTCAGATGCTTTCCCGCATACGGATTACGGATCCGGGTGATACGGATCTGCTTCCGGGAGACATCGTGGAGACGGCACAATTCGGTGAATCCAATGCGGCAGTGGAAGCGGACAGCCGGCAGGTGGCCAAGGGCGAACAGCTTATCCTCGGTATCACAAAGGTGGCGCTCTCGACCGAATCATTCCTTTCCGCGGCTTCCTTCATGGAAACGGCGCGCGTGCTCATCAATGCGTCCATATCCGGCAAGGAGGATCGACTCCGCGGTCTCAAGGAGAATGTCATCATCGGGCGGCTTATCCCGGCAGGTACCGGGTTCCGCGGTGACGATGTCGTGGCTGACAGTCCGATGGCGGTGGAAATCGATACGATGGAACCGTCCGTCGTCACGAGCGGTGGATCCGTCTAGCGGCCTGACTTGCATGTCCCGAAAAACGCCCCGCATACGCGGGGCGTTTTTGGTTTCCATCCGAAGCCTGCGGATGTTACTATTGACCTTATGACTCAGGATCAGGCTTTTCTTATTCTTAAGACCGGCGCGAACGTCTTTCTCACTGGGGAGGCCGGCGCCGGCAAGACGCACGTCGTGAACCGATATGCGGACTATCTGCGTTCCCGCGGGATTTCCCATGCCGTGACGGCATCGACGGGTATCGCGGCTACGTACATCCACGGGAGAACCATTCATTCGTGGAGTGGGATAGGGACGAACCGGGATATCGATGACGAGGGGTTTCGTCGACTTGCGAAGAATCGTCCGGCCGTGCGAAGGATTCGCGAGACCCGCGTCCTTGTCATCGACGAGATTTCGATGCTCGACGCGCGGACGCTCTCGCTCGTGGAGCGGATGTGTCGGCATGTGCGAGGGACGACGATTCCTTTCGGAGGACTTCAGGTCGTGCTGGTGGGCGACTTCTTCCAATTGCCACCCGTGTCGAGGGAAGGCAAAGCGCGGTTCGCATTCGAATCATCCGCATGGGATGCGCTCGACCCGGTCGTCTGTTACCTTCATGAACAGCACCGTCAGGAAGACCCGGAATTCCTCGAAGTGCTTTCGGCCATCCGTCGCGATGAATTCAGGGAGACGCACCTGGCCCTGCTTCATGGTCGATTGCTCGGGCCGGACGACGTGCCGGATGAGGATCTCCCGGTGCTCTTTTCGCATAACACGGACGTGGACGGGATAAACGCCGCGGCGCTCTCACGGCTTCCGGGGAAAGCGCGGGTATTTCTGATGGCGTCGCGCGGGGCGGAAAAGCCCCTCGCCGCGCTTATCCGCGGATGTCTTTCGCCGGAACGGCTCGAACTCCGTGAAGGAGCATCCGTCATGTTTACCAAGAACAACCCCGAAGAGGGTTATGTGAACGGGACTCTCGGCATGGTCATCGGCTTTGACCAGGCGAAGAAATTTCCGGTCGTTCGCACGCGCGAAGGCGATACGGTGACCGTTGAACCGACCGAATGGGTGATAGAGGAAGGGGAAGATATCGTCGCTCGGATCCGACAGATCCCGCTCAAGCTTTCCTGGGCGATGACGATACACAAGAGTCAGGGAACGAGTCTCGACGCGGCGGTGATGGATCTTTCTCGCGTTTTCGAATATGGGCAAGGGTACGTGGCACTCTCGCGGGTGAGAACGCTTCGCGGATTGTCGCTCGTAGGGCTGTCCGATCGCGCGTTCCTGACACACCCGGCCGTGCGTGAGCGTGACCGATCGTTCCGCGAAGCGAGTGCCGCGGCCGAACTCTCATACGGTTCCCGGGAGGAGGAAGAGATACTGAAGGACGAAGAATCGTTCCTGATCATTTGCGGTGTGCGGGATAAAAGGGAACAAAGTGGAGAAATAGGGGAAAATGGAACCCGCCTTCGCCGAGGCTCCGGCGTGGCAAGGAAAAAAAAGTCGCCGGGCGAACCCGGAAGATACGACGTGATCCGAAAGAAATACCCGCACGCCTATATGCCGTGGAAGGAAGGCGAGGATAAGTGGCTTCGCACGCTTCATAACGGTGGCGCGGATGTCGGTTCCATATCGAAAATGCTCGGTCGCCAACCGGGGAGTATCCGTTCACGGATCGAGAAACTAGGATCGGAAAACGATTGACTTCGGGTCTTTATTGCGATATCGTGGCTGGTCCTATCGTGGGACGTATATATCCTTAACAACGAATAAACAGGAGAGCACATGGAAGTCGTGCATGTATGGGAGGAGGCTCCCCGGAGTCTGAAAAAGTCGATATTTCTCGCTGGCCCGACGCCGCGATCTGCCGATGTTCCGTCTTGGAGGCCGGAAGCGTTGGAAATATTGCGGCGATCCGGGTATGACGGTGTCGTGTTCGTTCCCGAGTCGCGCGGCGGTGTCCGTAAGGGCGATTACTCCGACCAGGTCGAGTGGGAGGAGAAATATCTCCATATGGCGGACGTTATCCTGTTTTGGGTACCGCGTGAGCTTATTACGATGCCCGCATATACTACGAACGTCGAGTTCGGCTTTTGGGCTGACAGCGGCAAGATCGTTTTCGGTGCGCCCATCAAAAGTGACGGGAAGGAACTGGAGAAGAATAGGTACCTGCGGTATTATGCTGAGAAACTCGGTGTACCGTCTATGTATTCGCTCGAGGAGACCGTCGGAGCGGCCATGAAGTACTTGGGAGCCGGATCGGTCCGGATTGACGGGGAACGTAATGTTCCGCTGTACATCTGGAATACGCCGCATTTCCAACAGTGGTATGCGACACAGAACGCCGCCGGGAATCGGCTCGACGGTGCCAGAGTCGTCTGGACATTTCGTGTTGGTCGGGACCGAAGTTTCGTATTCTTCTGGGCGCTACATGTGGATGTGTTTGTAACGTCCGAAAAACGGCATAAGACAAACGAAGTCGTCTTGTCCCGTCCTGATATCGCGACGATCGTCGTATATCGCCGTGCGGAAGTCCTTGGAGATTCCGATATCGTGTTGATACGCGAGTTTCGCAGCCCCGCGTCGACGAGCGACGGTTTCGTTTGGGAGAACCCGGGTGGATCCTCATTCAAGCCGAAGGGTGACCCATTGGTTCTGGCGGCGGACGAATGCCGTGAGGAGACCGGACTCCTGATGGATTCATCGCGGTTTCGCAGACATGAATCGAGACAGTTGGTGTCGACGTTGTCCGCTCATCGCGCACACTTATTCTCGGTCGAGGTGACAGAAGATGAACTCGAGTGGCTCCGTTCACAGAAGGATGTGGCATACGGCGTCGAAGAAGACACCGAACGGACGTATGTCGAAGTCCTGAAGCTGCGCGATATATTGAACGAATCAAAAGTGGATTGGGCCATGCTCGGCATGATCCTGTCCGTCTTGCGGAAAGGTTGAAACGAATAGTTGATATGACGGGAGCTTTTAACAGGCTCCCGTTTATTTGTTACGGATATTTTATACGTATCCCGGATGGTTGACGGGGAATCGTGCTTGTGGTATGAGTATTGATGGCCCGTGGAGTCATATATGCCGACCGCGCGGTTTTCGCGGGAACCAGGAATTTACCAACATGAATAGGAGGAGCTATATGTCGTTCGCAGCGGATGTGAGGGAATTTCGATTAGGGCATGTACTCGCAACTTTTCTCATGAGCGATCTCATGCTAGAGGGAGAGACGTTTCCGATGACATCGCTGGCTTCCTTCATGTTCGGTGTCTCCATAGATCCGAAAGACCTTTCGTCGGCGATTGCGGAATGTCAGAGAGAACTGATACGACAGTTCCGTCGGTTCGGATCACATGAGTTTATCGGCGAATTCGCCCGGTTGTCGGTTCTTTTCAATGCCATCGCAGACGACCGTGACGTAATGTCGATAATTTCCAAGTGGTATCTCGAACTGCTCCCCGTGTTCGGGGATTCATTCCAAATACGCCGGATTCGGAGTACGTTTTGCTTCTTGGACGAAGCTGAACGATCCATAATCGCCGCGAATACGGAGGGACAGGATGCCGAATTGAACTGACCGGAAGAAACATGCCCCGCGCAAATGCACGGGGTTTTTGTTTAGATATCCGGTATCCGCGTCATATTGACATGTAGATGTGCATATTGTACGAATGGAAGAGTCATGTCCCCGGTCTTTATGAGAAGATTTACGTCGTGACCGGAACGGACGAAACAACTCCGCTTTCAAGTGGGGATCGTCGTTTAAAATTTATTCCAACAAGAAAACCGAAAAAGGGGTACCATATAATGAATATGGAGATCTCGTACTGCGGAATGACTGAAACCTGTCATATCACCTGCGTCGGATCGTGTGGCGAAGATGCCATCGAAGCTATCGTCGGGAAGATCGACGAATTGTTTCCCGGTCGGATATTGTCCGACATCCGCGTTATTCCGCCCGAAGACAGGGAAGATGATTGTGTCAGCGTGAAATTTCATTCGGAAGATGCTCCGGCAGAGTGTCGATGGACGGACGAACCGCTTTCGCATCTTCCTGTCGATGAATGTGGCAGTGGGTTCCTGTTCTCCAGGATTTTCGTTCTCGGAAATCCCTCGTTCGTCCTGCATGTCGGCAAGGGACCGGGTAATTCGTTATCGGGTCTCCGTGAACGGATCAAGGAGATCGGAACGGACGTTTCGTTCGATTGTGTCCCAGGGTCACTTGAAGTCATGTTCCTGTTTGATGAGAAAGACGGCGTTTATAGACCTGCGATACGGGGGATCGTCGAGCGTGACACGAAATGCCCTCCTTCTTACAGGTTTTCTCACGCGATTCCGGATCATGCCTGATCGGGTATCCGATCGTTTCAGCCTGCGCGCTTCCATAGCGTCGCAGGTTTTATATTTTTGGTCATATATGGACGTTTTTCGTCCGACTGACCGAGTGCTATAATGGAGGAAGTCATGAATCCGGTGGGACGATGCCCTCCGGCGTGTCGTCGTGATACATTCATCCATCTCTTTATGGGCAGGAAAAAACAGGAAGAGAAAGCGAAGGGAGCCAGGGGAAAGCGGGATATCGAACCCGAGGAAGAGGAAACAAAAACTGGATGGGCGGACGTGTTGGGAGGTGATGCGAAAAGAAGCATCGCGGCTATCTTTCTTTTGGCGTTCGGCATCCTTTTTCTACTTGCCTTTTTCGGGGTCGGCGAGAAGCTGGGCGGTTGGCTCGACGGTGGCGTCGGGGTGCTTTTCGGTTGGGGGAAATGGTTGTTCCCGTTCCTGTTGTTTTTCTGGACTTACTTCCTTCTGCGACGCCGAGACACGAATTTGTCCGATGTTGTGAAATTCGCCGGACTCGGCATAGTCTTTCTTTCCCTGCTCGGGTTCTTCCATCTTTTTCTCGGTGATTCGGGGAAAGAGATGCTTACGGCGGCGAAGAAAGGATCGGGTGGGGGATACGTCGGTTACGGTATCGCGGCATTTCTTCTCGCCTATACGGGGCGCGCCGCGGGAGCGGTCATTCTATCCTCGTTATTCCTATCCGGAACGGTGGCGGCATTCAATGTGTCACTCATGCATTTTCTTTCCCGATTGAAACGGTACGTTTCGAGTCTGCGGAAACCGGTGTCCGACGAAGACATTTCGGAAGAGGAATCTCATCCCGTCGAATCGGTCGTCCCGATCGTTGAATCGGCTCAGGTCGTTCCTATTCCTGACGGGAGCCAGATAATGACGGGCGACAACGCTCTCGGTCGGCACAACATCCAGGAAATCCGTTTCGGCGACGAGGCCGAAGGCGAAAATGAGGCTGCCGCGAATGTCACGGGTATGGAGATTCGCGGAGATGACGAGGAGGATTCGGAAGAAGATGAGGACTCAGAAAGTCCCAAGCCTCGGAAGAAGAGACGAAGGGAACGGTTCCGGACCCCGGATATAGGTCTCTTCACCAGTCGATCCGAGAAAGGGACGTCGGGCGATACCGAGGAAACGAAGCGCATCATTCAGAGCACTCTCAAATATTTCAATATTTCCGGCGAGATGGGCGAGACGACCGTCGGTCCGACAGTCACGCAATATACGTTCAGTCCGGCCTTCGGGACACGGCTATCCAAGATCATCTCGCTATCGAACGATCTCGCGCTCGCCCTTGCCCGACACCCTATCCGTATAGAGGCGCCGATTCCGGGGAAGTCGCTTGTCGGTATCGAAGTCCCGAACGTGACTCAGGCGGCTGTCCGCATGCGCGATATCCTTGAGAGCCCAGCTTTCAAGAACCGCAAGTCGAGTCTGTCTATCATTCTCGGCGAGACGGTGTCGGGTACGTATGAGATCGCCGATCTTGAGTCGATGCCGCACCTTCTTATAGCCGGACGTACCGGATCCGGAAAAAGCGTCTGTATCAACTCGGTCCTGCTCTCGCTCCTCTTTCAGAACACGCCGGAGGATTTGCAGCTTATTCTAGTTGACCCGAAGCGCGTCGAATTGTCGCTTTATAACGAGATTCCCTATCTGAAAGGCGGCAAAGTCATCACGGAACCCAAGCATGTCGTGAACGCGCTCAAGTACGCTGTCGGCGAGATGGAACGCCGGCTTCGGATCTTCGAATCCGTCCATGCGAGGGATCTCTCGACGTATCGTGAGAAATACCTTCTCGGAGAGCGCCGGAAGATAGCCGATTCGGACGGACATACGCGTTATGAAGATCTCGATCCGCTCCCGTACATCGTCATCGTCATCGACGAGATGGCGGACCTTATGATGGCCCACGGCAAGGAAGTGGAATCAGCCATTGTCCGGCTTGCTCAGATGTCGCGGGCAGTCGGTATACATCTCGTTCTCGCGACGCAAAAACCGATCTCGGATGTCGTGACCGGTCTCATAAAATCGAATGTTCCGGCCAAGATCGCGTTCGCCGTTTCCAATCAGATGGATTCACGTATCATCCTTGATACCGGTGGTGCGGATAAGCTCATAGGAAAAGGGGACATGCTCTATGCCGCGGCGGGAGCCTCGCAGCCGAAACGTATCCAGGGCGTCTTCGTGGACGATCGGGAAGTGAAGGAGGTCGTGAAATTCCTGATCGAGGAGAAATCACGGTGCGGTGAGACGGAAATCGGAGAGGATTTCGGTGATCGCGGCGAAGATGTCGATCCGTCCGAAAGGATTTTTCCCGGTGGCGACGACTTTTCCTCTTCGTCGGACGACATGTCCGAGCATGATGAACGGTATGAGGAAGCTAAGCAGGTCGTAATCGAGACCGGTCGTGCCGCGACGACCTTCCTGCAACGGAAGCTTTCCGTCGGATACGGTCGCGCGGCCAAGCTTCTCGACATGCTTGAGGAAGAGGGTGTCGTCGGTCATGCCGAAGGACGTAACCGCGGCAGGGTGGTCCTTGTCGGCAAACACGCCGGAGAATCTGGGGAGGCGGGATATGATGATCCCGTGTCGGATCAGGCCGCCCGCGATAAGTGGCAGGTTTGAAATATTAAGAAATCGCTTAAAGAAGGGATTATTCCCTTCTTTTTTCTTCACCGAAAGTGTGATAAAGTGGATGATATGACTGCCGCGAATTTCACCAGAAAAAAGGTCGGGTCAATGACGCTCGGGGAGAAATTCCGGAAAATCAGGAGCGATCGACGAATCAGCCTGAGCGAGGTTTCACGTGCGACGAAGATTCAAGTGAAGTATCTTGAGGCGCTCGAGAACGGCGAGTATGACAAATTGCCTCCCGAGGTCTATGTCAGGGGATTCCTACGGAGCTACGCCGGATATCTCGGTGTTCCGGAAGATGCGATCGTGAGACTGTACGAGCGCGAACGGAATATCCAGAAGAACCTGGGTCATGTCGAGCCGTTCCGGTTTCATCCGACCGCCCCGGTGCGTTTTTCGTTTTCGGTATCTCCGAAGGCAGTCGCCTTCGCTGCGGGTCTTCTCGTAGCCGCCGGCTTTTTCGTCTATCTTTCCCTTGAGCTCCGTTCGTTCGTATCCGAGCCGAGACTTTCCATTACCGGCCCGTCCGAAGGCGAGACTATTTCGGGATCGGAGACGGTCGTCAGAGGAGAGACTGATCCGCGTGCCAAAGTGCTCATAAACGGAGAGGAAACGATCGTCGATGAAAACGGTGGATTTTCCGAGCGTCTCACGTTGACTTCCGGACTCAATGTCATCACCGTTTCCTCGACGAATCGTTTTGGCAAGGAACGTGATCGTGCCGTATCAGTGAATGCCGTCATCCCCGAAGTTCAGTCGGGTGATCCGCTCACGGCGGGAACCGAAACGCTCGCAATCAAGACCGTTCATGTCTCGGTCCGCGCGGTTTCCAAGACGAATATGTCCGTTCAATCGGACGGTCAGGTCGTGTGGAGCGGGGAGATCTTAAACGGGCAATCGCTTGAATTCGATGCGGAACGGGAAGTGATCGTGTCTGTCGGGAACGGCTCCGCGGTATATGCGAAGTCAGGAAGTGGACAGGAGTCATCGCTGTCGGACAGGAACGGACCGGCGGAAGTCTCGTTCGGTCCGGATAATAGGTGATAGGGGGAACATAGGGAATTAATCCGGTATTAAGAATAAAACCGTATGGCGACGAAAGTTGTAAAGCAGGAAAAAAGAGGTGGGAAGGATGGTCTCGATGCCGTCATGGGGACCATCAAGGAGAAGTTCGGCGATGAGATGATCATGAAACTCGGAGAGGTTCGTAAGGTTGACATCGAAGCCATACCGACCGGCTCGGTCTCGCTCGACCTGGCGCTCGGTATCGGTGGCGTGCCACGCGGACGCGTGATCGAGGTCTACGGACCGGAGTCGTCCGGAAAGACGACTTTGGCGTTACACATCATCGCGAACGCCCAGAAGATGGGTGGCACCGCGGCATTCATCGATGCGGAGCACGCGCTTGATCCGGAATACGCGAAGAAACTCGGGGTTCAGACCGCCGACCTTCTCATCTCCCAGCCGGATGCCGGCGAGCAAGCGCTCGATATCGTCGAGACGCTCGTCCGATCGAACGCACTCGACGTGATTGTCGTCGACTCCGTGGCTGCCTTAGTGCCTCGTGCGGAGATCGAGGGTGAGATGGGTGATCAGCATGTCGGTCGGCAGGCACGATTGATGTCTCAGGCACTGCGGAAACTTACTCCGATCATGGCCAAATCCAATACCGTGGTCATCTTCATTAATCAGCTTCGTATGAAGATCGGTGTCATGTTCGGCAACCCGGAGACGACGACCGGCGGTCAGGCGCTTAAATTCTATTCCTCGGTTCGGATAGAGGTTCGTCGTGCGGCGCAGATCAAGAAGGGAGAGGAGGTCGTCGGTAACCGTGTGAAAATCAAGGTCGTGAAGAACAAGGTGGCTCCGCCGTTTCGTACGACCGAAATCGATATCATGTACAACGAGGGTATTTCGGCATCCGGCGACCTTCTCGATACGGGCGTCCGTCTCGATGTCGTGAAGAAGTCGGGAAACTCGTTTCTCTTCGGCGAGGTGAAGCTCGGTGTCGGCCGCGAGACGGCCAAAGTGTTCCTGAGGGAGAATCCGAAGCTTATGGACGAGATCGGCAAGGCTATCATGAAGAAAGCAAAGGAAGACGCGTTGGCTGCGGATTAACGTGCATATTTCCTGGAAAACGGGTTGTCCGGTTCCGTCGGACGCCCGTTTTCGTTTTCAGCCGTTTCAATCTGTGATATGATAAGGGTATGAAACAGGTATTCAGGGTACTCGCTTTTTTTGGTGTCCTCTTCATGTCCGTCGCTTTTGTCGCACCGGGCGAGGTCGCTGAGGCACAGGACCCCGGTTCGCTTCAGGATGATCTCGCGAAAACGCTGAACAAATTGGAGAAAGCCCAGGCTCAGGCGAAGGCGCTTACCGGAGAACTGAACAGGATCAATTCCTCGCTTTCCGCGACTCAGCAGGCGATTGCTGCCGCTAAGATACGTATCGCCCAGGCTACGAACGATATCGATCGAAAACAGGCGGAGATCGATCTCATACAGGAGCGCATAGAAGGAAGCCGGTTGATACTTGCCGGATTGATGCGGGAAATTCAAGCCGGTTCGAAAGAACCGTTTTTTGACGTGATGCTGTCCGGTGAGGAAGTGACCCAGGCGCTCAGCGAGCCGGACCGGATGCTGTCAGTCGAGGAACGAATGCGCGGAATATTGTCAGACATACATTCTTCTCAGGAACAGACCGCACAGGAACAGTCGAAGCTTGAAGTATTGAAACAGACGCATGAAGCGTTGCTCGGGGATAAGCTGGAGGAAAAACAAGCTCTCGCTGCCGATCAGGAGGCGACACAGGCAGATCTCGCTGATCAGCAGAAAATCATTTCTCGTTTGGAGAAGGAAATAAAAGAGATGCAGAGCGACCTGTCGAAGTTGACCGGAAATTCTTATGACGCAACGGATATCCGGGATGCGGTCGAATTTGCAAGCGGTAAGACAGGTGTCCCGCAGGGGGTGCTGTACGGTTTTTTGAAGATGGAGACGAATCTTGGGGCGAATACCGGGCAGTGTACGTATGCGGAAGTGGAAAAAGTTTCTGTGGCGAGGTATAAGAAGTACGGTTCGAAATATAAGGCATCTATCTCCTTGCTTTATAAAAGGAGGGATCTCTTTTATGATCTTGTCGACCAACTGGGTTATAGTAAGAATAAGAAGGTGTCGTGCTCTCCGAGTTATATCGGGCAAGGGGGGGCGATGGGTGTTCCGCAGTTTATGTCAGATGTGTGGCAGGCCTATAAAAGCCAGGTCTCATCCGCCACTGGACATAAAACCCCGGATCCGTGGAATTTGACCGATGGTGTCATGGCGATGGCAATCAAGTTAAAGAAAGCCGGGGCGACTTCGAGTAAGGAGTCCGTCATTCGGAGTGCGTCAATCAGTTACCTCGGCGCTTTCAACGCAAACTATTATAACGGTATCGTGTACTGGTCGAAGAATTATAAACTGCTCTTCAAGTAAAGTCCGATATGGAAAATGTGTGTTCGGGGTCCGACGGGGGACTGGCGCCGATCGGTGAGGGCGCTCTGTGTGGTTTTGGTTTATACTCTTGCCAGAATCCCTGAACCCTGTTAGGATGCTTCAACAAGAGAGAAAGTCCGACGCGCCGCCCCGCTTCTTCCAAGGAGACAAGGGCGGGCAGAAACCGCACAGGGGCACTCTTTTGGCGGTTTTCGTTTTCGTAATCAGCATAAGGAACATGTATGGCGAATGATGTGTCCACATACGAGATTTTCTATCTCGTCGGGGAATCCCGGGATTCGGAACTTCCGAAGGTTCGGGAAGAGATGGAGAAGATCGTTACGGGCTTCGGAGGGACTTTCCTTCCGGAGGAGACGGAAGAAAAGCGGAATCTCGCCTATGAGATCCGGAAGGAACGCCGCGGCACCTATGTCGCGCGCCGTTTTACTATCCCGATGGCCGGAGATGAGCCGTTCGTGGAGAAGAAAGAGGAGAAGGAAAATCCTCTCGACGGTATCAATCGGTTGCTGCGTCTGTACGAACCCGTGCTCCGATTCATTGTTCTCCGGGCAGACAAACTTCCGGAATTGAAATCTATCGCGCGCGTTGAGCGACCGAGACAGGACCGTCGCGGTGGCGAGCGCAGGACGGCTGTCCGACGACCGAGCCGCGTGCCCGTTGCGGGGCGTGAAAGCGACGAAAAGGGAAAAGAGACGAAGGAGCGTCCCGTGGAACAGAGCAAGCTCGACAAGCAGCTCGAAGAAGTGCTCGATATCTAGTCGCGGAACGCGGTTGATGGCTAATAGAAAACAGTTAACGGGGGACGGGATCGGAAACGATACGACAATGCGATAGCGTAGCAATTCGCGACAATATCTAATCGGGTAACCGAAATCATTATGAACGTGAACAGAGTGATCCTGGTAGGACGTCTGACCCGCGATCCCGATGTGCGGACGACGCAGTCCGGCCAGACGGTCGCGACGCTCGGGATGGCGACAAATCATTCCTGGGCCGACAAGGCCGGTCAGAAGCAGGAGAAGACCGAATTCCATACCGTCGTCTTGTGGGGGCGTCTCGCGGAGATCGCCGGACAGTATCTCACGAAGGGAGCGGAATGCTTCGTGGAAGGCCGGCTGCAGACACGTTCCTTCGTCGGTAAGGACGGCATCGAACGGAAGACGACCGAGATCGTCGGCGAGTCGATGCAGATGGGCTCACGGCCGCAGGGAGGACAGGGCGGATACGCGCCGAGACAGGGTGCCCCGGCGACGGCTCGTCCGCAAGGACCGTCATCCCGACCGGCTTCGAGGCCTGCTCCGTCCGCGCCGATGGAAGAGGAGATCCCCACGATCAATCTCGATGACGAGAAAGATGAAATCAGGATCGAGGACGTACCGTTTTAATCGACCTATAGAATCATATGGAAGACGCGATGCAGAAGAAGCTTGAGAATCTCGATTATAAGGATGCCTATTTTCTCCGCCGGTTCCTGAACTCGCAGGGGAAAATCTATCCGCCGAAGCGCTACGGACTTTCGGCGAAGCAGCAGAAGGATATCGCGCTCGCGATCAAGCGCGCACGTTTCATGGGGCTCATCCCGTTCGTGGTGAAATAGATCCGGATACGTCTGATAGATGACGTTACGGACCTGACGGACCTTATAGACTTTATGGACTGTGCATTATGCTCGGACTGAGTGATATCAAGACCGGAAAGAAGATCCTGTGGGACGGTCAACCGTACGTCGTGCTCGATTACCAGCATTCGAAGATGGGTCGGGCCGGTGCGGTCATGCGTACGAAGCTTCGGAATATCCTGACCGGCGCGACGATCGAATACACGTTCCAGGACAAGGACAAATTCGAGGAGGCGGAGACGATAAAATCGACCGCGCAGTATCTCTATCCGGAGGGAGACGAATATCACTTCATGGATTCGGAGAGCTACGAACAGTTCGCGCTGCCAGCCGCGACCCTGGGTGATACCGCGAAGTATCTCATTGAGGGGACAGAAGTGACCGTGCTCAATTATGACGGTCACGCGATCAACGTGGAGCTTCCGGTAAAGATGGAATTCGCAGTCAAGGACGCTCCTCCGGGCATCAAGGGTGATACCGCCTCGGGTGGCGACAAGGTCGTCATCCTCGAAAACGGGCTCACGCTCACCGTGCCGCTCTTCATCTCCGCCGGGGACCGTGTCATCGTGAATACGGAGAAGGGAACGTATGTTTCGCGTGCGTAGGAATTCCGAAAATTGAAAGAGCCGCCCTGAAAGGGCG
>JAAXTX010000017.1 GCA_013336285.1 Candidatus Moraniibacteriota bacterium | reverse complement strand
GTTCTGAATTAGGACACTCTGGTCTAGAATGTCCGTATGAAAAAGAAAGGAAAATTGACTCGGGCAGAGCGCTTCGAAATCAACATCCTCCTCGAGAAGCGGTATTCATACCGCAAGATCGGAGAAGCGATGGAGCGGAGTCCGAATACCGTCTCGTACGAGGTGAAGGTGAACAGTGTCAACGGAGTCTATGATCCGCTGAAAGCGGACAGGAAAGCGAAGGTGCGGAAGCAGGCATCGAAGTACCAGCGGAGGAAGATCAACGAAAACGAGGCACTCCAGGCATACATCACTGACAAACTGAAAGCCCACTGGAACCCCGATGAGATATCGGGAAGGATGAAGGAGGACAAGGAACCCTTCTTCGCGTCGAAAACCGCCATCTACGAGTGGCTGTACAGCGCAAGGGGGCAGCGGTATTGCCAACACCTCTATTCGGAACGGTATGATCGGAAACCACGGAAGACCAAGAAGACCGATCGAATAATGATTCCCGACCGCGTGAGCCTCGACAAGCGGTTTCTCGGTGCCGAAAACCGCACCCGCTTTGGTCACTTCGAGGGCGATACCGTCGTTTCGAGAAAAGGAGGCCAAGGAGGGATGAGCGTCCTTTCGGAGCGGAAGAGCCGACTGCTTGTGGTACGGAAACTTCACTCGATGTCACCCGCGGAGAACCTGCGGAAGATACGGAACATGATGAGAAGCCTGGGCATGAAAAGCATCACTTTTGACAATGGGATAGAAAACAAACGGCATGCCTCGATCGGAGTGCCGACCTTCTTCTGCGATCCGTATTCCTCCTGGCAGAAGGGAGGAGTGGAGAACGGGAACAAGATGCTGAGACGGTACTTTCCCAAGGGGACGGATTTCGCTCTGGTGAGTCAGAAGGAGATTGACCGGGCAGTGAAGATCATCAACGAAAAACCGAGGAAGATCCTCGGGTATCGTACGGCATTTGAAGTGGCGGTGGCGAATGGAGTATTATTGGAAGAGTCTCATCTTTGTTTTGATCGGGTGTCCTAATTGAGGGGTGAATTTAGGCAAGATCATTTTAAAACATTATACATTAAAATAATATATATGTCAATAGAATTGGTACGAGTCGAGCAATCCATATCAATAGACCGCTCCGTGCGATTTCATTTCCTACTTGATCCGGAAACGGATGATCGCAATATGACCGATCGCATAAAAAAACGGGGTCCGCACATGGCGACCCCGTTCAGCTTCATGTTTCCGATCACACTAAAGCAATGCACAGATTCCTGTTTTGGCCCCTGCTCAGTTCCTCGATGGGAACAACGGATTCACCGCTTGACGCCCTGAAATGAATTCTTGCCCGCCCTTTACCACAGATATCACTCGTCATGTCTTCCCGTCGAATCGACGGGAAGCACTCAGCCGCAACTGCCGCCAGACGATCATAGAGATGGGAATCGTTTCTTGTGGAGTCCAATACCGAGAGGACGCACCGAAGCGTATCCGGATGATACTTCACGCGTACCCTCACTTTCTCATGCCTCATGTCAGTTCCCGTTTTGCGTTAAAAGAATATTCGTTCAGATTGTACATCATGCCGACCTCGACATATCTCATGAATGAGATCCGGGGAACATAAGAAAAGAACTGTCGATCGATACCGGCTTTGCTGTTATAACATGTCTGCCGACCCGAATCAATATGTCCCATTACGTCACGACCACAAATAGACGGGCATGCGATAGCGGGCCCCTTTTCGGATTTTGACCGCGATTCCGAACCGATCAGGAAGCCTCCGGCAGCCTGAGTACGGGAACGATCTGTTTCTTGCGCGACAAAACCCCGGGCAACACCTCGGTATCGGACTCGACCGTCACCCCGAATGACTCCGAAATCATACCGGCCGTAAAGGGATTGTAGGTGAACGCCGTCGCCTCCTCGTGGAAAAGATCGATTATGAAGAAGAGGACTTCGTCGATACCGTCTTCGGCGACGATTTTCCTGATCGCCTCGACGATCCCTTCTTTCCGTTCGATGATCTGCTCGGGCGTCGTCGTTTCCACGACGGAGACAAGGATACGCTTTCCCCCGACTTCGGTCATCTTGCCGTCCAGGCGAACGATACGACTGTCCGAGAAATCAGAGAGGTCGGATTTTGCGGCAAACATCTCATTAGCGAAAGCCTGAATATCCACACCGAGCCGTTTCGCGAGCTTCTCGGCGATATCCTTGTCATGAGGCGTCGTGGTCGGTGAACGGAATGCGAGCGTGTCGGACAGGATACAGGAAAGCATGAGCCCGAGCAGATGATTCGGCATCGTATCGATATGTTCGCTGACAAGATCATGAATGACCGTCGATGTGCATGCGACCGGCCGGATGATCATATCGATCGGTCCGGGCGTGGACAGTCCGCCGGCAAGCCGGTGGTGATCGATGATCCGGACCACGTTCACATCCGAGATATTGCCGAAGAGCTCGTCAGGATTATTGGTATCGACGATGACGACTTCGTCGGACGACTCCACCGCGTCGAGCCGTTCCGGCTCGGGAATATTCCAGCGATCAAGCACGAATATCGTCTCCTTATTGAGTTCTCCAAGGACATACGGTGCGGCGTCTGAAGAAGTATGCGTATTGAGATACCACGACCAGAGGATGGCGCTTCCGACCGAGTCCGTGTCCGGCGCCTTATGTCCGAAAACCTTTATCATAGGGATTTTATGAATACTGAACACGTCGTATGATACAGGAGACAGACCGAGAAATCAAGACCGCCACGGATCATTTTCCCAACAGATGATCTCTTCCGGCAAGCGTAAGGACGATACGATCAAGCTCATGGAAACGACGGACCTTTTCTTCGCGAGGGACATCGTCGGAAAGTTTCGAGGAAACGGTACCGGGTCGCGCGGAATAGCAGGCGAGATATGCCTTGTGAAATCTCACCTGCCGAACGATATCGAGCGTTGCCTCGAAATCCTCCGCGGTCTCACCGGGAAATCCGACGATGATATCCGTCGTGAGCAACACCTCCGGAACGGCCGTGCGGATACGTTCGACAAGAGCAAGATACTCGTCACGAACGTACCAACGGTTCATGGATTTCAGCACCCGATCGCTTCCCGCCTGTACTGGCAAATGAAGCATCCTGTCGATATTGGCGTTATTCGCGATAACGGAGATAAGTTCGTCGGAAAAGTCCCACGGATTCGAAGATAGAAACATCACCTTTCGGACACCGGGGATCTTCGCTACGGTCTCAAGCAGATGCGGAAACAAAGTCGGGATACGATGCTTGCCGAGATGACTCACCATGACCGGTACCACATCACGACCGTCGGGCAGGCGATACGATTCCCCTTCGCTTATGTGGTCGACCAAAAAATCAGCGCCATAGGAATTCACGTTCTGTCCGAGAAGAAGAATCTCGTCATGCCCTTCGGCGACAGCCGTTCCGACCTCCTCGAGAATATCCGAGAACGGCCGCGACATTTCCTTTCCTCTCGAATACGGTACGATGCAGTACGAACAGAAATTTCCACATCCGTTGCCGATGACGATCGAGGCAAGCTTCCCATCGGCTCGTTTTGGTACGTGTTCGAAACCGACCTCTTCTATCGGAAGCAAAGTCACATCCGGCAAACGCGAGGTGACCTTTTTTCGCATCTTTCCGGACGGCTCGCGAGCGACCGCGCCGACAAGACAGCCGGTTACGACTATTTCCGCATCCTTTTTCCCCTGTCCGTCACGGATGTTCCTAACCAACCCGTAGACGCGTTCCTCGGCCTTCTCGCGGACCATGCACGTATTGATTACGACCAGATCCGCATCGGCCAACGTCTCGGTCGGCACGAATCCGCGTGCCTCGTATGAAGCGGCGATGCGTTCGGAATCGGCGGTGTTCTGCTGGCACCCGAAAGTGCGGATGAGGTATTTCTTCGACATAATCAGATCAGTCTATAATGGATATGGAACAATCGACGTGATTAATGATACTAACAATGACTTCGGGGATATACCGATAGGCGATGCATAGAAGACTACGGCAAGGTATTCCGGCTTCTTCTTTCCGCTTACCCGCTATTTGTAATCCGTTCACCGCTCACGGTTTTTCCCGCAAGCTGTCCGCATGCCGCGGCGATATCCCCTCCCTGTGATTTCCGTATAGTGACCGTGATTCCGTTTGATTCTATCCACCTCTTGAACCGCATCACGGTATTCGCGTCGCTTCCCGAATGAATGCTATCGGTCGAATTGTACGGGATCAGATTTATGCGAACCTTACCGACACGCCGCGAAAGCGCGATAAGTTTCCGCGCATCCTCTTCGGAATCGTTGATGCCTGCCAAAAGCAGATACTCGAACGTAAGATGGCGTCTTTTTTCAGGAAACGCTTCGGCATAGTCATGCGACCATGCGACGAGCCGGTCGAGAAAGCCCGTGGAAGTCGTCGGCATCATATTCTTTCTGGTATTCTCGTTCGCGGCATGAAGCGAGACCGCGATCCGCACCGGAGGCCAATCAGGATCCTTCACGAGCCGATCGAGTCCAGGCAAAAGACCGACGGTCGAAACGGTGATCCGCGTAGTTCCGATACCCATCGGACCCGTAAACGTCCTGAGCGCCTCACGAACTTCCTCGTAATTGGCAAGCGGCTCCCCCATCCCCATAAGGACGATGTTCGTAATTTCGCCGGACAATTTCGAATCGGCGACATATCCGCGAAAAAATCTTACCTGGTCCACAATCTCGTCTTGCGACAGGTTCCGGATGAGTCCGATCTTTCCCGTCGCGCAGAAAGCGCAGTTCATGGCGCATCCGATCTGGGTCGAGACGCAGACCGTAAAATGGTTCCGGCTGTTACGCATAAGGACGGACTCCACTCCGTTCCCATCGGAAGTGCGAAGCAGCGCCTTCCACGCGTCGCTTCGTTTGCTTGGAAATATGGCGACCTTTGACACGCTAAGCCAAGGTATTTCAGCTTCAAGCCGTTCGCGCAAAACCTTCGGCAAAGATGCCGTTTCAGTCCACGAACGGAAATGCCCACCATATAAAGCTTCTTCCGCCTGCCTGATGCGGAAGGAGCTTTCACCGGAAAGGACATCGGCTAATCGACTGGCTCTGGAGTCATCCATATCCACACAGGGTACGTTCAAAACCGGCCCCCGTCAACTGGGCCGGAACCCGTAAGATACCGACCTGACCTATTTTTTCCGACCGTCGGAAAAAAACAGATCCCGACTCACCTTGACGGAAGTATCATGGAGTTCGGCCCGATGTGCGGTCGTTTGCACCGCGGCTTCGAAGGCCGACTCGCGAAACTCGGTTTCCTGAAATGCGGTTGCCGCATAACTCCGCTTCTGTTCTTCGGACCAGTCACCCCGATACACATTGAAATACCATACTGACAATCCGAGTCCGAATGTAAGAAAGAACATGAGCGAATAGAACGCCCTTGAGTATCGCACCCAGAAAGCGAATAATTTCTGGGCTTGAAAGATATTCAGGTTTACCGGTGATTTCATAACCTATTGGAGATAAACGATCAGTTCGAAAGTGGCCTTCACGGAAGTCGTGGTAGGGACGGTCGAAGTGCTTCCTACCGATGTCACGGGAGTCGGATTTGCGGAAAAAAGACTGCCACGCTCACCGGCGCCCGTATCGGCGGGACGGAAATCAATGGAAAGGACATCGAGAAAATACGGCATCGTCTCGACCTTGTGGAGAAAGTTGACCGCATCAGAATATCGACCGCTAAAAATGACCGACAGTCCGAGTGTCTTGCCTTCCGCCATTTGATCGACGATCCGATTGTCGCCGGATGTCTTCTGACCGGTGGCGGCATCCGGCGTCGGTGCCGCCTTTTTTCGTGCAGCAAGATCCATTCCTTGCGAAACCACGATCTCCCCGCCGGTTTCACGGGCAGTTTCCTCGAGATTCTTGATTAGTTCTACGACTTGTGACTCGGGAAGGATGGTGCCGGTCTTATCGCTCTCATTCGAGATCTTCTGATATTTCGAACGGAGAACCGGCAATTCAAGGATGCGTTTCTGGTCATTTTCAGTCTTCGCGTAATCCTTTTGGATTTCCTCACTTTCCAGGGAAATTTTCCGCTGGAGCGGAAAAGCGGCAAGCACGATCAGCGAAACCGTCGCAACAACGGTCACTCCTGTACGTACGTAGAGACATCTGATGAGAGAGGATATCTTCATAAATCGGAAGATCGCTTGAGACAGCTCATATCCACCATGAAATCGACCTGGAAATCCGCATTCTGACTCGAGAACAGGTTCGATACGGGCTCTTTGAAATCCGAAAGGCATTCGCTCCCCTTCAGACGACTCTCCAATCCGAGAAAATCATCCCGTGTTCGCGCAGTGCCCGAAAGAAACACTCGGTAGTCTTTCGTCGAAAGGCTCGTGAGACTTATACCGTCAGGGATGAGATTGTCGAGCAATATCAACAGTTGCGTCCAGGAAAGGTGGCCGGCGTAATAACGGACGGATCGGGCCGAAATGGCATTCGCTTCACGGAACGCGGTCTCGTACTGATCAAGTTGTCGCGATTCGGCCGTGGCGCTCGATTGGCTGTTTGTCATCTCTTCGACGGACTTTCTGTTTTCCCACACCGCGAAAAAGATACTGCTGAGTACTCCGACATAAAAAACACAGATGCAAAACAGAATGACTGCCTGCCGCAGAAAGAAACGATCATAGAATTTTCGCCGTATGCTCACCCGATGCCGCTCGGGAAGCAGGTTAAGCAATACTTTCATATTCGTCGAGGCCCCGAAGCGCGAGCCCGATTACCGTTGAATACTGCACCGATCGTTCCCGGCTGATCGGCGGAACCGATTCTCCGAGTCGCACGTTCACCCAGGGGTTTCCGAATTCGATATGCTGGCGAAGCCTTCTCGAAAAATACGGCAGGAATCCCTGCATATTCGCCCCACCACCGCAAAATACGACCGCATCGAGACGATCGGAATATTTGAGGGTCGTGAAATAAAAATCCATCGACCGCTCGATCTCGGTCGCGAGGTTCTCAAGTATGGGACGGACCGCCTTCATCTGAGGCGTCGGTAACGCGAGCGACCCGAGCCCTTCCCGGATCTTGAGTTTTTCAGCTTCCGCGAAAGGGATCCCCATTTCCTTGGATATGGCATCCGTCATCATCTGGGAGGAAAGCGGTACACTCGAGGTGAAAAGGGGGACATTGTCGATCGCCATCACGAAACTCGTTCGACGATCCCCGATATCCACGATCAGGACGGTCCGACTCTCATCTTTTATGGACAGCTCCGGTAACAGACTGCGTACCTGTGCGATCGACTCGGTCTCGAGACCGACAACCTCGAGACCGGCTTTTTCGAGCACCGCATGGAACTGGTCGGCGGTAGAATTGGATACCGCGACGACCAACACGTTCATCCGCCCCTTTTCCGGGGAAAGAAAGTCCGGCAGAATCTGCCAGTCGTAGTATACCTGATCGAGAGAGAGCGGGATGTTCGCCTCGAGCTCCCACTTCATCGCTTCTTTTGCCTCGGACTCACTCATCTTCGGGATGCTTATTATCCGAAGAAATGCCTTGGTTTCCGGCAATGAACAGACAACCCGACGTGTCTTGATCCATTTCGGACTTGCCTTCGAAAGAAGCGACTTTATGCTTTCGACGACAATATCTTCTTTCATGATTTCACCATCGACTATCGCACCTTGCGGCACGGCAACGGAACCGAAGCTCACCACCCGTTCACGATGACCTTCCCGGGAAAGCCAAAGTCCCTTGAGCGATAAATCGCTCACGTCGAGCCCGAATGGCGGAGGAGAAAAATCAAAAACTTTTTTCTGGAGAAATCCCATCTTTTTTTGTTCGTGTCCGTATCTTCCAATCCATGATATCACAGAGAACAGGTCCGGAAAAATGCGAGGTCGCCTGAAACGTGGCGCCGGGACACATGATTCACGTATCAAAGTTCCTCCCAAAGGTCAACCTGGTACTGCGTCCCCGTCGGAAAGTATGGCGGAGGATAATAGAGAAGGTTGTTATCATAATAGAGGTTACGGGTCGTATACCCCCAGTCCTGCGAACCGTTCGTCCAGGCGAATCCGTAACGCTGATTCGTCGCCATCGCGCCGAAAACCGTAATGACCGTCTTATGGTCTGATGTCCCGTAATCCGCCCGACCGACCCGGCCCTGCTGTGCCAACAGAGCCGCATCGATCCGAAGACTCGTGTCGCTGTCCCTCGGAATCTCGACATCGTCCTGTCCGATGACACCGATGATATCGGTACCGTCATAATTCGTGTATTGAAGATCATTCGGAATGAACACGGAACGGGAATCACCGCTGCCGGAAAGGTTCGCGGCGACGATCGTGACTTTCCTGCCGTTTATCTGTCCCGAAAGCCACACGTTTCCCTCTACGAAGATGACGCCGTTCTGCGGCACGGGAAAGTTCTGAAGACACTGACCCGAGCAGGTACCGCAAGTACCGGAACCGGAAGTCTTCAGGTATCCGTTCGATGAACTTATGCCGTTCGTCGATGTCGAGTAAGAATTGACCGCGCAGGTATCGTAAGTGTTATTCGTCTTCAGGATGATCTGGCGACCTTGTCCTGCAGATGTGAAATATTTCCCGTGCCCAGCTTGCGCCTCACTCTTCATGTAATTCAGGTCTCCGAGTACCCCGTTGAAATCAACTGAGGATACCGGAAACTGTCGACCGGCCATAAATACGTCTGTCCGTGTCTGAACCGTATTCGGAGGCGCTTCAAGCGGGCGAAAGGCGTCATTTACACCTGAAGAAGCGTTCACATGCGTATGGACACCGAACTCGTTCGCACCGTTATGATCCACGTCGTCATACGCCGCAACCGAACTCGACACGACATTATGTGCGACACCATCGAATCGGATTCCCTGATTCGACTGGATCTTGCCATATACCTCGGTCCCGTCTCCGAATCGCACGGCATTGTTCGAGAGCACGGCATTCTCGCTCCAGGAAGGGCGACGAAACCGTACCTGAACCGTCCGCTTGCTATCGGGATATTTGTTCATGGTCCCGACCGATTTGACCATGACTATGGTCGACCCCGGAACCGGCGGGGTGACGGTAAGCCGATAGGAGCCCATGATTCCTCCCGATGGATCCGAAACGTTCATCACATAATCCGTACCGACGCCATACGCCGTCCCGGAATTCCAGAACGCCTCTATTTGCTGCGCCGTCCGTCCATCGGTCTGATGTGCAAGATACCACTTGTAGAACTGAATGCCCTGTTCGGCGACCTGGAACGCCTGTTCACGTGAAGCGACATATATCCCGTTCCGGATCTGCGACGAGATGAACATGAGAATCGAGGAAAGGATGATGGATACGGCCAACAGGATAATAAGCGCGAATGCCAGCGCCGATCCCTCCATCATTTTTTTCCGAAAGACCTTGACGAACATACGCGTTTACTGGTTGAGATTCCGGAATTCGGCGAACGATTCGATGGTCGTTTCTTCCGGCGCGCGATTAGGATTGATATTGACTATCAATCGAACCTTCACGAGCCGCGCATCTTGGATCGCTATGGGCGTATTCAAAGGATTATTCACGGTATCGCCGGGATAGTTGTCGTTATAATAAAAGAATATCGGCTTATCGGTGGTATTTGCTATATATCTGGCGATTGTCGTGGTAGTCTGATCGCCTGCCGGATATGTGACCGGCTGCGTGGCAGCCGGCTCGGTCACCCCGCGCTTGAGCAGACTGTTTTGCAGATAATAATGCACCCGTTCTGTCTTACCGTCATTGTCGACATCTATAAACGCGACCAGATCGAAATTGTCGCCGGAGACGACTGGATAACTCCCATCGTCCCCTTGCCGGATCTTCCGAAGATCGGACACCAGTCCGTCTACCCCGCGGGACGCCGTCGCTGAAGCGACTCCGGTTTCCAGAATGAACCGATTCAGATTCCAGCTCCTGATGAACAACATCGAAAAACCGGCCATCCCGATGGTCATGATGAAAATCGTCACGACGACTTCCACCAACGTCATGCCGGCAAGGATCCCTCGACCCGTGTTTGTCCGTGATTTTGAGCGGTTCGATTCCATATTCATTCCTCGGTAAGCGTCACCGATTGGTCCTGCAGACTCATACCCGTCACAGCGATCGATCCCGTCTCCGCGGCGTATCCGTCAGCCGTAACGTCGTACTGATACGTACCAGCCTGCAAGGCAGGCATCGAGGTCGGGAAATAGGCCTGTCCGGACGGCCCCGTCGTCACGGTCGCGTCATAACCGATCGTGCCGTCTTGGAGTCGCACCGAGGCGTTCTGCACGGGAACGTCCGCGGAGCCGTTATTCGTCTTCACGGACACAAGTACCGATCCTACCGACGTTTCTGCGAAAACCATTTTTGCGATCAGATCCGTCCCGACAACCATATCGAAAGTATCGGGAGTATTCAGAATGCCCGGATCGACGCGAAGAAACCGATATCCGGTCACGCTGCCTGAAGCGGCGAGGGCGTAACGCCCGTATGAACGATCGGCGTAGGCTTTCTGCCCGTCAGATCCGGTCGTATCGGAAACCGAAAAATCGTACACCGGCTCGACCGGGATCGTATTGAGTTTCGTACCGACCTGATGACCGCCTGAAAGCGTGAACGCGACGCTCGGAATCGCCGTTCCGAAGGCGTCCTCGCTCCTGACCGTGATGCCTGACGAACGACCTATTGCGAACGACTTCTGATTGACCGAACCGATGACTACTGACATCGGGAGGTCGAGCGGGTTGAACGCCGAAGCCGGAGCTGCCGGATAGGTCTGCACGCCGTAGTATCCGTTTTTTGAGACGTAAAGCATATAGTCACTTGCTGGCGGTGCTCCCGGAAAAGACAGGTTCCCGTACACGTCCGTCTGTGCGGTCAAATCAACGTTTCCCGTCGCGGAAACTATATGCACATCGGCATTCTGCAAAGACGCTCCGGACGGATCGGTGACGTTTATGGATAGGACTCCGGTGTTCGACGGCTGCTCCACCCCTTCCGGGGAGAAAGTCCCCCAGGTAACCACTTCCTGACCGCCTTCCGCACCGACCCACGTAACCTCGATCCTGACCTGTTTATAGTCGGTCGGGATCGAATCATGGGTACCGCCGGATGCCGTCCCGTCGAATGAATCGTCCTCATATTGTGCGACCGTATGTACCGTATAGGTCGCACCGGTCTTTACGATCGACTCCGTCTCCAGGATATCCCCCGCCGGAATACCGTAGTCCCATCCACCGGCGCCGTCCGGTCGTTTCGTACCGATCGAGGCGTATGGAAGACTGCGGACTGTCTCCATCCGTTCGGATGCGAGCGCGGTCGCGCCCAGCTTCCGCCGGACATCAAGAATCCGTTTCGACCCGACGGCGAACAACTGATAAAACGTAAGCGCGATAACGGAAAAGAGAAACAGGAAAAACATCGCCTCGACCAACGTAAACCCGCGTTTCCGATCATTCAGTCTGCTGATGATTATATTTCGGGCCATATCATTTTATGTCTTGAAGCACGCTGTACATCGGCGTAAGCATCGCGACAGCGAAGAAACCGACCGCGCCGCCGATAAATAGCATGAGCACCGGTTCGATAATGGAAGACAGGTTCGCCGTGA
This sequence comes from Candidatus Moraniibacteriota bacterium, assembly GCA_013336285.1. GTDB lineage: Bacteria > Patescibacteriota > Minisyncoccia > Moranbacterales > UBA1568 > JAAXTX01. Next base: position 15,463 of record JAAXTX010000017.1, on the reverse strand, counting down.
TCTGAGTGACCTCGGCCTCGTAGAATTCCGCCAGCCTCTCCAGGACGAGTTCCGTCTTACCGGTCTCTTCGCCGACCTCTATGATCTGCGAGACGAGTATCGGAAAAATACTTTCATGCGCCGCGATGACAGCGCTCAGATTTTTTCCCTTTTGGATAGCCTCGATCGCTTCCGTAAACGCGTCCTTATAATAGACGTTCGTGATGGTTCGGGACACAATGGACAACCCATCCACGACCGACACGCCGCTTTTGAGCAGGGAGCTGTAAATGCGCGCGAATCGGGCACAGTTCACCTTGACGACGATGCCGCCGATAACAGGTGACCGCACGGTGAGAAAATGAAGCACCCGCTTGCCTGAGGGTGTCGCGGCGGCCAGTTTGACCCCGACTACGAGAGCAATTATGAGACCGAGACAAAGAATCGTGTTGTTCCGAAGAAAATCCGAGAGCGCGATGACGAAAAGGGTCATCGGCGGAAGCGTAGCTCCCATATCCTTGAACACTCCGGTGATGCTCGGGAGAATATAGGTAAGCATTATGAACCCGATGATAAGCATCGCCACCAGAATGACGGACGGATACATGAGCGCGCCGCGGACTTTGCCCTTGAGATCATTCTCCTTTTCCAACTGAAGTGCCAAGATACCGAGCACCATCTCGAGATTTCCCGACACTTCACCCACGTACACCATGCTCGTGAAAAGCTCACCGAACACGGACGGGTATTTCGCGAGGCTCTCCGAAAGACTCTTTCCGGACTGCACGTCATCGTATACTTCCGTTAGAATCTTCTTGAGCGTCGCATTTTTCGTCTGGAAGCCGAGACTTTGAATCGCCCGGGAAATCACGAGTCCCGAAGAAATCATTACGGAGAGGTTCCGCGTGAAAAGCATTTTTTCCTTGAGAGGAACCGAAATGAACCGGTCGAGAAATCTCACCGTCGTCTTCGATTTCTCCTGCAGTTCCTTCACGGAAGTCAATAGCAGGCCCCTGGAACGCAAATCCCCGGCAAGTGTCCGGTCATCCTTGGCAACCGCTTCCCCCGAGACGGCTTCGCCGCTCTCGATGTTTTTCGCCGTGAAAAGAAATTTCGGCATAGGAAATTTTATGTTCCGTTTGTTGTCATTATAGCATACTCTTTAAGAATTATTCCCAAAAAAATCCCGGACACGCGGGACTTTTTACCGATCGAACGGTCGGGTAAACATATCGATGGGATTCATGATCCGGAACACTATCCTCTCAGACGAAGTTCGCCGAAACTTTTCCGGAATTTCTCGTAGACTTCCGGTCCGTGCGGATGCGGAAGAAACACCAGCGTCTGATCCGTCGCCTCGATATGTCCGCCTTCGATGCGCGTCTTCGGATTTCGTCTGATCTTCTCCTTCTGCCATCCCCTAAGCCATGATTCAAGGACATCGAAATCGAATATCCGCTCCAAAAGAGCCCGCGCCCGCGACAGATTACCGGAGTCCCGCAAGAACCAAACCGGCATGATTTCGGTAGGTCGAAAATTCGGTTTGAACCTGGCAATCCAACGATTTTTCAGTTCGAACCGCCTAAATGCCTCACGACCGATGATCGGAACGAGAAAGGTATATTCATTGGCGGAAAACCAATCCTCCGTCGGTATGGCCAAGTGATCGTCCGTTATGAAATAATTGAGACAGGCGCGATCTTTGGTCCTGTTCCCATGACGACGTTTGCCGACGATGTGCAGGACGCCTGTCAGAATCGTCCTCCCTATCCAAATCCGCCCCGCCCGTACGACCACGAAGAAATCCCAATCGCTGTCGCTGTTTCCTTTCTTCATGGCGAGACTTCCCGTGATTCCGATCATCCGGACAAACGGCACGATTCGGAGCACTTTGGCCAGCCGGCGGACACGGCGTAGTTTCGCGACCGCGACTTTTTCGGCCCGGATCCGGGTTCCGACAAGATATTCCCTCCCCGAAAGCATGAAGAACCCGTCCCGGAGGATGATCCGTTCACGCAAGTCCTTCTCGTCAAGTGCTGCGATCACGTCGCCCAGCGAAACCGAATCAGGTTTCCCCGCGTCGCGTTCCGCATCGATAAGGTGCTTCCACACTTCGAACGCCGTTAGCGGCTGATCCAGTGCGTCATAGTAGGCGAGAGTCGCGAGAATATCGCGGGAGAGAGACATATGCGAGGTCGAAAGTCTATAATGTCGAAAAGTCAAAAGTCCGCAGGGTCATTGGCTCCATCTGATCAGTTCGTATGGTCCCGACTCCCGTCCCGTAATATTCGACTCTACGGACTGCTTCAGAGATATTTCGCGGTTGGACTCCTCTTGCATTTCTTCAGATCCTTTGGCACGCCGGCGAAAACAAGTTCCCCCCCGGCATCGCCGCCATCGGGACCGAGTTCTATCACCCAGTCGGCATGTTTGATGACGTCCGTGTTATGTTCGACGACGAGCACCGTGTTTCCCTTGTCGACAAGCGCGTCAAGTACGCCGAGTAACTTTCGCGTATCTTCGAAATGAAGACCGGTCGTCGGTTCATCGAGAATATAGAAAGTATTTCCATTCGACTTCCGCGAAAGTTCTGTCGCAAGCTTCACCCGTTGCGCTTCACCACCGGAAAGCGTCGGGGCGGACTGCCCGAGGACAATGTAGTCGAGCCCGACTTCCTCGAGGATACGGAGTTTTTCCTCGATCTGGGGTTGATCGAGGAAAAATGTCCTCGCCTCGGAAACGGTCATGTCCAGCACCTGCGAGATATTCATTCCGCGATATTCGATCGAGAGCGTCTTCTGATTGTAGCGAGTGCCGGCACAAACTTCGCATGGGGCGTACATGTCCGGCAGAAGATACATTTCGATCTTCTTCATACCGCCGCCCTGACACGCTTCACACCGCCCGCCCTTCATATTGAAGCTGAAATGACTCGCGTCGAACCGGGCACGCTCGGCTTCCGTCGTCTCCGCGAACAGGTCACGGACATGATTGAAAATACCGGTATAAGTTGCGGTATTCGACCGGGGAGTCCGTCCGATCGGATCCTGATTCACCGTGATCACCTTGTCCAGGTGTTCGATCCCTTTCACCGAATTATGATCACCCGGCACCGCGTGCGCTCCATAAAAATGCCTGGCGAGTACCCGTGAAAGGATATCGTCCACGAACGATGATTTTCCCGACCCCGATACGCCGGAAACCGCCGTGAAAGCCCCGAGCGGAATATGGATATCGACGTTCTTCAGATTGTGTTCCGACGCGCCGATTACGGACAGTTTCTTCCCGTTCCCCTTCCGTGATTCCCGTTTGGAGGAAACCTGTTTCTTTCCCGAAAGATAGAGCCCCGTAGTCGTCTTTGACGTCTGGAGTTTTTCAGGTGTGCCGGAAAAGATAACCTCGCCGCCCAGACGACCGGCTCCCGGCCCGAAGTCGATCACGTAGTCCGCGCGTTTCATTATGGCACGGTCATGTTCGACCACGATGAGCGAGTTACCGCTCTCACGAAGTTCGAGAATCGCATCGATAAGACGGTCGGTATCCCGACTATGCAGTCCGACCGACGGTTCATCAAGAACGTACAGGATACCGGCAAGCCCCGCGCGCATCTGAACCGACAATCTTATACGCTGAGCCTCGCCGCCGGAGAGCGTATCGGCTCCGCGGGAAAGCGAGAGGTAGCCGAGGCCGACCTTTTCCACCGCCGCGAGTCGCGATTCCATTTCGCGAAAAACCATGTCGACGACCTGCCGCTCACGAAAAATACCCTTCTTCGGGAGTTCCCGGAACTGCTTCCTCAAATCCGTAACGTTACGATCGGCGAACGAATGAATGGAACGACCGTCGATCAATACTGACAAGGTTTCCGGCCTGAGCCGTTTCCCATCGCACTCGGGACAGATATCCTTGCGCATGTACGACTCGAGATCGGCTCTGAAATGATCCGACTTCGCCTCGAAATATTTCTGCCCGAGGAGTTCTATGACACCCGGGAAGCCGCCATCGCGTTTCTCCCCGTACAATACGACGTCAAGCTGTTTCTTGGACAGTTTCTTCACCGGGACGGACAGGGGGATTCCTTGTCGCTGAGCCATCTCTTCGAGTGCCCGCATCGAACTTCCGCCACGCTCCCCGCCGGTCTTGGCAAGCGGCCGAACAGCTCCTTCCAAAAGTGATAGGTTCCGATTCGGTATGACGAGATCCGGAACGAATTCGAGTGTCGCGCCGAGACCGGAACACCGCGGACATGCGCCGTCCGGACTATTGAAAGAAAAGTGGCTCGGCGTGAAATCCGAAAGACTTATTCCGCAATCGTCACACAGGAACAGGTTCCGATAAATCCGGTCGTCCCCGTCGACTTTCAACACGAACGAGCCCTGACCGACTCGGAACGCCGTCTCTATGGAATCCAGGATCCGTTCCCGGTCCGGTCTGGAAGCATCGGTCACCAATCGGTCGATGACCGCCTCCACGACCGAATACGTGTCGTTATTCAGTCGGCCCGCCTCGTCGATCGTGAGGATTTCCCCATCCACGCGTATGCGGACATAACCGGCCTCGGACGCGATCGGAAGTATGGAAGAAAGCGTCTTCTCGGAAAACGTTTCCGGGACGGCAAGAAACGCGATCGTGATCCCGTCCGGTAAGGAAAGTACTTCCTCGAGAATCTCGCGGGAGGTTTTCTTCGAGAGCGGTTTACCACACTTCGGACAATGGGGGATACCTTCCTTCGCGAACAGGAGACGGAGATAATCGTAGATTTCGGTCATGGTCCCGACTGTCGAGCGAGGACTCCGGGAGACGCTTTTCTGGTCGATGGAAACCGCGGGAACAAGATTTCGGATCGCATCGACATCCGGCTTTTCGAACGCCTCCATGAAGTTACGCGCGTAGGAGGAAAGCGACTCCATATACCGACGGTTCGCCTCGGCGTAGATCGTATCGAAAACGAAAGAAGACTTTCCAGATCCGGAAAGTCCCGTCACCACGACGAACGAATCACGCGGCACGTCCGCGTTCACGCTCTTCAGATTGTTCACCCGCGCACCGCGGACTTCGATCGTCGGCTTCTTCGAAATCATAGTCAGTCGGATCGACAAAGGAAAGCGCAAGTCGGTATCCATGTTACCGCGTTTTCCGCGCGGTGTAAAGAGACCATTCAAAACACACGGTTCCCCCGTTCCAGGATGGTTTTCTTTCGGCTTTATAAGCCAAAAAAATCCTTTCCCCTCCTCTTACGGTGATAGGTGATGGCGAAACGGTGTGCCTCGGCATTGGCAAGCAGGATCTTCCGACGATAATCCGCGATAGCCGGACCGTCTCCGACGAGCCGCTCGGGCTGATGCTTCGCGTTCTTGACCACACCGACGATCCGCACGCCCGCGAAGGCGTCGCCTGCCTCGCCGAAAACGCGCTCCGCCACGCCGTGTTGTAACAGGTTCCCATCCACCGCGACGATATCCGGCATCGGCCATTCCGCATGCTTCACACGTCGACGAAGGATCTCTTCGAGCGCAGTGAGATCGTTGCCCGAATGTTTTCCGCGTAGAAGAAATTTCCGGTATGAGTCCTTGTCCGGTGCATTCCCCGAGTAGACTGTCATCACCCCGACGGACGACTTCCCGCCGAGATGCGCGACATCGTACGCCTCGATGCGGATGCCGTTCCCGTTCCCACTCATTTCCGCCACGTCGCCGGACAGAAGCGACACATCGTGTATATGCCCCAAAGCGAATATCGTCCGCTTGATCCCGTCGGCCTCTTCGAACTCCAGATCGACTGCGGCCGATTTCATCTCCTGCGTAAGAGATCTGACGATATCGCTTTTCTTCCCCTGGAAGAACCGTTCGATGTTCCGGATCGTCTTCCCATACTCGCGCACTGATATTTCTCCCGTGCATACCCCGGGGCACAGTCCGATCTGCCGGTTGAAGCACGGCCTTCCATATACGATTTCCCGCTCCTCGTTCCCACTCCCCGTTATCTGTTTCTTGTCATCTTTTATCCTACGAGCGGGCTCACAGACATCTCGAAACGGGAAAATCCTCCGGACGATGCGGACCGCTTCCTTGAGTTGTCCTCCGTTCGGGAACGGCCCGAAAAGCGATCGGATCGGCGCGGTGAACTTTCCCTGTGCGAGATCACGTCCACGGACGAGCAAGACCCGCGGAAAATCCTCTTCCGTAATGACGACGTGGTTATAACTCTTGTCGTCCTTCTCAAAGGTATTGTACGGCGGCTGATGCTCCTTGATGAGCCGGGATTCCAGGATGAGCGCCTCAAGTACCGAATCGATTCCCTTCCAAGCGACCGTCCGTGCGAGATCGAGCATCCGGACGATCTTCGGTCCGCGCGTCTCACCGATATCTGAAGCGAAATAGCTCCTCACCCGATCGCGCAGGGAAGTCGCTTTTCCGATATAAAGGATATCGCCGTCTTCTCCAAGAAAAAAATACACACCCGGCGTCTCCGGCAGCGCTTTCAATCCGTCCAATCCGGTTTTTCCGTCGAATATCGGCGTTTTCATGGCGCGGACATTCTACTCCCGGTGTGAAGACGAATCAAGCGGTTCCGATGGAAATCTCAATAAAACGAATACGCGTCTTACTCGCCGAAATCCGCCGTCAACTCCTTTTCCATGGACTCCTGCGCGTCCCGATAGACCGAGATGAGTGACAGCATATCGTGATGTTCCGCGATCTCGTCCGGGTCGGATGTCTCCTTCGTCCCCCCATCGCCGTCATTCCATTCGGATATCAGCCTGAGCCCGTTCCCATCCCATTCGATCCGAAGGGTATCCCCCGACTCGTTCGGGTATTCCTTGGTCTTCCCCACCGCCTTCACGGATGATTGCTCGTTCAGGTCTTCCAAAATCCGCTGCAGATCGACATTCCTCATTTCCATGAAACCGGTACGCTCCCCGGGCGTGAACGCTTTCAGATCTTCCTCGAGAGCGGTATTCTCGGTGGACTGCACGACTCTTCCCGGACCTCCCATCTCGACGATATTGCTGAGTTCACGAATGGCGTCCCATCTTTTCCCCCTGAGATCTTCCAAATCCGGTTTCAGGGCATCCATTTTTTCATTCGACATATGGGTTTGATCGACGGTTTAGTCCTCCTCGTACAGAATACCATGAAGCTTGAATCTTCCCCATCATGGCCATGCGGCAGGTGTCAGAGTCTCCGCATCTCCCGCACGATCTCGCGATATTCGGGAACCGCTTGCGCGACGAGTTTCCAGAATTTCGCGGAATGGTTGAACTCTTCGAGATGACAAAGTTCGTGCACGACGACATAATCCGCCATCCGCTCAGGCAATAGAAGCAGCTTCCAATTGAAACTGAGATTGCCCCGATGCGAGCAACTTCCCCATCGCGTCGATTGGTTACGAATCGTCATACTGCCGTGACGGAAACCGTAGTGCAGGTTCCATTTGGCAACCTTTTCACGGATGAATGCGGCCGCCTCGATACGTCGCCTGCGATAATCGTGTTCACCCACGCGATGAAGCAAAGGCCCTCGTCCGGCCATCCGTGCGGACTGTCGCAAGACCCATTCGGCATGATCGCGTAAGAACCGCTCACCGCTCCGGACCGATCCCCGGGGCGGGACAGTCAATACGACCAGCCCGCCTTCCTCGGGGCCGGGGTAGATACGGATACCGATCCGTTTCGCCCGCGGGGTACGTCGCAACTCATAGCGAAGTATGATGCCATCGATCTCGATCTCTTTTGTTTCGGAAGTCATGAGCGATGATTGGCTATGCGGAAGCGATATAGTTCCGGATCGCGTCGGAAATATCGCCGACCGTCGTTTTGAATTTCTCCTCGTCGGGCTCCAGAAGCGTCATACGGAATCCCGGCAGATCCGTATTGAATCCGGAAAGCGGTACGACGCACACACCTGTCGCCGCCATGAGATACAGGACGAAGCGCTTGTCCGGAGTGACGTTCCGTGTCTCTTCTTCCACATACGCCCGTATCGCCGCATCGGCAATCGGAAGCGTCTGGGTATCGTTGAGGATCCCATCCTCGAAAACAAGCGAATAATAGAAGGAACTCTCCGGCCGGGGTGCGAGCGTTCCGGGGATATCTGAGAACGCGGCGCACGCGATATCCGCCTTGCGAAGATACTTATCCGCACGCGAACGGACATGTTCCGCGAAACGGGCGTCACCGAGAATCCGCGGCAATGCCATCTGCGGCAGAGTCGTCGAGCAGACCTCGAGCATCTTGGCATCGACGAGCGTCTTGATATAGCGGACGAACACCGGATCACGATCCTTGTTGTAGACCTCGATCCACCCACACCGCGAACCCGGCCATGGCACTTCCTTGGACAGTCCCCGCATGACGATCGCCGGCACATCGTCGCCGATAACCTCATACAGGGGCATCATTTTCTCACTGCCATGGGAAAGCATCGCGTAGGTCTCGTCGGAAACGAGGAATAACCCGTACTCCCGGGCTATCGCGACGATTTCCTCAAGTACGGAAAGCGGATAGACCATGCCGGTCGGATTGTCCGGATTGATGATAAGAATTCCGGCTACGGCAGGGTTATACCGGACCTTGTTACGGATGTCCTCGATATCCGGATACCAACCGTTACGGGGATCCAGCGTATAGGTGATATGCGGGGCGCCCGCATGGGCTGCCTCGGCCGAAGAATGTGTCGGGTAGGCCGGGCACGGTCCCATCACGCGTGCCGACCGACGGAGATAGGTATAGACGATCGATATAGCGTCACCTAGACCGTTAAAGAAAAGGATATCTTCCGGACGGAGTATGACACCTGACTCGCGGAATCGTTCGGCAGCGATGAAATCCCGGGCGGCAGTCACGCCCTTGGTCGGAGAGTACCCGAACGACGCATCGTCACGCATCGTTTCGGCGACGATATCCTTGATCCATTCCGGAACGGACTCGCCTTTCGCGACCGGATCGCCGATGTTCTCCCAGACGATATCGACACCGAGTCCCTGAAGTCGCTCCGCCACACGAACGATTCCGCGGATCTCATAGGATAATTCATCGGCTCCTTCATGAACGATATTGGTACGCATAGTTCTTGATCGCAGAAAAGCAACAAACTATCTCATCAACTCGCGGAATCCGTCGATCACGTAATCCGCTCCGGCCGAAAGCAAAATCTCTTTCGACATGGTCGACGCGAGTCCGACAACGATACAACCGGCCTCCTTGGCTGAACGGATACCGTTGTCCGCGTCCTCAATGACAAGACACGACCCGGGCTCGATCCCGAGCCGGGAAGCCGCCAGCAGGTACGGCTCGGGATGAGGTTTCCCGTTGGTCACTTCGTCCCCCGTTACGACGACGTCGAACAACGACCGTATACCGAACCGTTCAAGAAACGGGATCTGATACGAACTTCTTCCGGATGTCGCGACCGCTGTCTTGAGAGATCGATCACGGCATGAGATGACAAACGCTTCCACGCCGGGAATCAATCCGAGTCTCTCCTCGGCGAGTTCGAAATACCGGGTCCGTTTCTCATCGACGACCGATCCCGCATCCTCGGTACCGGTCCCATACCGATCCAGAATAACTCGCAGACCGTCCTCCGACCTCATTCCGAGAATATCATTCCAGGCCTCCGGAGGTACCATCAGGCCATGCCGCTCGAACGTTTCCGTATCCGCCTGTATGTGAATCGGCTCGGAATCTATGATCACCCCGTCCATATCGAAAATGACCGCACGTATCGGACGCCCGAAAATTTCTTCGATGAGAGAATCGATAGCCATTCCGACAGTATATAATATGAGACGCTGTTACCGCAAAAAGCCTTTCTTTCGTCAGGATACGAGCCGAGAAATTTGTGGGTCTTTCCGGAGAGTTTTTTCAAATCAGGATTCCGGACTTTCGCGATCCATCGTTTCGTTTTCCTCCAGAAAAGTTCTTGCGGCAGTGATTCCTTCCCGTATGGAAACCGGGGCATCGTCAGGGACCGCTGTCACCTTATCGTTCCGTCCAAGAAGCGCTTCGGCGAGTTCTCGCGCCGACATAAGACCATGCAGGTCACGGAAGTTTCCAAGAACGGCATTGACGGATTCGCCCACGCTCAACGCGCGACCGTTCCGACTGTCCGTCAGCGGATCCGTAGCACCGGTGAGAAAATCATTCAGCTCCGTCAGCGTATCGACAAACGCTTCCGTACGGCCCTCATAAACCGGATCCAGGTCGAACAGACTCTTCTCGATGTTCACTTCTCGGAGGCCCATAACTTACTTCGGCATCGCTGCCCGCACACTGTCCGGTAGCTGATTTTTGATATCCTGCATCTTACCGAGTGTCGCCTTGAGCATCGCACACTGGTCAGTAAACTGCATGTCCGTCGGGATCGAGAGGTCTATCGAACCGACAGCCTCCGAACATCTGATATCCGGAATATTGCCGACCGCCTGTTCGGGAGTATCATACGTCAGCGGTTCAGGCTGTCCGGTGACGGGAGTCTTCGGAAGATCGTCCTTCAGGCTTTTCGCGCATTCAAGATCTATCTTTGTCCCCTGTTTCGCTCCTTCGGTCCAGGTATATACGGTTTTTCCGTCGGAAAGAGAAACAATCGTCCCGACTTGTGTCACCACTTCGGTCCGATAACGATCCTTATCCATGAGCATCTTTACGGTGGTCACCTTATCCACCTCTCCTCCCATGGAATATTCGCACTGCATTTTCTTACCCGACGTGAGTCCCGCGATCCAATCAGAAACACCTCCCGTCTTTTCCTGCGGCTGAGTCTGAACCTGTTCCTGCCCACCGGACTGATCATTCGTCCGTGCCATCGGCTGGGAAGAACATCCTGCGAGCATGAACGCCCCCGAAACAAGAGCACTGATCGTTGCGATACGTCTCATACATGTGTACTTATTGATTCTTCAACAGTATACCACCGCTACACCCCCTTTTCAAATTCGGCAAACCGTGGTATGCTTCCGGAATCGAAACAATACGTAGCCCATCATGAACCCGAAAAAAGCCAAGATCGGAACACCGGAACAGAATGAGAACAGAGTGGAGGATTTCGCGTTTTCAGTGATCCGTTCGATCGGTTCCATCCCCTCCCTTATTGTACACACGATATTCTTCGTAGTCGTTTTCGGTTTGCAGTTCTTCGGATTCACCTTCGATCAGATCATGCTCATACTGACGACCGCCGTCTCACTCGAGGCGATCTATCTATCCATATTCATCCAGATGTCCGTGAACCGTCAGGCGAAACACATCGAGGAAGTGCGTGAGGACGTCGAAGACATATCGGAGGACGTCGAAGAGATTTCCAAAGACATCGACACCATCCAAGAGGACGTGAAAGAAATCGGCGAGGACGTCGAGGAGATTTCCGAGGACGTCGAAGACATCGGCGAGGAACTGGAAAAGGACGAGCAGGAAGACAGCGTAGAACGCACCGAAGACTTGGCGCGCCTCGCCAAAATGGAATCAGCCCTTGAGGAGCTCCTCCGGCAGGTGCGGGATATGGAGAAGAAATGATCGAGGTCACAATAAAAACCGGCTGAAGCCGGTTTTTTCGTTTTCGATGTCAGTCCAGATAGATTGGAATCGTCTCGGACGACAATCCGATATCGTTCCCCAGACCGAAATAGCGGTCTTTGTGGTCGACATTTTTCATCAGGATCTGAAACACCTTTATGCGCACATATCGCCAGAACGGCACGTGCTGACGTGAGACATGAACCCGCTCCTGCAACATATAGAGAAGCCATTCCCGATGATCGTCATCGATGTTTATCAGATGGTGTCGTGCCAGATCGTCGAGAACCTGTTCCACGTTCGGCTTCTCCCAATACCCGAAACTGATCATCACGGAGACGATACAGCCGATATTGTCCGTCCCCTTCTTGAACGTATGTATCTTGAACCGCTTGTGACGCATGTGCGGGACCTTTTCGATCACGACATGCAGAAAAATGATGTTCTGAGGTATCGCATGGAACCGGTTCCAAAACGTCTGAAAGATAATCGGCACGTTCTGCCCCTGTTCCCTGGTGAACTTTCGGCTCAGGAAGATGACCGTTTTTGGAATGACGGTGGGCGATCGGTCGGAAAGACGCATAAGTTCTCCCACTGACATCTTCGGCATGGCATCGTTACTGTCGTTTATTCTCTGTTTTCCCCATTGCCATGTCGTCATGAACGAGTACAATACGATTCCGATAGTGAGCGGGATGAATCCGCCCTGGAAGAATTTCATCGAATTGGAAAGTAGAAAGAAACCATCAAACATAGCAAGGGGCATGAAGAGCGCGTACGCGTGCCACTTCTTCCAATGCCACAGGTAACGGGCGATCAGGATCATCGCCAAGGACGTCACAAGCATGTCTCCGGATACCGCAAGTCCGTAGGCGGATGCCAGGTTCGAGCTCGATTTGAAATAGAGTACCAGAAGGATGGCTCCGGCAAATAAGCTCCAATTGACCGCAGGAATGTAGATCTGTCCCTCGTGCTCCTGATTCGTATACTTCTTCCGAAGCATCGGAAAGAGTTTCATGACCGCCGCCTGCGAAGCAAGCGAGAACGCTCCGGAAATCATCGCCTGAGAAGCGATGATCGTGGCAGCCGTGGCAAGGACGATCATCGGCACAAGCAACGGCTGCGGGACGAGATTGTAGAAGATATCCCCGTTCACTATTTCCTTCCCGGAAAGGAGCAATGCACCCTGACCGAGGTAGTTAAGGAGCAGTGCGGGGTAAACCAGGAAGAACCAACCGAGTCTGATCGGGCGGATCCCAAAATGACCCATATCCGCGAACAGCGCTTCCCCGCCCGTGATCGACAGCATTACGAAGCCCATCACGACAAGAAGTATACGGATGTCCGTATGTATCAGGAATTTCACCGCCGACCATGGACTGAGCGCCATGAGGATTTCAGGATGCCCGACTACCTGATTCAGCCCCAATGCGGCGATCGAAACGAACCAGATGACGATGATTGGACCGAATACGTTCCCCACCTTGGCGGTCCCTCTCGATTGAAAAAAGAACAGGATCGCCAATAGTACTACCGTTACCGGTACGACGAACGGCGCGAGGCTGCCTGCCACGACGGTCAGACCCTCGACCGCGGATAATACGCTGATGGCCGGTGTGATCGTCCCATCACCGAAGAGAAGACCCGCGGCCAGCGTGAACGCGAACACGAGCAGTGCATAATATTTTTTCGATGCAAGCTTGTCGGAAAGCAGGGCGAAAAGCGCGAACACGCCCCCTTCACCGCCGTTATCGGCACGCAGCACGAACGTCACGTATTTGAACGCGACCACGACCGTAAGGGACCAGACGATCAGGCTTATCGCGCCGAAAACGTTTTCACTCGTCGCCGGCAATTTACCCATTCCGAAAAAGATCTGACTGACCGCATAAAGAGGCGATGTGCCAATGTCACCGAACACCACCCCGAGCGCCCCGATAGTCAATAGCGACAGCTTCATACGCGATGGCGCAACCGTGCCATCGTCATTTTCTCGTGTCTTCATATTTTTCAGCGGAAATCGTATACGTCAATCATAGCCCCATGAAGATCGTTTTGCAATCGATATTTCGCATCCAAAAAAATAAGAGAGGTCGCGATATGCGATCTCTCTTTTTCCGTATCATTTCTTCCTTTCTTTTCCGCAACGTTCGCAATACTTCACGTAACGTATCTTCAGGCCCGGCTCACTCTCCCGACAGCATCTATCGAATGCGCCACTCATGACCGAAAAATCCTTTTCCACTCTCTCTTCCCATTTTTCCGGCCAGACATGATCACATTCCTTTTGGAGCGATTCGAGTTGCCGTTTCTTCCTTTTCAGTTCTTCTTCGAGATCCTCGATGGACCTCGACAATTCCTTCGTTTTTTTCTCCATGGTAATCTCCTCTTTTTTAATCGCTTTATGTATCTTCTTTTACGGATTGTCGATACGGACATCATCCGATCGCCTTTCCATTTTTTCAAGTCAGTCTGCTACCCTATCTATCGTACGGGTGTTGACTTTGATAACGGCCTCGGACTTCGAGCAACGAGTAACGGCATTCCTTCGGATTGTCGCTCCCAGGCACAAAGAATACCGTCGTCATCAAGCAGGACAACCATAGCGACATCATTCATAAAGTGTTCCGCGATCATCTCTATATCGACATCGGCAGAATCAACATCTTGGCCAAGCCGAAGCGTCACTATGCCGGTTATCCCCTCATACGCGGATGGCAGTTCCCAGGTGCCACCATACGATTCATGTCTGGCGACATACGATATCGTTCCGTCGGCATTTCGGCGAAACACAGCGAGTACCAGGTTCTGAGTCCGAACGAAACTTCTTTTTATGGTCTCGTCCGAACACCACAGCTGCACATGTGTCTCGGCTTGATATGCATAATCAATACTGTCACCGGTAGCAAGAACCAGCGTTCCCTGCTCGGCATTATCGATTTCCTCATCGTGAAATTCGATTTTCATATCTCCTCCTTCGATTTGGTTGTGAAAAAGCTCAGCCCGCCATTGTTCCATACCTCGTGACGAAACACAAGTGGAATCCTTCGATTTCCCACAAAGACCATATTGGTTCTCAATGAAAACCACCAGCTCATCCGCTGGTGGTTTCTGTCTTGTCGGCTAACGCCGACTAGAACAGCTTCATGTTCTCGATATCTACGCGCTTGTGGTCTTGGTTCTTGATGTAGTTGATGACGACGTGTTCGTTGATGCCGATGGTGGAGACGAAGTACCCCCTGGCCCACAGGTTGCCCTGTGGGAAGCGTTTCGTCTTCTTTTTGAGCCAGTTGGCCGATTTTGACTTGAGGACCTGGATGGAATAGGAGACGGAGTATTTGGGAGGGATGATGAGGTAGAGGTGGATATGGTCGTCGCCGATGTGCCAGGCGACGGTCGTGAATCCCTTCCATTTGCAGATGAACTTGAATATCCGCTTGAGCTCCTGTTTAATATAGACGTCGGCAAGGACTTTGCCCCGGTAGCGGGGTATCCATACGATGTGGTACTGGCACACGTAGGTGGAATGTTCCAGCCGATAGAGTTTGGTCAGCATAAGATCACCTCCTTTCCGTGGGGTGATTTTATCGTATATCCGAGAGCTACGCTCTAAACGAACACACCATGCTCCGCATGGTGGTTTACCGGGGTAAAAAGAAAAAGAAAGCTTTATTAAGCCTTCTTTTCCGTCAACTTTCGATTTGAAGAGATATCGACCCCTCATGTGGTAACCTGTATTCAAACACTATACGCAGCGGTTGAATTCCCTTAACCAGCAAATCATGCGTGACGCACTTAACCGCTCACTTCGCTCGTGTTTTTCTCAAATCCTGCCGCTACGAAACAGAGAACGAGCGCGAGCCCGAAGAATAACATCATGCCGCCTACGATATCATGACGAAACGATTCAGTTTCGATATTCGTAATACTCAAATAACAAAGACAGAGTATACTCAAAGAACTTGCCGAGGC
>JAAXTX010000016.1 GCA_013336285.1 Candidatus Moraniibacteriota bacterium | reverse complement strand
CCGCGGCTTGTCAGCCTCCGTCCGGGTGGACGGCGACGACCGCCGGCTGCGGCGCCTGATCCTCGCCGGCGTGCCGGTGCTCATCGAGACGTGGCATGAGGCGAGGCCCAACGACGGCATGGGCCACTATCGTCTGATGGTCGGCTACGACGACGCATCCGGTCAGTGGATCGCCTACGACACGTTCGACACCCGCGACCTCGTCAAGGGACAGCCGTACGATGGCATCCGCCTGCCTTACGATGAGCCATAGGGGTTCCGTTCTTATTACATTCGGTATATACTAGGATAAAACAAGGAAATGAATATGTCAACCCGGGTTTCTTCGGCCCTTAGCAAGGCGACCGAATTTTTGAGGAATGAGCGGAAAAGAATTGGATATTTCGCGGTCGCTGTCCTTATCGGAGTGATCGGTTTCGAGGCCGGAATTCTCAGGGGAAGCATGGGTTCCGCATCACCGATAACCATCGAAAAGCCGGTAGGTGAACTCGCGCCGGCGAACTGCGTCTCGGACGCCCAGGTAGCCGGGGCTTCGACGGACGCGGGTCCCGACAGCGCGAAACCGGGTGCCACTGGCTGTAAATTCGTCGGGAGCAAGAATTCCACCCTATTCCATTTACCGACCTGTGCGGCAGCGAAACGTATCAAACCGGAAAATATCGTCTGCTTCGCGGACGAGGATGCGGCGAAAGCCAAGGGATACAAACCGGGATGTCTGAAATAAAATAAAACGTATGTCGAAGTTGCTTGATTTGGTCTTCCGTCGGAGAAGTGAAAAATCGCGTCGCGAGAGCGCGCATCGTATCAATCTGGTCTCATTCCTGTTCGGATTCACGGATTCGTTCTACGCTTACGTTCTCTCGATATATTTTTCCCGGGTTATAGGTTCGGACAATGTCGGTGGTTTCTATCTGGTCGCGTACGCGGTCATATTCGTCTTGTTGTGGTTCCTGCATCGAATTATGCGCAAGATCGGCGGGAGTGTCATATCGTTTTTTCTCGCGATACTCGCCGGTGTCATTTTCGCGACCATCCTGACGGTCATTCCGGTAACTTGGCCGGGGGCGATACTCGCCATCCTGCTTCTCATTTCAACGAATGTCGCATGGGTCGCGCTCGATGTCGCGCTTGAACAGTCGTCAGAAGACGGTGTCACCGGTGCCGTGAGAGGATTGCACCTTACCATGATAAATGCCGGATTCCTCATAGCGCCGTTTCTTGCGACCCGTATCGTCGATCTGTACGATTTCGGAGGCGTGTTCTTCGGCGTGACTCTCGGTCTGTCCATAGTGCTCGCGATCGCGATCGTCCTGCTTCATGATCGCGACGGCATCTCGACGACACGTATGGAGGCGAGGAGTGCCTGGAAAAAAATGCTCCGCGAACCGAACCTGATGCATATCTACAATGTCTCATTCGGGCTTGGCTTCTTCTACTTCATCATGGTCATCTATACGCCGATACACCTGGTCAATCTCGGTTTCACCTGGCAGGAAATCGGTATTTTGTTCACGATAATGCTCGTGCCGTTCGTCCTGTTGCAGTACCCGCTCGGCGTTCTTGCCGACAAGAAATACGGGGAAAAGGAATTTCTGCTTGCCAGCATCGGATTTTCGCTTATCGCGACGTTGTCGTTTTCACTTATCTCTTCCAATAGCCTCCTGTTTTGGGGGATGCTTCTCTTTATCTCGCGGATAGGCGCGGCCGGTATCGAAGTCCTCCGAGACTCATATTTTTACAAGCATGTGGACGGCGGTGATGACGACCTGATCTCATTCTTCCGTACCGCGTATCCGGCAGCAAACATCGCCGGGGCATTATTGGCCACACCCCTTCTCCTCTTCTTTCCGTTGCGAAGCGTATTCTATCTCGTCACTATCGTGCTCCTTTTCTCGTTGTATTCCGCTTTCCGGCTTGAAGATACCAAATAGTGCGACAGTGAGGTGCATTCCCGGGTATTTGACATGATTATGGTCGAGACTGTATACCCATATCAGATGTGAGGCAACGTTCCCAGATCAAGCAATCCAAGACCGTCAGGTCAACCAATTTTTACGAGACACTTCAATGAAGCGTTCTCTTTTTTATACGGCGCCCATTTACGATCTGCGACGATACTTCCCGGTGGCGTACCGTGCGGGAATGTGTTATCGTAGGGGAGATTCCAGTGGATCTTCGTATCGGCTGTCCGTTCGAGGTCATGTTTCTCCGATTACCGAACTATGCCCTGTCACATACGAATTTCGCTCTTCGAAGGACCTCTTGAGCTCCTGCTCGCGCTAATCGAGGACCGCAAACTCGACGTGACCCGGGTAAGCCTTGCCGATGTGGCGGATCAATATCTCGCATTCCTTTCCGCAGAGCGTGATCGGATCGATATCGCCAACTTGGCGAGTTTTCTCGTGATTGCCTCACGACTGATACTCATCAAGTCGAAAATGCTCCTCCCGATACTCGAATTTACGGATGAAGAGGAAGAGGCCATAGAAGATCTGGAAATCCGGTTGGCCGAGTACCGCCGATTCAGGGAAGCGGCCCAGGGATTGGCACGTTTTTTTGAACGACGCTTACGGTCGTATCCGAGGGAAAAATTCCTCGGTGCACCCGAGGTTTTCGCGCCGCCGAAGGGGATCACTCCGGCAGTGCTTCACAGACATTTCGAAACAATACTCGGTGAGATTCCGACGAAAGAAAAAATCGTGGAGGAAACGATCGACGAGGTAATGAGTCTGGAAGAACGTATCGTTACGTTGCAGGAATCGCTCCGGGTCCGGGCCGAGACGAGCTTCCGGGAACTTGCGGCCGCGGCCGAGAACCAGATGGAAGTTATCGTTTCATTTCTTGCGGTACTCGAACTCGTCAAGCAGCGATTCGTGATCGCGGATCAGGGCGATGCCTTCGGTGAGATACGCATATCGGTCAGTGAACGCGAATCGGCGGTCTTTTTCTAAAAAATGGAACTTTCAGGCCTATGCCGGAATCGGAACATGACAATATGGATACGGGAACGCCGCTCTCCGCCCGGATAGAGTCGGTGCTTTTCATGAATGGGGAACCTCTTTCACTGAAACGGCTTTCAAAGATTCTCGGTACCGGGGAGGATGAGATCCGGAACGCGATGGCTACGATCCGATCCCGTCATGAGACGAAGGAATCGGGTATAGCCCTGATCGAAAACGGCGATTCGTTCGAGCTGGTCACACGACCCGAAAACGCTTCACTCGTGGAAACATTCGTGGCATCCGATCGCGAGGAGAGTCTTGGCAAGGCGACGCTCGAAGTATTGTCCGTAGTGGCATATCGTTCCCCGGTGACGAGATCCGAGATAGACGCGATCCGCGGCGTGAATTCATCATTCGCACTGCGTAACCTGTTGCTCCGAGGTCTCATAGAACGCGAGCAGAATCCGCTTGATTCCCGCGAATACCGTTATTCGCCATCTTTCCGACTGCTTGAGCTCCTTGGAATCGGGTCCCTGTCGGAACTTCCCGATCATGCATCCCTGTCATCGGACGGCAGGGTTACCGGATTGATCGCCGAATCGCCTAAGGACGATCCCGAGGCTACGAAAGAGGAAGAATAACCGATGCGGCGAGATTCTCCGTTATGAAACATTTCATCATATCTCTTGGAATTACGACGTCACTTTTTTTAGCGTGGGTGATTGTCGGTTCGGGACTGTTCTCCAAGGGCAATACGTTCGTGTTCTCCTCGGGCGACCGATTCGACGGACAGGTGGCCGGAATTTCGACCGAGGAATCGTATCCCGTCGTGGAAGAGCGTCGGGATATAACGTCGGATTTTCGGCCCATAAAGAGGGCCGGCATGGGCCAGTTCGCCGTTCCGACGGCATACTCCGCCATTTTGCTTGACGCGAAGACCGGACAGCCCCTGTTCGAACAGGATGCGGATGAACGCCGGGCCGTAGCCTCCATAACGAAACTGTTGACGACGATGATCGTCGTCGAAAACGTGAAAAATCTCGACGAACCGGTAACCATTCCGGAAGTCGCGATCTATTCCGAGGGAACCCGGGTCGGATGTCCGCGATCGGGATATTGCATCGGTGAGCGGCTTCATCTGGGTGAGCAGATTTCCGTCCGAGATCTCCTGAAGGCGGCACTCATGAACAGCGCGAACGATGCGGCGGTTTCGCTTGCGGTACATGTCTCGGGAAGTCAGGCCGCCTTCATCGAAAAGATGAATAAGCGTTCCGCGGAACTGGGTTTGGAAAACACGCATTTCTGCACGCCGTCAGGCCTCGAACTCGATGACGTGGCCGCCGAGGAAAACTGCTATTCGTCTGCGCGGGATGTGGCGAAAATCGCCGCGTTCGCGCTTCATTATGACGTTCTTTGGAATACCATGCGCATGGAAAGCACCAGTATCTATTCCATCGATGGAAAATACGAGCACACCATTTTCAATACCGATCGGCTGATCGGTCAATATCCGAATCTCGTCGGCACGAAGACGGGATTCACCCCGAGGGCCGGATACTCGCTTCTCGCGGTGGCGAAAGACCCCGAAAACGGAAAGCACAACATCATAGCGGTGGTACTGAACGATCCTTCTCGTTGGCAAAGCATACAAGAGATGTTCTCATGGGGATTCTCCGCTTATCAATGGTTATAATTTCTTGAAAACGATATGATCGAAGCGCAGACAGCCGTACAGGTCGCGGATATCAGGAATATCCCGCTGGTCACGAACATGCTCAAGGTGTTCGCGACCGGGACGTTCTCTTTCCTGTTCGCATTCGTCATCACCCCGTTCTGGACCCACATACTCTATAAATACAAACTCGGCATCAGGATCAAAGACACTTCGGTCCAGGGAGAAAAGCTGACCTACGTGAGCAAACTCCATGCGGGAAAGGAAGGGACGCCGACGATGGGAGGATTCATAGTGTGGGTAGCCGTATTCGTTCTCGCGATCGCGTCGGAATACCTGTTCCCTATGATCGCGGAGTGGACGGGGAGCGTATCGATCGCACAACTGGACTTCTTACGCCGTTCACAGACCTGGCTGCCTCTTTTCACACTCGTTTCCGCCGGATTGCTCGGGCTGCTCGACGATTATCTGAGTATCCGCCGAATTGGAACCAACAAGGGCGGCGGGATGCGTTTCGCCGTGCGTTTCTGGTGGCTGTTCGCCATAGCCGGCGCCGGCGCATGGTGGTTTTATTCAAAACTGGGTTGGAACTCGATACACATCCCCGCGATCGGCGATTTCACGATAGGATGGTGGTATATCCCCCTTTTCATGTTCGTTATCATCTTCGCCGCCATATCTTCGAACGAGACCGACGGCCTGGACGGTCTTAACGGCGGGGTTCTTCTTCTCGCGTTCAGCTCTTTCACGATCATCTCGTTCTTTCAGAACAGGATGGATCTCGCCGCGTTCTGCGCCGCCGTCTCCGGCGCGCTGCTCGCATTCCTATGGTTCAACATCTACCCCGCCCGATTTTTCATGGGCGACACCGGCGCCATGGCGCTCGGCACCACGCTCGGCGTCATCGCGATGCTTACCAATTCCGCGCTCGTCCTGTTCATCATCGTCTTCGTGTATGTCCTTGAATCCGGCAGTGTCGTAATCCAGCTCTTTTCAAAGAGATTCCTGAAAAGAAAGGTGTTTCTCGCAGCCCCGCTTCACCATCATTTCGAAGCCCTCGGCTGGCCTGAGCCGAAAGTGGTCATGCGCGCATGGATCATCACCGCCATCACCGCGATGATGGGCGCCATCATCGCTATCGTCGGAATGGGATCGTAAGCATAACGAACCCCGAATGTACCCGATTTGTCACAAACAAAACCCCGGGTGAGATTCCCGGGGGAGCGGGAACTCGTTATACTTCTTGTCGTAGGGCATCGATTTTCTGTATCGCCCCGCTAATCGCATCGTCATAGCCCACCTCATAAGCGGACATCTCGCCCTTGTATTCAAGAGGCGTCCTTCTACGTCTGTTCAGTTCTTGCGAGGTTATGTCTGAATTCGCCTCCACTAAGCGTATGACCGCCCTGTAAGCGTCGCACTTCGCATCATAAACGCTCTGCCCGCGACCTTCCGATAATTCGAGATTTTCAGTACTTTTCCGAGTTCATCAAGTATTCTTTCTTTCATATCGGTCTTTTCGGTCTTTTCCGCACTTCGAAAGAAATCCGCGTCAGATACCATATATTCATGCGATTAAGTGATTCGTAACTGGATGAATTCTACCATATACACGTATTTGTCGAAAATCGGTCCGAGCACTTTTACGGGAATATTTTGAAAGGAAAAGGAAATCCGATATACTGGATAAGAAATCCGTAAGAATGAATACGATATGAATCAAGCACGAAGTGCCGAGGACTTCGATTTCTCGGGTAAGAAGGTTTTGGTTCGCGTCGATTTCAATGTCGAACTGAACAACAAGCAGGAAGTTCAGGAGCAGTTCAAATTGGAGGCACCGCGAAAGACACTTGATAGGATACGATCTTTCAGCGGAGTGAAGATAGCGCTCATATCGCATTTCGGCAGACCGGAAGGAAAAAAGGACGAGGCGTTCTCTCTCAGACAGGTCGTGCCCGCCGTGGAACGGGCGCTCGACATAAAAATACGGTTCGTGGACGATTGCATCGGCTCGTCGGTCATCGACGGATTGGAAACGATGTCTTCCGATGAGATTCTACTGCTCGAGAACGTCCGTTTCTATCCCGGTGAAGAGGCCGACGATCCTGCATTCGCCACGGAACTCGCGTCTCCGTTCGATGTCTATGTGAATGAGGCGTTCAGCGTATGCCACCGGAATCAGGCATCCGTATCCGCCATTACCCGCATCCTGCCGTCCCTCGCGGGGCCGCGTCTCCTGGAAGAGGCTGCGATGCTTGACAGGATAAAGGACGATCCCGCGCGACCGGCGATAGCCATCATCGGCGGAGCCAAGATCGAGACGAAGCTTCCTCTCATACGTGAGTTCGAACGGATCTACGATGCCGTTCTCGTCGGTGGCAAGATCGCGAACGAAGCCGCGGATCAGGAAATTCAGTTTTCCGATAAGGTACTTCTTCCGAAAGACTTTCAGGGCGGTGAAAACAGACTGGATATAGGCCCGGCGACCACGGCCATGTTCATCGAGGTGATCCGTCATGCCAGAACGATCGTTTGGAACGGGCCTCTCGGAAAGTTCGAGGAAAAACCGTATGATGCGGGAACGGATGCAATATTGCATGCCATCTCCGAAAGCGGCGCGCAGGTCGTCATAGGTGGAGGGGAGTCGTTGGCGGTACTGGAACGGGAAGGTCTGATCGACAAGATAGGATTCGTTTGTACCGGCGGTGGCGCCATGCTTGAATACATGAGCGGAAATACGCTTCCCGGATTGGTGGCACTCGGAGAAGCCGGGGAAGCGAAATAACGGGAATAACAAGGAATAACGAAATGATATGTCGAAGATTATCGAAGTGATCGCGAGAGAGATACTGGATTCGCGTGGCAATCCGACCGTAGAAGTGACTGTCCGCCTGGAGGACGGATCATTGGGTGTTGCCGGAGTGCCATCCGGAGCCTCCACCGGAAAGTTCGAGGCTATCGAACTGCGTGACGGGGATAAGTCACGCTACCTCGGTGCAGGCGTATTACATGCGGTCGAGAACGTGAACGGTGAGCTGCGTGAGGCTGTTACGGGTATGGACGCTGCCGATCAAAAGACTCTCGACGAGAAGATGATAGGTCTCGATGGTACAGACAACAAAGGGCGTCTCGGAGCCAACGCGATTCTCGGAGTTTCTCTTGCCGCAGCACGGGCGCAGGCAAAAAGCGCAGGCGTACCGCTCTATCGGCATATCCGTTCGCTTGCGGGACTTCCCGCCGAGATAGGTACGTTTCCAGTCCCGATGTTCAATGTCATAAACGGCGGCAAGCACGCCGACTCTGGCCTTTCCGTGCAGGAATTCAAGCTTGTTCCGTACGGCATACCCACCTATCCCGAGCAACTTCGAGCCGGCAGCGAGATATTCCATACCCTCAAGAAAATCCTCGAGAACGAGAGTCTCTCGACCGGAGTCGGCGACGAAGGCGGTTTCGCGCCGCACATGGAGAGCCATGCCCACGCGCTAGAAACGCTGCAGAAGGCCATTACCGATGCCGGATATGTTCCCGGAAAGGACGTCTTCGTCGGATTGGACGTCGCGGCGAGCTCTTTTTACGACGAGAGCGAAGATCAATATTACCTTTTACCCGAAGACGTCAAATTGTCGCGAGAGAGCTTGGTAAACATGTACCGCGATTGGATGGCGAAATACTCCGTAATCTCCATAGAGGACGGTCTGAATGAGGAGGATTGGAGCGGCTGGGCACAGATGAAGGAAAAGCTCGAAAAGGAGTCCGCCGGCTGGGGTAAGAAGGTCATGCTTATCGGGGACGATCTCCTGGTCACGAATCCGAAGCGCGTCGAAAAGGCGGTCGCCGAAAAATCATGCAATGCCGTTCTTATAAAGGTGAATCAAATCGGCACACTCACGGAGACGCTCGACTGCATGAGGATCGCCAGAGACAACGGCTATGATGCGGTAGTGTCGCATCGGTCAGGGGAAACGACGGACGATTTTATCGCCGATCTCGCGGTCGGTGCGGGCGCCGGCTTCATCAAGACCGGCTCACTTTCAAGAGGTGAGCGGCTTGCGAAATATAATCGCCTGCTTGCCATAGATGCCGAACTTCACGCATAAATCGATATGTTTTTCAGGAAACGACGATACCAGGTGATATGTATCGGCTCTTCATCGAAGGACATATTTCTTCCGACGGACGAGGGTACGATTCTGGAGACGCCAAACGACCTGACTTCGAAACGGAAGGTCGAGTTCGAAATCGGTGGGAAATACCGCGTTGGAGACCGTTACGATGCCGTGGGCGGTGTCGCCGCCAATGTCGCGCAGGCGATTGCGAAACTCGGCGTACGTGTGGCTATCATGAGCAAGATCGGAGATGATGAGATCGGTCGCTGGATTCTTTCCAGATTCCGTTTCGCGGGTGTCAATACCGAACTTATCGACGTAGACAAGGGGACAGAATCCGATCTGTCCGCCATCATCGTGCTTAAACAGGACGGCGAACGTGTGATTTTCCATAACCGCGATGCCAATGAGCAATTGGTCATCGATGCGAAATCACTCGAAGGAACGGAATGGATTTTCGTGAGTTCACTCAACGGCGATTGGGAAAAGAAACTCACCGAAGTGTTCGATGCGGCCATGAAATCGGCTATCCCCGTAGCGTTCAATCCCGGTCAGCATAACCTTCGCGAAAATCCGAAACTGATTCTCGAGATGGCCGCCCGCTCGGATATGTTGATGCTCAATAAGGATGAAGCTATCGAGCTGATACAGAAATCCGATGAGCCCGCGTCTCCTGAACAGCTTGACGACGAAGAATTCCTCATCCGCACCCTCGCTGCAGCCGGGGCCAAAACGATCGCCCTCACCGACGGAGAGCGCGGGGCATGGGGGTTCACCGATGGGGAGTTGGTTCACTGTCCCGCCACGAAAGTCGAACGGGTCATCGATACGACCGGAGCCGGTGACGCCTTCGCCGCCGTTTTTTTCGCTTCGGTCGCGTTCTTTGGAAAATCCGTCCGTGACGCCCTTCGCTATGGATCCGTCGAGGGAGGAAGCGTCGTAACGCGGTATGGAGCCAGTTCCGGTCAACTCACCCTGTCGGAACTCGAAGAGAGAGTCGCGAATCTTCCTCCGGAATAAAATAGCGCTTTCGTTCGGCTTCTCTCAATGGTATACTTGGAATACAACACAAACAATCCACTATGGGACTCTTTCCCTCGTTCGGGGAAAAAAAGGATTTCTATCTTTCGCTCGACATCGGCACGGAAGTCGTCAAAGCGCTTATCTGCAGGATAGACCGCGAAGCGAAACGCGCCGAAGTGATCGGAGTCGGCAAGGTACGTCAGAAGCCCGGCAACATGCAAAGCGGGGCCGTTTCGGATATCTCGGGAGTCATCGCTTCGTCGCGGGAGGCCATCGTCATCGCGAAAAAGAACTCCGGGGTCAAGGACGTCCGCCGGAGCATCATCGGTATAGCGGGTGAACTCGTGAAAGGGACGACCACGACCGTCCATTATAACCGTGTCGATAAGAACATACGGATAGGCATGCAGGAATTGCGCATGATCATCGAAAAGGTCCAAGAAAAGGCTTTTGAGCGAATCCGCCGACAACTGGCATGGGAAACCGGCCAAGAAGATATCGAGGTCAAGCTTATCAACGCGGCTCTTACGGATGTCCGTATCGACGGATATCGCATGACGAATCCGCTCAACTTTCAAGGCGGAGATGTCTCCATGAGTGTCTTCAACGCCTATGCGCCGATGGTTCATCTCGGTGCCCTTGAGACTATCGCGGGTGAACTCGGACTTGATCTCATGAGTATAGCCGCCGAACCCTATGCCGTCGCCCGTGCCGTGGAAGTCGAGGATATGATGGACTTCAGCGCCATATTCATCGACATCGGTGGAGGAACCACCGATATCGCCGTAGTACGCAACGGGGGTCTCGAAGGTACCAAGATGTTCGCGATAGGCGGACGGGCCTTTACCAAACGTCTTTCGCAGGCACTCGAACTCCCGTTCGAAGAAGCAGAACGCCTGAAAATAGACTATTCCCTCGGTCGCCTCGATCCGGAACGGACTTCCCAGATAGCCGAATTCTTTTCTCAGGATTGTCGCGTCTGGCAGGGAGGTGTCGAGTTGTCGCTGCTGGAATTCGCGGAGACCGACTTGTTACCGAACAGGATATTCATCTGTGGCGGCGGTTCGGCACTCCCGGGCATCCGACCGGCACTGCTCTCGGAGAAGTGGATAGCGCAACTTCCGTTCGCGAGCAAGGTGGAAGTAAGCTATCTCCAACCGAAAGACATCCTGCGTGTCCGGGATACCACCGGTGAACTCACGAATCCGCAGGACATCACGCCGCTCGGACTCGCCAATCTCGCGTTGCTTGACGAGGTGGAGAAAGAGAAGATGCTTGCAAGCATTCTCGAACGGAGCATGGAAGCGCTCGATAAGAAATAAGATATCGTCATGCCACAGATATTTTACATAGCGCAGGATGAGGAAATCCTTTCGATTATCGGCCGTCTCCGCATGTCATCCATGCTCGAGGTCATTTTCGTGTTGCCAAAACGCGCGCTCGTGCTCGGAAGCGTAGTGAATCTTCGGCTCCTGGCACGTGAGGCGGAAAAGGCCGGCAAGCACATACTTATCGTCACACAAGATGATAGCGGTCGCGTTCTCGCCGAAAAGGCAGGCATTCAGACACGCCCGTATTCCGACGAGCTGTTACGCGATGATCGCGTCCAACGCGAACAACCCGTCTTGATAGACGTGCAGAAAGGCGAGGAGCAGCCCCGTCAGGAAGTTTCATACGGTATCCCCGTCGATACGATCGGATCGCAGGACTTTTATTCCGCGCAGGGTGACGCGACGGAAACCGTTTCCAAGGAGCCGGAAAAAGAAGTTGAAAAAATCAGGATACGACCGGGTTTGCCAAGACGGGAATTTGAACCTCCGATCGCGAAACAATCAGCGCCGGAATCGAGGTCACGAATATCTCCGTCACCGGTTTCGGGGCCGGGAAAATTGACGGAGATGTTCCGTCAGACGAAACCCGCAACGTCGCGCAAACCGGATTCCGTTCCCGAGCAATACAGGCGTCCAACCGAATCCTCGCCTAAGACGTCGTCTTCGACAGTTTCACGAAACACCGGAAAAGGTCACCCGTGGTTCTATTTTTTCGCCTCGATCTCGATACTGTTTCTTGTAGGCACGGCCGCAATCCTGTTCCTGCCCAAAGCGGAAGTGGATGTAACGCCTAAATCGGCGTCCAAAAGCATGGAACTCGATTTTCAAGGGAAAACGGGTGCGGGAGCCGCTTCATCGGATCGCGAAATTCCTATCCGTATCGTGAGCTTCGACGAAGAGGAAACCGTAACGATGAAGGCTTCCGGGGCTTCGTCCACCGCGGGACAGAAGTCAACCGGAACCGTCGTGATCTATAACGAGTACGGGACAGACCCGCAGCAGCTCGTAGCTACGACCAGACTGGAATCTTCCGACGGCAAAATTTTCCGGATAGCGAAAGGCGTTACCGTCCCCGGTATGACGACCACGAACGGAAAAACCGTTCCCGGGGCCGTTGAGGCTACGATCGTGGCGGATGGCGTCGGTTCCTCTTACGATATCGGTCCGTCCAGTTTTTCCATTCCCGGATTCAAAGGGACACCGAAGTTCGATGCGTTTTCCGCGAAATCGACGCAGTCCTTTCGGGGCGGCTCGACAGGCGGAGGAGGGGGAGTCTCCACCGTCACCGACGCGGATTTGACGCAGGCTAAGAAAGATGCGGAAAACAAATTCCGAACCGCTTTCCAGGATTCGCTATCCTCCGACTCATCGGCGGACGAACGGTTCGTTCCCGATAGCATCGGAGTCTCCGTAATCGGAACGCCGGTTCATCCCGAGGCCGGATTCGCGACCGAATCTTTCGAGTATAAGATAAAATATTCCGGCAAGGCATTCCTTTTCTCCGAGTCCAAACTGAAACAGGCGGCCGGTGACCTCATGGTGAAGAACTCTGCGCTCGGCGAGGAATATACGGTTCAGGACATAACGGTCGAATACCTTGCCAGACAGGCGGATTACGTGGCCGGAAATTATCCCATCGGAATCCGCGCGACTGCCTTGTTCGTCGCCTCCGTCGACATCAACAGCCTGCGTAACGATCTTTTGGGAAAGAACTTGAAGGATGTGCAAACGGTTCTTGACCGCCATCCGGAGGTGGGAAAGGTGGAAATTTCCTGGCCTCTCCCGACCCCTTTGCCGGGCAAGACGAGTCAGATCAAGATCGTCATGAAGAGCAATTGAGACGGTCACCTTTACTTGTGAGCGAAAAAGACCTATGATAACGTCCCCGAACGACGCCGATGCCCGAGGGAGGCGGATACAACTCCAGGGTTTGCAATCCGAACATGTGATACTCGATCAGGAGTTCAAGAAGAAGTCACGCCGATTGGAAGCCGTCGTGCTCGAGATACGGCATATAGACCGGGACATGGCCAGGATGAAGATGGAAGCCGGGGCCAAGAAGGACGAGGAGGAGAAACTGAAACGCGAAGTCCAGCTTCTCGATGTCGAGCTGAAACGCGTCAAGAAGAAGATAAATCTCATTTCCTGAATCATACCGTATGGATGCCAGTGAACTCCGGGGAAAATACCTTGATTTTTTCGCGTCGAAAAAACATTCGATCATCCCTTCCGCTTCGCTCGTACCGAACGAGACGGATGCCTCCACGTTGTTCACGACGGCAGGCATGCACCCGTTGGTTCCGTATCTGCTCGGAACGAAACATCCCGGCGGTACCCGGGTCGCGGATATACA
Organism: Candidatus Moraniibacteriota bacterium; assembly: GCA_013336285.1. Lineage (GTDB taxonomy): Bacteria > Patescibacteriota > Minisyncoccia > Moranbacterales > UBA1568 > JAAXTX01. Next base: position 13,726 of record JAAXTX010000016.1, on the reverse strand, counting down.
GAAATGCGTCCGGACCGGCGATATCGAAGATGTAGGCGACAACCGCCATCTGACTTTCTTTGAGATGATGGGAAACTGGAGCTTCGGGGATTATTTCAAACGCGAGTCGATCGAGTGGAGTTTCGAATTCCTCACCGGATCGGAATGGCTCGGTCTCGACCGTACTCGCCTGTATGTGACGGTGTTCAGGGGAGAGGACGGCATTCCGCGTGACGACGAATCCATCGCCGTTTGGAAGGAAGTCCTCGGTAAAGCCGGCCTATCCGGCGGGGTCGCCGGTACGGACGAGGTGATTGACGGCGACATCCGTATTCTTCCGCTGGGAACCGATGACAACTTCTGGATAGCGGGCGCGACCGGTCCTTGCGGCGGCGATACGGAAATGTTCTATGACACGCGGCCGGATGAGGGACCGCTTTCGGGTCGGTTTTCCGATCTTGTAGACAGCGGTCGGCTCATGGAAGTCTGGAACAACGTCTTCATGGAATTCGAGAAGAAGGCCGACGGATCCCTGGTCCCGCTGTCCCAAAGGAACGTCGATACCGGAATGGGCGTCGAACGGACGCTTGCCATGCTCGAAGGCAAAAAGACCGTTTTTGAGACATCCCTTTTCGCACCCCTTTTCAGGACGATAGCAGGACTCACGGGCATCGAAAACACCGGGCGCGACGGCTGGTATATGACCCTGGACGATGACGGTCGTCGATCCGCACGAATCGTCGCCGATCATGCCCGGGCGGCGGTTTTCATGATTTCCGACGGTATCCTGCCATCGAACACGGAACGGGGATATGTGCTTCGTCGTATCATCCGACGCATGATACGTCACGGTAGGGCACTCGGTATCGGAGAAGGCATGTCGGGTCCGCTCGCGGAAACGGTCATTGTCCAGTTCGCGGATTTCTATACGGAACTGAACACATCCCGGGAAATGATTCTCGACGAACTCGAAAAGGAGGAAATGAAGTTTCGTGAGACCCTTGAACGCGGAATGAAAGAGTTCGGAAAAATGATCGCGTCGGGCATAAGCGGAAAGGAGGCGTTCGACCTGTACCAAAGCTACGGATTTCCGTTCGAGCTGACCCGTGAACTGGCCAAGGAACGTGGTGTCGAAATTGACGAGCAGGGATTCCAGACGGAACTGAAACAACATCAGGAACTCTCGCGTACCGCTTCCGCCGGCATGTTCAAGGGAGGGCTGCAGGATCAGGACGAACGCACCGCGCGTCTTCATACGGCCACACACCTCCTTCAGGCCGCTCTCCGAGAGGTGCTCGGGAGTCACGTCTTCCAGAGGGGGTCGAACATCACGCCAGAGAGACTCCGCTTCGATTTCGTCCATCATGCCAAACTGACACCGGAAGAGATTTCCCGCGTACAAGACATCGTGAACGAAGCGATTCGAGAGGATGTCCCCGTGACATACGAGGAAATGACGGTCGATGAAGCGAAGTCGCGGGGAGCACTCGGAATATTCGATGCCAAGTACGGTGACTCGGTAAAGGTATATTCAGCCGGCGAGTTCTCGAAAGAGATATGCGGCGGACCACATGCGACGCATACAGGGGAACTGGGACATTTCAGGATTCAAAAGGAAGAGGCGAGTTCGGCCGGCGTACGACGGATAAAGGCCGTTTTGGAATAGTATCCTGGCCATAAGCCACGTTTTATTGACAGCCGAGCCGAAAGAGGCTATATTTGATTGGTATCATAAAACTCTTACCTGAAGGGCTATGTTGGCGATTATCCGCACCGGTGGCAAGCAATACCTCGTTTCCGAAGGGGAAAAGGTTAAGATCGAGAAAATTGATGGCGAAATGGGTTCCACCCTGTCGTTCGAGGTTCTCTATGTAGGGGATGATAAGGACGCACAGGTCGGCACACCGATACTTGAAGGCGCAAAGGTCGAAGGAAAGATCCTCGCCCAGAACCGCCGCGACAAGGTCTGGGGCATCAAATACAAGGCGAAGAAGCGCTACAAAGTGAAGTTCGGCCACCGTCAACCGTATACCGAAGTCGAGATCGTAAAGGTATCCGCGAAATAGCATCGATATGAGATCCCCCTCACGGGGGATTTTTCATACGTAGTAATAAAAAAATACGGAGGAGCAGGTCTGCCCTCCGTAAATATATTTCGATTCTCCTTCATGCTACTCGTCGCTAATCTGACTCTCATCAAGACCGCGGTCGATCGTCTCGATAATCGTTCCGCTGGATATGTGTATCAGATATCTCCTTCGATTACGCTCCATGTCGTTTATGTATGAGGGGACAAATGACCACTGTACCCACGAAGGATGAACGAACTCCAGGGTCATGATCTCCAGATAATGCACGTCACCTTCTGTAACGTCCCGGATTACACGCGTAGTATTTACCGCCACGGAGTTGGATCTCTTTTTTAAGTTGCTACCGAGATATTCGAATGAATATCTGACGCTCCTGCGCACTTGATATTTTCCGACATCATAAGATATTATCTTATTTATGTTGCTGATCGGTAATTTCCCTTCGTGCCGAATATTACATTTCTCGAAAGGAAACACGTCTGCAAGAACTGCGGATACCAATATCGCGACACAGGTACCCAATATGGCCGTAAATGCCGACCAAATGACACGTTCGTACATCATCTTGGTGGTGTCTGTAAACATGCTGAAAGCCAGATAGCCGAAAGCGAATATGATCACACACTGTAAAATCATGGGTTCTCCTTGGTTTGAGTTGTAGAATATTAAATAACTTGCTATTATACTACATTTTTTTATAATAGTCAATAATCAATTAAATTCGAATTATCCCTGATATAAGCTGAAATCTGAAACTGTTATTATTCTCGAGAAAAATATACGACCGCAAACACCATAGGTTTCGGTCCAATCATAAATACTAAGAAACTATGAATGGTACGGTTTTGCCACCGTCAACCGTATACCGAAGTCGAGATCGTAAAGGTATCCGCGAAATAGCATCGATATGGGATCCCCCTCACGGGGGATTTTCGTTTACCGGAAAAGGGATTGACACATTCCGACGATCTGATAGGATATCGCAATGCCTGAATCTTAAAAACACAAAACAAGGAGCGTACATGAACGAATGCAATGACACGTTCGTGAGTACCGATATAGAAGCCGATGGTCGAATTCCGGGCATCAATTCGATGCTTTCCCTCGGATCGGTCGCGTTTACGGTCACCAAGGGCGGATACCGGCAACTGGACACATTCGAAGAAAATCTGGTCGAATATCCTGGTGCCGTCAGAAATCCGGTCACCATGAACTGGTGGAAGCGACATCCTGAAGCATGGAGGACGATCAGGGAAAATCCGAAGCCTGCTGAGGATGTCATGAAGCGGTACCTGGCCTGGATCAGAAAACTGCCCGGCAAGGTCGCTTTCGTGGGGTATCCCGCCTCCTACGACTTCATGTTCGTCTTCTGGTACCTGGTCAGGTTTACCGGCGAGGAACCGTTCGGTCATGCGGCCCTCTGCGGTCGGACCTATGCCGCGGCGCAGTTGCATGCCAAATCATGGGTGGATTTTTCCCGGGATATGATCCCCGAAAAATACAGGTCGGATAAACCTCACGATCACACGCCCCTGAATGACGCGATTCAACAGGGCGAGGAATTCGCGAAGTTCTATATCGAGAACACCATGAGTGCGCAATAGCCCTGATACGTCGATATACATGAAATCCGCATGAGCCATGCGGATTTTTTCATTTCGCGTAAGGATATCCGATCGACATATCTTCGCAGCACGGACTCGCCATAAAACGCGCGAATTAAAAAATACGGAGAACTCAGGTTCTCCGTATGATATAGTTCACTTTCATCGTCTGCCGCGGTGAAAATAGTTTCCCCGCCGGCCTCCTTTCGAGCGTGACGCCTGATCCTTACGGACCGACGATGCGCCATGTCGATCGGTACCTTTACCGGTCGGGGCGATCGTTTTACGCCGAATCTCGTTTTCCGGTTCATACTCATCCGGGAGGTCGATACAAACCCGTTCCAAAATGAACTCGTGCCTGTCCGACGAGTCATGGCGATTTTGCATTTCCGATTCAACCGCAACGAGCTCACAGAGTCCCGAAACGGTTATGGCGCGACGCGCGATTTCTGCTCCGACACCCGGAGACCCTATCACGATGATCCTCCGATCATTCTCACTCATGCTGTCTCCGTTTTCGTTGATATGATTTTTTTCTGTCTGACCCGCAAGATGAGCCAGATGATACCGATCGTCGAAGGTACGGCACGTGCGATGTAGATATACCCGTATATATCCTGTCGAACGATCGCCGGATAGACGGCTATGATCGCAGCCAAAAGGACCGATACCCAGATGAAGAGCGGCTCCCTTACCTCTTTCGCGGTCAGTAGTTTTTTAACTGTCGCGGAATACGCGATCAGCGCCACCAACTGCAGCAGGATATAGGAAACCAGCTGATCGCCGGTTATCGCCCAGAAGATGACGATTATGCCGCTGAGCCACAGACACAACCTCTGGTAGGAATCGAACAACACCGCGTCGTTCCGTTTGGCATAGAGCACGCCAACGACAATGACGGAGATGTTAACGAGCCCTGCCGTGAGGGCGATATTTCCGGTAAATGATTTTCTCGGGCTGTTCCAATACATAAAACAGGAAAGTCCGAGAAACACCATCATGAGCACCCACGTGGCGGGCACGGGGTCGATCTCTCCGCGAACCGTTCGCCGCGCATATACGAAGCTCGATACGAGCAGGAGTACGGCCGTAATGCATGCCGCGATTGTCGTATAATCAGGTTTCATTCGAAATCCCGGTTTTGTAGTGGTTATTTAAGGTACGATTGTATATTATATCACTGTTTATAAATAAAGTCAATCCTTATTGGATTGACTTTATTTCCTTACGCTAAGCAATTGTTTTGATCAGCCGAGACTTTCCCTATTCTTGAGCGCCGAAGCGAGCGTCGCCTCGTCCGCGTATTCGATATCCCCACCGGTAGCCAGACCGCGTGCCAGTCGCGACACGCGTATACCCGCGTCGATGAGTCGTTTTTTGAGATACAGCGCGGTAAGATCGCCTTCCGTCGTCGGATTGAGAGCGAGTATGACCTCCTCGATCTTCTCGGTACGTATCCGGGTAAGAAGTTCGGGTATACGAAGCTCATCACCGCTGTTTCCGGGGCGCATCGTCCCGCCAAGGACATGGTAACGCCCATTAAAGCTCCCGGAACGCTCCAAGGCGATAACGTCGGTAGGCTCTTCCACGACACACACTGTCTTGGAATCGCGCTTCGGATCCGAGCAGATATCGCACAGTTCTCCCTCCGCGATATGAAAACACCTGGTACAGAACGAGAGACTGCCGAGAGACTCGAGACTTTCGGCGAAATCCGTCAATTTCTCGCTGTCCTGCTTGAAAAGATACAGCACTATGCGCTCGGCCATCTTCGGCCCCACGGACGGCAACGCAGAAAAATGTGTTATGAGATCCCTGAATGGTTTCGGATAGCGCATAATATTTCAACGATATGTCTCCGGTCTATGTATTCGAAGGCGATCGGATCGATGACCCAACGAGCATGTCCGTTGTCGATTCCGTTACGTCCTGCCGATCGGCAGCGATGATCAGTCCCGTATCTCGGCATCGTGTACGCGTTCAAGGTTCTTGAAGCTGGCGCAGACTTCCTCGAAATAGAGCGATATCTTTCCGACGGCGCCGTTTCTGTGCTTCGCGATGATGACATCGGCTATATTCTTGTTCGGCGAATCGGGTTTCACGCGGTCCTCACGATACAGGAACATGACGATATCCGCGTCCTGTTCGATCGAACCGGATTCGCGAAGGTCGGAAAGTTTCGGGTTCTGATCCTGACGGGTCTCGATCGATCGGGACAACTGGGACAGCGCGATGACCGGAACGTTAAGTTCTTTCGCAAGCTGTTTAAGGCCGCGGGAAATCTCGGAAATCTCCTGGACACGGTTGTCACCGCCGCGGGAACGACCTTCCATGAGCTGAAGATAGTCGATGATGATGAGGCCGAGTTTGTGTTCCGCCTGCAGACGACGCGCCATGGTGCGCATTTCCATGATGTTCGCCGACGACGTATCATCGATGAAGATAGGTGCCTCGGAAAGAATTCCGATCGCCTCGCCGATCCGCTGAAAGTCGTTTCCTTCGCCCTCCGTACTGAGTTTTCCGGTACGGAGCCGCCACAGGTCCACGCCGGATTGTGCGGCGATCATACGATCGACCAGCTGATCGGATGACATTTCGAGTGAGAATATGCCGACCGGCACTTTGCCGTATACACCGACCTGTCTCGCGATATCGAGTGCGAAACTCGTCTTACCCATGGCGGGACGCGCCGCAAGGATGATAAGGTCGGAGTTCTGAAGGCCGGAGAGCTTGTTGTCGAGATCCGTAAAGTGCGTGGCTACTCCGCGCAGGTTCTTATCGCTCTTGTGGAGTTCGTCGATACGGTTGAACGCCTCCTCGAGAATGGTGTTTATCGGAACGAAATCCTGTTTTATGTATTTCTGCGACACAGCGAACAGCTTCTGTTCCGCGTCATCGAGCACCTTCTGGACGTCATCCTCCGCGTTGTATCCCATCTCGACGATGGTCGAAGCAGCGGAAATGAGCCGTCGAAGCAGCGACTTCTTCTGCACGACTTTCGCATAGTGGGTGACATTGGCCGCGGATGGGACGATATTCACGAGAGATGCCAGGTATCCGGATCCTCCGACGGCGTCGAGTTTCCCCTTTTCCTCCAATTTATTCGCGAGTGACAGAACATCGATCGGTTCGCGCTCTTCGTAGAGTTCGAGCATCGTCTCGAAGATGATATCGTGATCTCCCTTATAAAAATCTCCGGGACGAATGAGGTCCGCGACCTTTATGATCGCGTCCTTGTCGAGCATAAGAGCGCCGAGAACCGATTGTTCGGCCTCGACGTTGTGTGGGGGAATTCGAAGATGATCCTGTTTTGATGCCATAGCGTACTCCATTCTACTACGGAATCATCATACTGGAAACCGGTTGACAAAGCTTTCGTGACATGATGCGAATCGTTCCTTACATCCGCTCTATTCCGCTCCGTAGTCCAAACGACCACGAAATAGCCGCGGATGAGAAGTTCCGCTTTTCGAAAGACGCTTGCGATTATCAAGCGGCGTGACGTTATAAGGATTCGTCAAATCGGCAAGTGAATACTGCTTGACTTTTCTTTAATAAGCCAAAATTTACATTTGACAGAAGCTATATTTTATGCTAAAATTTAAAGTCACTTGGAGATTGGCTCCATGCTGGCACGGTAAGCATCTTACCAATAAATTGTCCGATCCGGGGACCACTCCGGGCGGAACAAAGGAGGTTTGTATGTCCAGTCTCGGTACATATGTCGAAATCGACAAGCGTGGCAACTCAAAAAAACTTGCGTTTCTTGTGGAACCGCACGCCGAATATGTCCTTCCGGAGGAATCGGCGTTGAGCTACGCTCACCATTATACCGATATGCCGGCAAGGAACCAAAAAGAATATGGCGATAAGCAACCGATGAGAGTGAAGTATCGGAAAGCCGAGGGCTATATCTTTTTCGAATCTATCGTCGGAGAGCCGAGGTTCTCTGCCGTGATTCAGTCCACCGACGTTTCCGACCTCATCGCGCTTCGCCGCTATCTGTTTGCGAAGTACACTGACGAAGGAAGTGTCGAACTGACTTCTCTGTCAGAGGAAGGCGGCATCGTCGAGACGATCCTTTCAGGTCTTGGCGAGATCATTTCGGGCGCCATCGTCGAAGCGACAGAATTGACCCTCAACATGATCGACGCCGCAAAAATTTTCCTCAGCCCTATTACCCAGGAAGCATAGGTCAGGCCTCACGACATACGAGCAATCGCGCACATAGCGGTTGCTCGTTTTTTTATTGCTGAGAGGGAGCTTTATTCCGTCGGCAGGTCTTTCGCCGATACGGAATCGCGGACCTCGACGCCGAGGGCGGCGATTTCGTCACGGAGCGAGTCGGCGAGCGCGAAGTCCTTGTCTTTCCGGGCCTGTTCCCGTCTCGCGATGAGTTTCTGAACATCGTCGGAGATGATCTTCTTTTCAAAACGGATACCGAAAAGCTCGAGTGCCTCATCGAGGAAGATGCGAGCGACGCGCGTATCGATCGCTTCGTTCTTGTCGAGAGCCGCGTTTATCCGATTCACTGAGCCAAGCAACGCCGACAGTGCGAGCGGCGTATTGAGATCGTCACGCATCGCGGAAAGAAACGCTTCCTTCGCTTCCATAACGATATCCTGTCCTTCCTTATCACCCGCGTCCGACAAGCGCTCATGCGCCAAAAAAAGCGTCTCCCTGTTTTTTCTCGCCTGGGCAAGCGCGTCCCAGGTGAAATTCATCTGGCTACCGTAATTCGCGGACAGATAAAGCAGCCTGAGATCCATCGGGGAGAATCCTTTTCTCACGATATCGGACAACGTGTAGAAATTCCCTTTGGACTTCGACATCTTCTGTCCGTCCACGAGGATATGTCGCTCGTGCATGAAGAAACGGGAAAAGGGCTTCCCGGTCGTACCCTCGGACTGGGCGATTTCGGCCTCGTGATGGGGGAAGATATGATCTTCGCCTCCGGTATGAATATCCAGCGTATCCCCGAGATACTCGAGACTCATCGCCGAACACTCGATATGCCAACCGGGGTACCCCTCGCCCCACGGTGACGGCCATTTCATCAGGTGTTCCCTCGGCGCCGCAAGCCAGAGAGCGAAGTCCCACGGATTCCGCTTGTCAGGGTGTTCCTCAAGCCGCGCTCCGGTCTTGAGTTTGTGGAGCGTGTTCCCGGAAAGCTTCCCGTATTCAGGAAAGGATGTCACGTCATAGAAGACATTGCCATTCACCTCGTATGCGTGGCCCCTTTCGATCAGGACCTGGATCATCCGGATCATATGCGGGATATGAGCCGTCGCACGGGGGAAAAACTGTGCCGGCAGGATGTTCATCGATTCCTCATCCTCATGGAACGCATCCTCGTAGAACCGTGCTATTTCCTCGGGAGTCTTTTTTTCGGCCTTGGCCCGCCGTTCCACCTTGTCCTCGCCGGAGTCTCCCTGGGCCAGGTCGTCTTCCGTCAGGTGGCCGACGTCGGTGATGTTCTTGATATGCCTCACCTCGTATCCGTCGTGCTCCAGGAGCCGCCGGATCGTATCGGAAAAGACGTACGCACGGAGATTGCCGATGTGCGCGAAGTCGTAGACCGTCGGTCCGCAGGTATACATGTTGACCTTGCCGCGCACGAGCGGCTCGAATTCCTCTTTTTTCCTCGTGAGGGTGTTGTGGAAGCGCATACGTCTGAGTCAAATAGTCCTTCAAGTCCAAAGTCGAAAATCAAAAACGATTTTGAAAAAATCGAACAAAAACAGAAAAATGAGTATACGGAAAAGATACCATGAAAAAAAGGCCTTATCAAGGCCCTTTCAATCGTATGACGTGAGATCGACCCTAGAACCACTTTTTTAACCTGAAGACAAAGATAGTGAAGAAGGCTACTATGAGCATGACTCCGGAATGGATCCAGAACGCGTTAGGATTATGAGACAGCGGTATGGTCGCACTCATCGCCATGACGTTGGAATAGAGCGTGATAGGGAGCAATACGGCACTGAAGATAGTGAGAACCTTCATGGTCATGTCGAGCTTGTTCGAAAGAAGAGAGTTGTTCGTGGCCTCCAAAGCCTCTATGGTCTCCTTGGCGCTTTCCAATATGTTCCAGATACGAATATTCGTACCGATCATATCCTGGAAGTAAAGCTTCAATTCGAAAGGAATGAACGGGTGTTCCTTCTGGGAGAGTGAATCCAGTATGGAGCGCTGCGGTTTGAGGGTGCGACGGAAATTCAGGATATCGCGTTTCACGATGGAAATCTCGATCACCATTTCCTTCTCGTGGCCTGCGAAGACCTCTTCCTCGATATGGTCGAGTTTCTCCATGACGTGATGCAGCCGGGGAAAGCAGGAATTGAGAAGGACATCCAGGATATGATACAAAAGGTGCGCGGGCGTCTTGGAAAAAAACTCTTCACGCTTCGTTTTACTTTCGTTCAGTTCCCGCAGGAGACCGGTGAGCTGGTAAATAGGGAACTTGTGCGAGGTGATGAGGGCGTCCCGTGTGAGGATGATATCGAGTTCACCGGGATACGTCGTGCGGGACACCGCATCGAAGAGGGGGATATGGATAGACAAGAAAAGACAACCGTCATACTGGACGACTTTCGGGTGATAGGTCGGCGTCATGAGTTCCTCGATCGCCAAGGGATGGATATCGAAGTTCTCCTGGATGAAGCTGATGTCCGTCTGCTTGGGGTTCTCGAAATCAAGCCAGACGAGGTGTTTCGATTTGACGATTTCCATATCCGTTTCGGTGTTCGTTTGTCTTTATTATATCAGCCTTTACGTTTACAACCAAGACGGCACGGCGTACCATGGTCAGAACGAACGATATATATTTCTCAGTTGACACGTTCACGGGTTAACATAGCTACGTATGAAACGATCGATTCTTTTTCTCATCCGCGTATACCAAAAGACACTGTCGCTCGATCACGGCGTTCTCGGCAAGATCGCTCCCGGTGGCGCATGCAGATTTCACCCGACCTGTTCCGAATACACGTATCGGGCGATCGATCGGTTCGGTGTTATTCGCGGCGGCTGGCTCGGACTTAAACGTATTTCACGCTGCCATCCCTGGAATCCCGGCGGATACGATCCCGTACCGGAAAAGATTGACAGGGGAAAGATTATCTGATATTATTCGACGTTTCCCGAACGTTCACAACTTCGCAACGATAAACGGCTTCGGCCAGGAGGATATCATGAATCGGATAGAACAGCAGGAATTGAACTACCGGCTCTATTTCGCCGTCGCGTACGATACTACCGGTCGATGGACCAGCGGAAGTCTCACGCGCCACTACGTTTTTTATGCCACAAGCGATGAGGAAGCCTGGAAAATCTGCTCGGCCAAGATCGATTCGAACATAGAAGAGGTCAATCCGAACACGCTGTATCGCTTCCGCGACGATCGAACCCTTGAAAAGGTCGGGAAGAAACCGGAGCGCAGCAACCACGACCGCATATTCGATGTCAGACCGGAAATTCCCGACGATCCCCATCGCGAGCTGAAATCCTTCCACGGACTGAGTGAATTGAAGGAACTTCTGGATCTGCCGGTCACGAAGTCGCGAATCAGAAAGACGGCCCAGATCGAGATTGCTTGAGCGGATATGAATCGCAAAGGAGAGACATCTGTCTCTCCTTCGTTTTTTGTCCGGTCCCGTTTTATTATCAACTTCACCGGTTTCATCGGTTTAGCACTCACACTTGACGAGTGCTAAACGAGGTTTTATACTGTATCTGAACGATATCGGTTACCGCTTTATAGACTTTCTGACTTTATAGACTTTACGGACTGTCATCCTATGAACGACAGGCAGAAAAACGTCCTCGCCGCCATCGTCGAGGAATACAGCAAGACCGCCACGCCGGTAGGATCACAGCTTCTGATGGAGCAGTACGGGTTCGACGTGTCCTCGGCAACACTCCGCAACGACATGCTCGCCCTGGAAAAGGCCGGCTTCCTCTATCAGCCGCACACGTCGGCCGGTCGCATCCCGACGGACGACGGATTCCGATATTTCGTGGAAGAGATCATGTCCGACGAAACGCTCTCCATCGCCGATCAGAAACGGATGCAGAAGGAACTGCTCACGCTTCGTGCGAAACACGCCCGACTCGGCCGCAGCACCGCGAAGCTCCTTTCCGCGCTTTCCGGCAATCTTGCCGTCGCCGGCCTCACGGACAAGGATGAGCTCTACGATTTCGGGATGAAGGAACTCCTGGAGAACCCCGAATTTCGGGAGCTTGATGAGTTGTGCCGTCTTGTGGAAACGCTCGACTCGCTCGATGAAAAATTCGACGTCGTGCTCCGGGACCTCGGACCGGACGAGACACGCATCTTCATCGGTAAGGAGAATCCCATCGCCGAGATCTCGAATTGCTCCATGATGGTCGCACCATACGAGAACGAGGATGGCCGGGGAATCCTCGCGATCATAGGTCCGAAACGCATGAAGTATGCCAAGAACAAATCACTGCTCGAGCACATGCGAAAACTCCTTTCCGCATCGCTCGTGATAGCCATATTCATACGATAACCGAGAAACATAACACGCAACCGAAAAACGATATGACCAAACACCAGGATGCCAAACATGACGACGAATCGGCGGCAAATAGTGACGCACTGTTTAGGATAACCGCCAAGGCGGTGCTATTCGGACCGGACGGGAGGGTGTTGCTGCTGACCCGGGCGAAAGGTGACAAGCGGGGACCCGGAAAACGCGACCTGCCCGGCGGGCACGTGGATCCCGGAGAGACGCCGGAAGAGACGGTGCGGCGTGAAGTATTGGAGGAAACCGGTCTTACCGTCACCGATACCGCTCCACTGCCGACATTCGCGGTATTCAAAGGGGACGACGGATCTTCCGTACAGAAGTTCCGATTCGTGGCTTTTACGGAAGATACCGAAGTGAAGACAGATCCTGCGGAACATTCGGCTCACGAGTGGCTGACGCCGGACGAGGCTATCGCGAAGCTTTCCGACAAGGGATACGAGGCCGACAAGCGCGATGCGGTCATCATGGCAAAGGAATACGTCGAATCGAAAACCGTTGCGCGATACGGCAATGTCCCCGAGACGATCGTCGGATCCCTGATTCTTAACCGCGAGGGAAAAGTTTTGCTCGCGAAGGGGGTCAAGTGGGACAGCAAATATGTCATATTCGGCGGGCATGTCGATTTCGGTGAGACGGTCGAGAATGCGGTGAAGCGTGAGGCGCGTGAGGAGGCCGGTATCGAGGTTACCATTATCGACCAGCTCAGATTTTCGGACTATATCACCGACAAAGGCCACTATACCGGCCGACACATGGTATTCCTCGATTTCCTTTGCCGATACGAGGGCGAGGACGACGACGTGAAATTCAATGACGAATATACCGGGGAGTACGGATGGTACACGCTATCGGAAACGGAGCAGCTCGACCTTGGGGGTGGCACGCCGCTCATACTCGAAAACTATCGCGCATATCTGGCGGAACACGAGGCTCTGAACGGATGGAAACGTTGCCTGGCGGACTTTGATAACTACAAGAAGCGGCAGGAGGCTTCGCAGAAAGAGATGGGACAGTATCTGGTGGAACGACTGCTGAACGACCTGATCCCGGTGCTCGACAACTTCCATGCCGCCGCGTCGCACGTGCCCGAGGAATCGAAGGACAGTCCATGGGTCGTAGGTATCGGCTATATAGAGAAGCAATTGGAAGATACGCTTGCCCAGCACGGCGTGACCGCCGTAGATGCCAAGGAAGGGGATCCGTTCGACCCAAGCAGACACGAGGCGCTGTCGGATGAATCCGAAGAGGGAAACGCTGAAGACAAGGGTCACAAAATCGCCAAAGTGCTTCAGAAAGGCTATCAGATCGGCGGAAAGGTAGTGAGGGCTGCAAAGGTATCCACGAAGTAATTCCATACGTAATCAAAGTAAAAAAACGTAACTGCAATCATATGGCAAAGATATTGGGAATCGATCTCGGGACGACGAACTCGGCGATGGCTATCGTCGAAGGCGGAAGCCCGTCGATCGTGGAAAACAAGGAAGGCAACCGGACGACC
>JAAXTX010000015.1 GCA_013336285.1 Candidatus Moraniibacteriota bacterium | reverse complement strand
CCGTGAGGGAACGGATCGTGGCACCGCCAGTGAAGGACGAGGCGACCGCGGTGGTGGCGCCGCGTCCCGTGACGGTGGCGAGGGTATCGGCCTCGGAGAAGGAGGTGAGATATGTCGGAGTCCAGCTGGTCCATCCAGTACCGTCCGAACGGAGGATATTACCAGCCGCACCCGAAGAAGTAAGTCCCGTGCCTCCGTGCGTCGCGCCGATAGTGCTCCCGCTCCAGGTACCGGAAGTCACAGTTCCGACGGTGGCAAGATTCGCCGAACCGCCCCATGTGGAAAGCGCGACGTTTTCGACGCTGCCGAGACCGACATCGGATCCGGTCAACTGCGCCCAAAGGGCATCGGTTCCGTTCGAACGCAAAACTTCTCCGATCGCGCCAAGTGAAAGTGCAGTCCATTTCGCGCTCACACCCTGCCCGGTAATAAGCGCGCCGCGGGAAACGATACCGGTCGCCGTATCCGAATGGGTCGCGGAGAGAAGACCGTGCAGACTACCACCTAAGCCGGAACAGGCACCCCACACAGGGATACCACCAGACACGACCAGACACTCACCCTCGACACCGACCGGAAGTGTCGACAATGTCGCCGTACCGCTCGCGTAAAGAATATCGCCCACGACATACGCCGAATGCCCCGTCCCTCCCCGTACCACGTCGAATGTTCCGGAAGTGATATCCCCGGCCGCATGTACATGTGTTGCGCCCGCCTTGGCATCGAGCTGCGACTGGATATTGCCGGTCGATCCCGAAAGGTAGCCGAGTTCGGAAAGGGTCGCGCCACCGAATGTCTGACCGGCATTGAAAGCGATATCCCCCGTCATCGTACCCCCAGAGAGGGCAAGGAACGCGCCGGAAGACCCGGTAAGAATCTGGCTGAATGATGAACCGTCGTTTGAGAGTTTCCAGACATTGGCTGACGAATCGAAGCGAAGGGTCGGTTTTGAGGACGCGTTCGAAACGGAAAGGTCGAAATTCGAGGTGCCGAGTCCGACGCTTGAACCCACCACGAAGGATGTGGCGTCTGTTCCCGTATCGGTGTTCTGACCGTGAAGTCGTCCGTCATTCCCCAAAACGAGCTGTTTGGTTCCGGTTCCGGTCGGAAGAAGATTTATATCGACCTTGCCACCTGACCCGAGAACCGGAATATCACCCGATTTCGTACCCACAACCTTTCCGCCGAGCGACGCCGCATCGGAAGCGGTAAGGGCATTCAGTGCCGATGGCACCGACGAGATTTTCTTGCGAGGAATCATTTCCGAATCCTGATCGATCCGCACGCCGAGGAAATAGTCCCGAGACACATCGGAAAACAGTCCCGCAGGGAGGACGTTCGTATCACCGAGTGAAGTCCGGATGATTCCGTTCCGTACCTCGACCTGTTTCGTCTCTTCCCAGATCTTTCCGGACGCATCGGATGAGGATGCGAGTGTCCGATCCGCGTTATAAATCGCGAAGCGGACCTGGAACGTTCCATTCACGGCTTCGTTCTTGGCGTCAAAAACGGAAAGTGAGACGTTAATCTGATCGAGAGACTGCGCAAAAACCGGTTGCAGGCCCGCCTGCCACCATAGGTGCATCCCCGCGCTCATTATCGCGACGAGGAAGGGTACGAGAATTTTCCAGGTTTTTTGTGTTACATATTCCGTCATATAGGTACCATCCCCGACAAAAATATCGGGGTTCCGCTACCTCTGCATTTTATCATAAAAAACGCTTTTTCTCAAAGCGTTTTGGGATTCTTGCAATCATGATTTTCGGAAGTTGTCCATGCCGTATCCGGACCCCGGGACCGTCTCTGAAAAAAACTCGCGATGACGTTCGAAAACGTGACCAAAGAATTTCGAAACCCACCGACAACCCGAGGGAAGCGCCCCATATGGAAACGTCATTATCCCTCCCGGAGCAGTACCATGTCCCCGCTGCGATCCGGCGTTATCGCATCTGAAATTTGCCATCGAACTTCACCGATCCCTGAACGCTTTTCGTTAACGGGACCGAAGATGTGAATGACCATCCGGAATTATTCCCACCATTGGTCGAGGTCGTTCCGGCAAACCATACGCCCGGCGCAGGCGTGACCGTCGAATAGCTGATTGAAAGATAGGAAGCCAATATGTACCCGTTTCCAGCCTTTGCGAAGAAAAACGGCGAGGAAGAGGTGCTGCCGAGAACGATCAGATTTCCCGCCGTACCGTTGGCCGTGAACGTATCGAGTGTCTGAGTCGTCCCCGCGGTGAACAGGTTCGTCCTCCCCGCATCGGACCGGAAGTTGAAAAACCCGTTGGACCCGGAAATCGTAACAGTCCCCGTTCCCTGTGTGGCATTCCAATAATTGTGAAATGCTTTCCCTCCGCCAGAGAAAGCCTTAGCGGACGTGGAGTTATTCGTCAGCTTGATCGTTCCGGAATCGACGATGGATAGATTGGTCGCCGTGGACATATCCCAGACCGTACCGGTACCGGTAAGCGACCAGGTCCCGACGCCCTTGGAGATGGCCCGGGAGGTCGAACCACTCGATGCGAAATGGCCGACGGAGACATCCTTGCCGTTATCGTCAAAGGTGCCGTTGGTAAGGGTCAACGTGTTCGCGGTACCGACGGAAAAATTATCCTGGAGTTGCCAGACACCGCCGATACCATCAAAGACAATGTTGCCGATGGAAGGCCCCCCGTTGGAAGTTATCGTTTTTGATGCGACGGAAAGCGCCGCGGAAGAGATGTTCCAAGGTGTGGAAAGGACATACTGATAGATCGTATCGGGAGTATTGCCCGCCATGAACATCTTCGTACCGTCGGAACTGAACGTCGTGCCGTCGATACCGGTATCCTGCGAAGCGACATTCTTGGAAAGCGCGGCGTACGTAGCCGTGGATACGTCCCAGGCGGTACCGAGCGTATACTGGTACACGGTATCACTCGTCGTTCCCATCACATACATTTTCGTACCGTCGGAACTGAACGCAAAGCTCACCGTCCCATTGTCCTGTGACAGAACGCTTTCCGAGACCGAGTAGGTCGCCGTGGATACGTCCCAGTCGGTACCAAGCGTATACTGGTAAACCGTATTGTTCATCCCTCCAAGCAGATACATCTTCGTGCCGTCGGAACTGAACGTTGCGGCCTCAGGACTCGCATCCTGTGCCGCGACGCTCTTGGATGTCAGATAGGATGCGGAGGAAACATCCCAGGCAATGTGTAAGGAGTACTGATAGACGGTATCATTGGCATTGCCCACAACATACATCTTCGTTCCGTCCGAACTGAACGCTGCGGCCTCGGGACTCGTATCTTGTGACGCGACGTTCTTATACGTCAGGTACGATGCGGAAGAAACGTCCCACGCAGTACCGAGGACGTACTGATAGATGCGATCGTTCGACGAGCCCGTCACGTACATCTTCGTACCGTCGGAACTGAAAACGATGCCAAAGGGAGACGAGTCCTGCGCGGCGACGCTCTTACCGGACGTCGCCGCCATCGTCAGCGTGGCGGTATTGTTGTTCGTCATTCCGGATCCGAGCGTCAGATTGCCGTAGATGGAAAGTGTGCCGGAAGAGGAAGACCACGTTCCGGAAAAACCGGAGAAGGAAAGGTTGTTAAGATAGGCAGAAGAGATGATGACCGTGTCGGAACCAGCAGAAACTGAGAGACTGGGATTATTCCGCTCCTGCGCCATGGTGAACGTCCGGGTGCCCGTTCCGCCGGAGTAGGAGGCCACGATGGTGGCGGTGTTTGGGGACATGGTGGCATAGTATGTATCCCAGTTCCAAAGAGTCGCGTTATTACCGGTCAGGGTCCAGGTGGAGGAACCGGGAACGAGCATCACCGTGCTATACGCCGTAGAAAACGCCGAGGAACTTACCGACTGGCTGTTCGTATCAAGCGTCCCACTTCCCAGCGTGACGACACCCGTCGTTGAGAAGGCATCCTGTAGCTGCCACCGGCCGTTGTCTCCGTTAAAAACGACCGCACTAGAAAGCGCCCTCCCGTTGCTCGTAATCGTCTTTGTGACGCTTATCAGCGACGCGCTGGAAGCGTCCCAGTTACTCGAGCAGGCATACTGAAAAATAGTATCACCGTTACTTCCGAGCATATACATCTTCGAACCATCAGCGCTGAAAACGATATCCTCAGGACTTGAATCCTGATACGAGACATATTTGAAAACCGAAGAATAAGTCGCGGTGGAGACATTCCAGGCGGTGCCGAGGGAATACTGATACACGGTTTCATTGTTACCTCCAAGCATATACATCTTCGAACCGTCGGAGCTGAGGATGGTTTCTTGTGGAGAACTGTCCTCCATCGCAACACTCTTGGAAAGCGCGGCGTACGTAGCCGTGGATACGTCCCAGGCAGTGCCAAGTGAATACTGATAGACGGCCTTATTGGTATATCCTGTCATATACATCTTGGTACCGTCGGAACTGAAAGCGACACCATTGGGATCAGTATCCTGTGGTTCGACGAATACAGACGTCGAATACAAAGCCGTAGAAATATTCCAGGCGGTGCCGAGGGAATACTGATAGACGGTATTGGTATAGGATCCCAAGACATACATCTTCGTACCGTCCGAACTGAATGAAACCTGAGTCGGGGATGTATCCTGTGCAAGGACGCTTTTAGAAACCGACCCATAGGTAGCGCTGGTGGTATCCCACGCGACGCCGAGATCATACTGATAAATGACATCTGACGAGAACCCTACCACATACATCTTCGTGCCGTCGGAACTGAAAGCGACGGCCATTGGCATAGAATCTTCATTAATTCTTCTCCCAGGAGTCGCGGCCATCGTCAGCGTGGCGGTATTGTTGTTCGTCATTCCGAATCCGAGCATCAGATTGCCATAAATGGAAAGCGCACCGGAAGAGGAGGACCATATCCCGGAGAAACCGGAGAAGGAAAGATTATTAAGATAAGCGGAGGAGATAATGACCGTGTCGGAACCGGCGGAGACAGAGAGGCTGGGATTGTCCGTATCCTGGCCCATCGTGAACGTCCGGGTGCCGGTTCCGCCGGAGTAGGAGGCCACGATGGTTGCGGTATTCGCGGACATGGTGGCCGTGCTGGTGCTCCAGTTCCAAAGGGTCGTGCCGCTACCGGTCAGGGTCCAAGTGGAGGAACCGAGCGTCAGCGTCTTGGTACCGCTTGAAGTCGTGAACGTAGAGGAATGAACGGATTGGCCGTTCGTATCGAACGTCCCGTTCGTCAAGGTCACGACACCCGTCGTCGAAAAGGCGTCCTGCAGCTGCCAACTTCCGCCCACACCGTTGAACGTGACCGCACTCGAAAGACCGGCGCCGTTGGACGTCACCGTCTTCCCGGCAGCCGCGGACCCGAACGTGATAGAGCCGGTATAGTTATTCGTCATTCCGGATGCGAGCGTCAGACTGCCCCCGACCGAAAGCGCCGAGCTTCCGGCCAGCGTCACGACGCCGGACGCGGGATTACCGATCGTCATATCACGGCAGTTCGCCGACGAATCCACCGTCACCGCATACGCGATCGTATTGGACGCCGAATTGAAAATGACATTCACATCCGAAGCCGGAAGATTGCCCGCCCCGGGAGCACCGCCCGACGAGGCGGACCAATGGTTCGCAGCATCGGACCAGTTACCCGATCCCCCGACCCAATATACGCTTACTATAGCGGTAAACGTGATATCAAGATTGTTGCCGAGATCGATAATTGCGGTACCGGTCCACGGGATCGCCGCGCCGTCGGCATCGATATCCCGGAATTTGACGTCACTGAGCGATACCGCGGCGGCGGTTACCGCCCTTTGTACCCCCGACGCGCTGCTCCTGACAGCAAGCTTGTTCGTCCCGCTATTTCCCGACAGCGTCAGCGTATGTGATACGGAAATATTCGAATCGAAGGACACCGCGTCCGTCGTTACGGCCGTTCCGATACGGGTAAAATCATAAAACGAGAATGCCCCCGAAACTACGGCCGTCCCGGAACCAGTCATACTGACACCCACCCCGTTCGGATCGAATGTTCCTTTGGTCAACGTGAGTCCGGTACCGGTCGTAACGAAAGCATCCGCCAACTGCCAACTCCCCCCACTGCCGTTGAATATGACCGAGCCCTTCAATTGTTTTCCGTTGCTGGTTATCGACTTCGGCGAAGGAAGTTCGACAAAAAACGCAGTCGAGACGTCCCAGGCGGATGAAAGGGAATATCGAAAAATATTATATCCGTCCGATACGTACATGTTCGATCCGTCCGAGCCCATGGCCATACCGAGAGGATTGGCGGCTTGGGCCGATACACTCTTGGACGCCGTAAGCGTAGTGGTCGCAATGTCCCAGGCGGTACCGAGGGAGTATTCGGTTATGGTTCCGCTATATCCGGCGATATAGAGTTTCGTTCCATCGGGAGCCATGACAAAATTAAAGGCTAAACCGCTGCTTAGCGAAGTTCCGGAGTAGATTGCCGTCGAGACATCCCATGCGGTTCCGAGAGAATACTGATAGACCGTGTCGGTATTGACACCCAAGACGTACATCTTCGTACCATCGGAACTGATTGAAACGGACCTTGGATTACTGTCCTCGGCATAAACAGCCTTTGAAATCAAATCGTCGGTCGCGGTCGAGACATCCCATGCGGTTCCGAGAGAATATCGACGGACTATTCCATCACCGCCAAGTACGAACATTTTCATACCATCCGACTTAAAAAAGACATTCACCTGGGAGCTCCATGGCGAGACCGTTCTCGACTTCGTGAAATACGAGGCCGTAGTGATGTCCCATGGGGTGGATAACGAATACTGCAGGACATTACCGGAGTCTCTTGCCATCTTATACATTTTTGTACCGTCGGAATTGAATGTCACGCCGTACGACCAGTTCGTCGCCGGTCGCGACGAAGTCGCGACAAACGTCACCGTGGAGGTGCTATTGTTCGTCATTCCCGATCCGAGAGTCAGGTTACCGCACAAGGACAGATCGTAGGA
Organism: Candidatus Moraniibacteriota bacterium; assembly: GCA_013336285.1. Classification (GTDB taxonomy): domain Bacteria; phylum Patescibacteriota; class Minisyncoccia; order Moranbacterales; family UBA1568; genus JAAXTX01. The sequence continues at coordinate 20,555 of JAAXTX010000015.1, read as the reverse complement.
CGAAGACCAGGTTCCAGAGAAGCCCGAAAAGGAAAGATTGTTGAGGTACGTAGAGGGAGATATGCTGATCGTATCCGCGCCGGCACTTATGGAAAGGCTCGGATTATTCGGCTCGTCCGACATGGTAAAGGTCCGCGTACCGGTTGAACCGGAATACGTGGCAGCGACAGTGCCAAAATTCCCTGACATGAAAGAGTTGGCTTTGTTCCAATTCCAGATAGTAGCACCGTTTCCGGTCAGAGACCAAGTAGAAGAACCAAGAAAAAGGGTTTTGGCGCCAGTCGATGCCACAAACGCATACGAACTCACAGATTGGCTGTTCGTATCAAGAGCCCCGCTCGTCAATGCAATCGTTCCAGTCGTTGATAAAGCATCCTGCAAACGCCAACTTCCCCCAGACCCGTCAAAACTGATGGAGCTCACCAAAGCGACGCCGTTAGAAGTGATAGTACCGAGAGAGGAAGAAACTGAGGCCGTGGAAACGTTCCACGCGGTGGAAAGAGCATATTGAACCACGTTTCCGCCGCCGCCCACCAGGTACATCTTCGTCCCATCCTGACTGAACGCGATTCCGTATGGGGAATAGTCTTGCAATGAAACGTCTTTACTAAGCGACGCATATGTCGCTGTGGAAATATCCCAAGCGGTACCCAGGGTATATTCGTTCACGGCCCTACTGCCGGCGGATATCTCATACATCTTCGTTCCATCCTGACTGAAAGCGATGCTACCTTTTGCATGCCAATCATCTAACTCCCAAACATCCTTGGAAATCGAGGCGTACGCAGCCGTCGAAAGATCCCACGCGGTGCCTAGCGCATATTGGTAGACTTTCTTACTGTTCGGATAGCCAGCCACATACATTTTCGTTCCGTCGGAACTGAAAACGACATATTGTGGATCGGAAGTCTGGGACGTGACGCTCTTTTCGACCGACGCGTACGTAGCGGTCGAGACATCCCAGGCGGTGCCGAGCGTATACTGATAGACGCTGTAATCCCCCATGACATACATCTTCGTGCCGTCGGAACTGAACGCGAGACCTTTCGGATAATTGTCCTGAGCCGATACGCGCTTGGAGAGTGAGGCGTACGTAGCGGTCGAGACATCCCATGTGGTACCCAGGGAATATTGGTAAATGGTATCGTTCACATCTCCGATCATATACATCTTCGTGCCGTCGGAACTGAAAACGAGACCGTATGGGCGTGAATCCTGTGCAGAGACACTTTTCACAAACGGCGTTGTCATAGTAATCGGGCCCGTATAGCTGTTCGTCATACCGGACGCGAATGTAAGGCTACCGCCGACCGACAATGCGGAACTCCCCGCGAACGTGATCACGCCGGATGCCGGATTCGCCATCGTCAAGTCCTTGGCATACACAGAGGCGGTAACCGTTACCGTGTAGGCGGTCGCATTCGAGGCCGAATTGAAATAGACATTGTCGGCGATCGTCGGCACACTGGCCCCGCCGCCGCCGCCGGATGAAGTCGACCAGTGGGTCGTGGTCGAAGCGTCCCAGTCGCCGGTTCCTCCGACCCAGTACCGATCGGCGGCATAAGCGAAGCCGGGGAACGAAAAAAATACCATCACGAGAACACATGAGGCGAAAACGGTTGCCTTCGTATTTTTCAGGAAATTAACAGACAAAAACCTGTGAATCAATGATTGTACCGATACGCCCGTTCATTAAAGACGGCTTCGAAAAAATACAACCGGTCCTCTCCGTTCACATCCATCGAACACATTCCCACGGCGGGAATCTCTTCCCGAATGATACCTCTTCAGTCGCAAATTTTCCAGCTGTCACGAATCGTCGTTCCCGGCTCGACAGAGTTGAAAACCAGACCGCCTCTCGCTTTCGGCATGAACGGAATAGTACCATCGGCCCTCGGAACGACCGCCTGATCATTTCTTCACCGCCCATCCGAAAACGTCTCCGAGCGCACCCGCCATAAGATCGAACAAGGAGATGTCTCGCGCTCCGGTATAGACCGCATACGGATCGCTTTCAGTCGAATTCCCCCACTTGTCGTGTACGGAAATCCGATACAGATACGTGGATGCCTGGGAGAGATCCGGAATGACCACACTGTGATTCGTCCCGTATTCCTCCTCCCGTATGACCCCGTCCGCCTGTCCGACGCTTTTCCCGTAGGAAATCTCGGAAACGGCGGGCTTGTTCGTCTCCCAGGTAATGACGAGCTGTGCGGAATTTTTCTTCTTTTCCGAGAACGCCTCGCCACGCACCGAAGATATCGCGAGCGGAGTCGGATCCGTTTCCGGAACGATGAGCCCGAACTCGCCGCCGATAGCGATCTCCCCGACACGGAAATTCTCACTCTGATATGCCGCCTGCGAAGGCATCGGAAGTGCGGGGGTCGGGTCCGGAGCCGTGACCGGCCCCTGCGGTTTGGCGACGATAGGAGCCGCCTGGGTCGGTCCTTTACCGATCATGTTCTGACTGATGAACCGCCAAACGAAAACGCCCGCCAAAAAAAGCAGGATGAGTCCGAGAACCAGAAGATTTTTCTTGTTGAAAAAGCGACTTTTTCTCGTACCGGGGGAGCCGGAAACGAATCCGATCCCACTGCTCGCTGTTTCAGGCATACGGGCGGCTAAAAGACTGTTGCATCACCGATATCATAGCATAAAAAAAGGAAAATTCATACGTGTTGGAATTCCGTACGTCTCCTTGTTTTTCCTCCGATTTTCCCCTATCCTGTCGACAGGAAAACACTAACCTTTTCGACCAATACTATGACCGGATCGAAGGAGCGGAATTCTGATCTCGCCATCGTCATCATGGCGGGCGGTTCCGGAACTCGCCTATGGCCGCTTTCACGAAAGGATTCACCCAAACAGTTCCAGTCGTTCGTCTCGGAAAAAACACTTCTCGAGGAAACTTATGACCGTGCGAAACAGATCGTGCCGGAAGACCGGATATTTCTTTCAAGCGGTGAAAAATACCGCGACCGGATCCTCGAACTGATACCGGGAGTTTCCGAAGACCGCCTGCTTCTCGAACCATCTTCGAAAGGAACGGGACCGGCGATCGGACTCATAGCGGCACTGCTCGGAAAACGGTTCCCAGGCATGACCGTCGCCACTATCGCTTCCGATCACGCTATCGAGAACGAAGACGCGTTCGTTTCTTCCCTCACACTGGCCCTAGAAACGATAGCGGAACATACCGACAAACTCGCCGTAATCGGCATCAACCCGACCACGCCGGATACTGGGCTCGGTTATATCAGAATGGGATCGGAATTCAGTGAAAGCGGATCAGATCGACTCTTCTTCGTCGATGAATTCAAGGAAAAGCCCGATCGAAAAACTGCCGAGGCATATCTCGCCGACTGGCGATACTTGTGGAACGCCGGATATTTCATTTTCTCCGCGGACTCCATGCTCAGTTGGATCGATACGCATTCACCGTCACTCTCACGTATCCTCAAGGAAATTCAAGAAGGTGCTCCGATTCCGGAAGCGTACGGACGTGCCGAGAACGAACCGATCGAACCGATGCTCGTGGAAAAACTTCCGTCCACATCACTCATCGTCGTACCGGCACCGATCAAATGGAGCGATATCGGGACATGGAGTTCGCTCTTCGACTTCCTCAAACATCGGAACGGGAACGACAGCTTCGGACTGGGGCAGTCCGTCGAGCTCGAAAGTTCCGGTAACCTCGTATACGGGAACGACAAGCGGACCATCGCGATCTTCGGCGTCGACGATCTCGTCATCGTCGACACGGATGACGCTCTCCTCGTCACGAGTCGTGAGCGCGCCGCCGACATCAAGTCCTTGATTTCCGAATTGAAAAAAAAGGGTCACGAAGAACTGCTCTGACAGGAATCTGAAATCAGAAATTCCAAAGGTCCGAATATCAAAAAACCCTGATGTTGTCCAGGTTTTTTGCTTTATAAAAGCCACTTTAATAAAGTGATCCGTTTCAATATTTCGAACAAAAACACTGTCGATTACAGCTTCCGCTTTGCAGATTTTACGACGCTTCCCGTTCCCATTTCAAAATTCAAAATTCGAAATTATTTCCGACGTTCGACTTTACAGACTATTGTTTGCCCAGCCACTCCTGCAGGATTATTCGCGCCGCTTCTTGATCGTCGAACCGCGAGATATTCCGAATGCCGTGTTCGCGAAGATTCGCCTCCGCCATCTTCGTCGTGAACATCTCGTCCTGATAGACGACAACGACCGAAGGGAATCTTTTTTTCAACGCGTCACCGAAACGTTCGCCTTCATAGGTGGCTTCCCTGCGGTTCACGTGCGACGGGATGCCGATCACTGCCGTACCGATTTCGCGCATCCTGAACTGTTCCCCGAGCCGATCAAACAACGCTCCGTCATTCTTCAGTGCGCATACGGCAAAAGCCATACGTGTTTCCGCATCGGAAAACGCGATGCCGATATACGATGCACCCCAGTCTATGCCGAGAAAATTGTCACCGAAGATTTCCGACATAAATCAAACAGTCTATGAAGTCGAAAGGGTGTAAATTCAAAACGCCCGTAAATTCAACAATCTTTCAAGTTGAAACTTGTATATTGTAATTGAAGATTCCTTTTCCTGTTCCCGTCTCAAAATTCGAAATTGTTCCCGCTTTCCGGACTTTACGGACTTGATGGACTTTCCGACTATTGTATCCTCGTCACGATTTCCGCGCCACGTTCCGTCACGATGACCGTATCCTCAAAATGTGCGGAAAGGCTCCCGTCTTTCGTCAGGTACGTCCATCCGTCAGGTGCGACCCTGATAGCGAAATGACCCGCGTTCACCATCGGTTCGAGTGCCACGGACATTCCCTTTCGGAAGGAAAAGTTATCCATCCCCTTCAGGAAATAATTCGGTATCTGCGGATCCTCATGAAGTTCCCGTCCCACGCCATGTCCCACGAGATCACGGACGACCGAATATCCCCGTCCCTCGACATGCGACTGTACCGCATGCGCGAAATCCGATAGGCGCGCGCCCGACCTGATCTTGGAAATCCCCCTATCAAGGCTTTCCTTTGTAGTTTCAAGAAGCTTTTTCGCATCTGCGGAAACCGCTCCGACCGGAAAGGTGCGCGCCATATCCGAAACCATCCCGTGGAACCGCATGCCCATGTCGATCTTCAGAAGATCGCCCTCCCGAAGGATGCGACCGGAAGAAGGGATGCCATGCACCACCTCGTCATTGAGGGACACGCAGGCGGCGGCCGGGAACGGTCGTCCCGACTCGGCACCGTAACCCTTGAAAATCGGTACCCCGCCCTCCTTCCGGATCATCTCCTCTATGCGATCGCCGATCGTTTTCGTCGACACGCCAGGCACGGCCAAGGATGGTATTTCCGACATGATTCCCGCCAGCCTCAGTCCTGATTCCCGAAGACTTTCGAGCTCGTCATCTCGTTTTATGGAGTCGTTCATATGCCAAAATCTTTCCGTATCTGGGTGAATATTTCCTCCGATGTCTGTCGACCGGATACGCGGGTAAGTACTCCTTTCCGTTCGAAGCGTCGCAATACCGGCAAAGTATTATCATGAAAAACCTGCCAACGTTTTCGTACGCCCTCCACGGTATCATCCTGCCGCTGTACGACTGTTCCGCCGCAGTCCGGACATGGAGTCAAAGCGTCGGAAATATTGGTTCCGAGTATGAATTTCCTTCCGCATTCGCCGCAGGAATACCGCTTCGAGATACGATCAACGGATTCCTCGACCGGAAGTACGATGAATACGGCGCCGAGAAACTTCCGTCCCGCGTCCCGTACGACCGAGAACACGTCGTCGACCTGCTCCTCACTTCGGGGAGCCCCATCGACGATTACAAGCTTCTCCGGAGGAATCGTGCGGAACTCTCGTTCCAAGACCGCTCGCACGATATCGTCGGGAACCAGCTCTCTCCGCACATGGATGATCTCGTCCACCTCCCGGCCGAACGCGGTATCCTCGTGCGCCACGTTCCGAAGCGCACCACCGATGTCGATATGGACGGCACCCAATTGTTTGACGAAAAAATCCGCCTGCGTGCTTTTTCCGCTGCCAGGCGGACCGAGCAGAACGATAACAGGTCCTTTATTTTCCTTATTTTCAGGCATTATTTTGTTTCCTCCCCCTTCAGATCAACTTTCGGAATTATTCTGTTTCCCTCCTGGTTCCGGTTTCGAAATTCAGAATTCAAAATTCTTCCGTTAGAATCCCTCGTAATTCCGCATCGAGAGTTGCCCTTCGACATGTTTCATAAGCTCGATCACCACGGATACTGTTATCAGGATGGAAACGCCGCCCAAAGTAAGAGACTGGATACTGGTGACACTCTGCAGGATGGACGGGATGACGGCGATTGCTCCCAGGAAGACGGCACCGGAAAGAGTGATGCGGTTGATTATCTTTCCGAGATATTCCGCGGTCGCGGTACCCGGGCGGATACCCGGTATGAATCCGCCCTGCTTCTGCAGATTCTCGGCAATCTTGAATGGATCGAAGATGACGGCGGTATAGAAATACGTGAAGACGACGACTAGAAGGAAATAAAGACCCGAATAGATCCACGGGTTCTGGAGAAATACGTTCACCGATACGGCGATATCGGACCACTTTCCCAGGTTTGCCTGCGCGAAATACGTCGCCGCCATATTCGGGATGACGATGATCGATACCGCGAAGATGATCGGGATGACACCCGCCTGGTTCACGCGCAACGGCAAATGCGTGGATGCGCCGCCGTAGACCTGCGCCCCGCGGAGTCGTTTCGCATACGAAATCGGTATGATTCGCTGGCCGTCGTTCACGAACACGACACCGACGATTATGATGAGTGCCACGATAAGAAAAAGCAGGTAGGAAAATATCTGCGATGCGTCCCATGTCGAGATAAATCGGGAGGCCCCTGCCGGCATGCCCGCGACGATTCCCGCGAAAATGAGCAGCGATATGCCGTTTCCCAATCCTTTCTCAGTGATGAGTTCCCCGAGCCACATGAGAAATACGGTCCCCGCCACGGCGGTAAGGATCATGGAACCGAACAGGATCGGCGTAAGGGAAGGAACGACACCCTGTGATTTGAGCAATGTGATCATACCGAACCCCTGCACGACCGCAAGAGGAACCGTGAGCCAACGGGTCCACATTGAAAATTTCCGACGACCCGCCTCGCCTTCCTCCTTCTGGTAGCGCTCAAGCGCCGGTACGGCCATCGTCAGGAGCTGAATGATGATAGATGCGGAAATGTACGGTGCGACGCCGAGCAGCATGATAGAAACGCCCTTGAGTCCTCCTCCGGAAAACACGTTGAGAAGGGAAAGTATATCGTTCTGTGCAAACAGGTTCTGAAGCATCAGCACGTCTACTCCAGGCAACGGGATATTGGCAGCGAAACGATAAACGACCAAAACCCCGAGGATGAAGAGTACCTTCTCCCGGAGCTCCGGAACCGCAAGAATCTGTCGGATCGCCTTCAGCATGATGGTACCGAGGGGAAAGGATTACGTCTTCCATGCCATGATAGCATGGGAAACGGAAATATCGGAACTACTCCGTCGCGATGGTCCCTCCTGCCTTCTCGATGGCCGCCTGTGCCGTCTCGGAAAAACGAATTCTCGAATCAAAAACGAGTTTCTTGGAAATCGTGCCGGTGGCGACGACCTTTATACCTCCCGATAACTGTTTCGGCGAGAAAAGTTTCTTCTGGATGAGCGCATCGCGGTTCACCGTCTCCCCAAGCTCAAAGTGTTTCTCCAAAAACGAAAGGCTCACGGTCGCGCGTTTCACGTGCGGCGACTTGAATCCGCGCACTTTTTTCAACCGGTCGATGAGCGAGGAACGACCACCCTCAAAGAGAGGGTCGACGGACGCGCCGGATCGGGATTTCTGACCCTTCGTACCGCGACCGGCGGTCTTACCGCGACGTCCGCCGCGGCCGACGCGTTTCTTGCCGGGTCTTTTCGGGACTGAAAGACTGTGGATCTGCATAATATTCGCTTTACTTCGCTTCCTTCTCACCTTCGACTACCTCGGTCTTCGCCGCCACTTTCTCCTTTGTCCGAGGCTTTACCGCGCCGCCCTCGAGACTCTTGAGCGCCTTGATCGTGGCACGGGAAAGATTGAGTGCGTTCGAGGAACCGAGCGACTTCGAAACGATATCCTTGATACCGACGAGATCGGCCACGGCACGGATCGCACCACCGGCGATAAGTCCCCGACCTTCCCTTGCGGGCTTGAGGAGCAATTTCGCGCTTCCCTCCTTCGCGGAGACGTCATACGCGATCGTCCCGTTGGAAAGAGTGACGTCGACAAGGTTCTTCTTCGCGTCGTTGTAGGCCTTCTGGATCGCATCCGAAACGTCACCACCTTTGCCGACACCGACACCGACCCGTCCCTTGCGGTTTCCGATCACCAAAGTCGCGCGGAACCGGAACCGGCGCCCGCCCTTCACGACGCGTGTCACGCGGGCGAGATCGAGCATCTTCTGGTCATACTCCGGCTTCTCGCGGCGTCCGCCCATGCGCTTCCGCTTCTTTTGCTTGTCGTTCTGTTCCATACGATGATGTGGATACGTTTAGAATTCGAGTCCCGCTTCACGGGCACCTTCCGCGAGTGCCTTCACCTTTCCGTGATAGCGGTACCCGGCGCGATCGAACGTGACCGTTTTAATACCCGCGGCGACACATTTCTCACCGATGAGTTTGCCCACGGCGCGCGCGCCGTCAACAGTGTTCGTCGCCTTCTTTCCGAGCTCACGGAGATCCGCGGCGACAAGCGTCTTACCGGAAAGATCGTCGATCGCCTGCGTGGTGATGTTTCTCAAGCTGCGGAATACCGAAAGTCTCGGCCGCTCGGCCGTTCCGGACACCTTCGCCCGGACCCGTCTCGCGCGGGCCTGTCGCTTTCTTTTCCTTTCGTCGATCATCCGTGACATAGTACTCTCGTTAAATCAAATCTAGGCGGACGCCTTCTTACCTTCCTTTCGTCGGACAATCTCGCCGACGTAACGGAATCCCTTTCCCTTGTACGGCTCGACGGGCTTCAGGTCGCGGATATTGGCCGCAAGCTGACCCACTTTCTGCCGATCGATACCGTTGATAGTAAGCACATTCTTTTCGATCTTCGCCTCGATTCCGTCGGGAATCGGCACGACGACCGGATGAGAAAACCCGAGTGCCAGGTCGATCTTCTTCCCGGAAACGGACATGCGATAACCCACACCGTTAAGCTCGAGTCGTTTCTCGAATCCCTTGGTCACTCCCTCGATCATGTTCGAGAGAAGCTTCGAGGTGGTTCCCCAGATCGCGCTCGCACGCTTGGACTCCCCAAGTTTCGCGACGGACAGGATACCGTTCTCAAGAGACACTTTCACATCCGTATGATGCGCGAACGTAAGTGTTCCCTTGCCCCCCTTCACCGTGACGACGTTCGCCGAAACGGACGCGTCTACGCCTGCGGGAACGGTAATGGTCAGTTTTCCAATTCGACTCATAGCGGCTTCATTAGCTTCTTGAACGTTTCCCCTTACCAGACCTCGCAGATATACTCGCCCCCGAGACCTTTCTTGTACGCCTCCTCGCCGCTCATGACGCCCTTCGAGGTGGAGACGATGGCAAGTCCGTACCCGTTCTTCACCTTGTGCACCTCACCCTTCTTCAGGTAGACTCGGCGTCCTTCCTTGCTGATACGCTTTATCTCCCGAATAGCCGGTTCGTGACGAAGCAACGACTTCTCGACGTAGCGAAGCGTGATCTCGATCGAGTCCTTCTTGCCGGTCTCGTCGCTCTTCTTATCTACGCCTGTGACGAATCCGCGCGAAAGCAGCGTCTCGGCGATGGCGAGCTTGAGCTTCGATGCGGGAATCACGACGGTTCCATGCCCCGCGCGCTGCGCGTTTCGGATCCTGGTGAGCATGTCTGCGATTGGGTCTAACATAGTCTAGGTCTTATGTATATTCGACTTCCCGTTTCCGACCCCCTGGTCGGACTTGGAAATCGTTTCCGATTACCACGAGGACTTCCGGACTCCGGGGATCTCGCCTTTCATAGCGAGTTCCCGGAAACAGATCCGACAGAGGTCGTATTTCCTCAGATATCCGTGTTTCCGGCCGCACTTCCAACACCGCCGCACGATACGCGTCGAGAACTTGGGATGTTTTGCCGCTCTTGCTATTACGGAAGTCTTCGCCATAATTGGATTCGTTTACGCTGGGAAATGTTACTTATTCGGTACGGATCGGGAAGCCGAGGAGCCGGAACAGTTCGCGTCCGCTTTTCTCGTCCTTGGCCGATGTCGTAATCACCACCTGGAGACCGAACGGGGTCTGGACCTTCTCAGGAATGATTTCGGGAAAAATGAGGTGTTCACGAAGGCCGATGCTGCAGTTCCCGTCCTTTCCGACCGAGGTCTTCGGGATTCCCTGGAAGTCACGGACACGCGGGATGGTCGCATAGAGGACGCGGTCGAGGAACTGCCACATGCGACGACCACGCAGGGTCACCTTCGCGCCGACCTCGAGCCCTTCGCGTATCTTGAATCCCGCGATAGCCTTACGGGCCTTCGTCAGGACCGGCTTCTGACCGGTGATCATGACGAGCGACGCGATGATTTCGTCGACACGGGCCTGCTCCTTAAGGAACTTCCCGATACCGACGTTCACCGTCACCTTCTCGATCCGCGGCAACGCGAGTATGTTTTCCTCGCCGAGAGCTTTCTTGAGCTCCGGAAGGATTTCCTGATATTTCGCTTTCGTGATCGGCTGTTTCTTCATATCCGTGAACGATTGATGCGTGTGATTCGTTAGCGTATCGCCTTTCCGGAGCGGCGGCTCACGCGGACCTTCTCCCCTCCTTCGATGACATATCCGATGCGCGTCGGCTTTCCGGTATCCGGGCAGACAAGCATCGCGTTTGAGGCGTCGATCGGGAACGGCATCTCGATCCGCTCGCCCTTGGCGCTGCCGCTCTTCGCTTTCTTGTGCTTCTTGAGAACATTCACGCCCTCGACGACGATCTTTCCGGTGACCGGAAGCACGCGAAGCACCTTACCGCGTTTTCCGCGGTCCTTTCCGGCGATTATTTCGACTTCATCTCCTTTCCTGAGTTTCATATCTTTGAGCTGCATTAGCTTCATTAGCTTCCTCGAGCTTCCAAGCTTCTCCTGTCTTCTTGAGCTTCATAAACCTCTTTCTTTCGAACGAAGCTTATGAAGCTCTTGAAGCTTTGGGAGCTTTTAGAGCACTTCCTGCGCGAGCGACACGATCTTGGCATATTTCTCGCGAAGTTCCCGGGCGACCGGGCCGAAGATACGCGTGCCGCGGGGTTCCTTCACGTCGGCATCCATGATCACGGCGGCGTTCTCGTCGAACCGGATATAGGAATTGTCCTTACGGCGGAATTCCTTTGCCTGACGGACGATGACGGCCTTCACCTTGTCACCCTTTTTCACGGCTCCGCGCGGTTCGGCCGACTTGACCGAAGCCACGATGACATCGCCGATCTGGGCATAGCGACGACGCGTCCCGCCGAGCACCTTGAAGCACTCGATGACTTTCGCCCCGCTGTTGTCCGCCACTCGCAATCTTGTTTCTGCCTGGATCATAAGATATCTCCGTTTCGGATGATTTACCGGCTACTGTCGGCGACAACCATATGTCGCTTGCGCTTGCTGATCGGACGGCACTCACGGAAGGCCACCGTATCTCCCACCGCATATTTCCCTTCCGGGGCATGCACGAGGTATTTCTTCGAGGAACGGTATTTCTTGCCGTACTTCGGGTGCGTCTTGAGCGTCTTCACTTCGACGGTGATGGTCGCCTCGGTCGCCGCACTCGTCACGGTTCCACGCAGCGTCGGGGCCTTCGAGACTTTCGTCTCCTTTGCCTCGACAACCTTTACCGCTTTCTTCGCGACGGTTTCCTTCTTGATTGTCTTCTTGACAGCGTTCATAGTCACTATGCGTTTAATGCATCTTCCCGTTCGATCGTGAGCAGTCGGGCGACATCCTTTCTCACCACGCGCAATTCCCGGTGATTCCGAATCTCGCGGCCGGCGATTGAAAACCGGAGTTCCCGTTCTTTCTTCCGGAGCTCGAGCAGCAGTTTGCCCCGTTCTTCCGTTCCCTTGTCTCGTAATTCCTGTGCGTTCATAGGATTTGCCTTATTCGGTCCCGTGGCGATCCACGAACCTCGTCTTCACCGAGAGCTTATATGCCGCGAGTCGCATCGCCTCCTTGGCAGTCTCCCGCGATACGCCGTCGAGCTCGAAGAGTACCCGGCCCGCTGTCACCTTCGCCACATAGTGGTCGACACTTCCCTTTCCCTTACCCATCGGGGTCTGTTCACCCTTCTTCGTCATCGGTTTGTCGGGGAAAACGCGGATCCACACCTTGCCGCCGCGCATGATGAAGCGCGTCATAGCCCGACGGGCCGCTTCGATCTGACGGGCGGAAATGATGCCGGTCTCTACCGACTTCAATCCGTAGCTTCCGAAACTGACCGCGGCACCCTTGGTAGTCGCGCCCTTCGGCCATCCTCCCCGGTGAATCTTCCGGTGTTTCACTTTTCGTGGCATGAGCAACATAGTGGTTCTCTCAATATCCGTCCTGCGGATCTCTTATGAAACGGTTTCCGATCGCTCTTCCGCGACCTTCTCTTCGAACTTCTCTCCCTTGTAAATCCAGACCTTCACTCCGATGACACCATAGGTCGTATTCGCTTCCGCCAAGGAGTAGTCGATATCGGCCCGAAGAGTATGGAGCGGAATCTCACCGCGCGATGTCCATTCCCGTCGTGACATCTCCGCGCCCCCGAGGCGACCCGAAATCTCGAGCTTCACCCCATGGACGTTTTTGGACTGCATCACCTGATCGGCCATTCCCTTCAGTACCCGACGGAACGGGAGACGGCGTTCAAGCTGCTCGGCAATCTGCTGGGCGACCAGCGAAGCATTCTCATCCGGTGCCTTGACTTCCTGGACGTCGACCTTGAGGTCGGTCCGGACTCCGCGGAAAAAGCGGTTCTTCAACAAACGGGTGAGATCCTCTATGCCGGAGCCTCCACGACCGATGAGCACGCCGGGACGTGAGGTCTCGATGATGATCTTGATCGTATTGGCGGAGCGCTCGATGATGACTTCCGCGATCGATGCGGCCTTCCACTGTTTCTTGATGAAGGCGCGAATGCTCACGTCCTCACGGAGTGTCTTCTGAAACGTCTTCGCGTCAAACCAACGGGATTTCCATCCTTTGGTCACGCCGAGCCGGAATCCGATTGGGTGAATTTTCTGTCCCATAGTCGAGAGCGATTTAGATTGATTTCCGCTGGTAGGTGGTACGCTTCACCGTATTCTGGCGCTTCTTGGCCTCAGGCTTCACGGCGACCGCTTTCTTCTGCGCCTTCTTCTCTTCAACCGCGACGGCCGGCACCTCTTCCGAAGCCTCTTCCCCTTCGGTCTTCTTCGCTTCAGGCGCGATCTTCTTCACTTCGCGACGGTTGAGCCCTTCGACTTCCTCCTCGAGGACGAGGATAATGTTCGACTGGCGACGAAGAATTTCGGCTGCGCGACCGAAAGCACGCGGCTTCCAGCGTTTGAGACGAGCCCCATCACCGACAACGACTGACAGGACGAAGAGATTCGTCGGATCGAGTCCGAAGTTATGCTCGGCGTTCGCCACGGCGCTCCCGAGGAGTTTGCTCATGGGTTCCGAGGACCGCTTCACCTGTTTCGAAAGTTCGGTCATCGCGGCTGAAGCCGACATGCCGACAATCGACTTCGCGACGAGTCGGACCTTTCGGGGTGCCACCTGCAGATTGTTGAGTCGTGCGGTTACCTGCATACGGATACGCTTTGATCAATCACGGTTATTTCTTCTTCGGGGTGCTCGCGGACTTTGCGGCTTTTGAGGCATCGAGTTCACGCTGCTTCGCGGCGCTTTCCATCTCCTTCTGGATCTTACCACCGTGTCGCTGGAACTTTCGTGTCGGGGAAAACTCTCCGAGCTTGTGTCCCACCATCTCCTCGGTCACATATACCGACAGGAAATCGCGTCCGTTGTGGACCCCGAAGGTGAATCCGACCATCTCGGGAGCGATGGTGCAGGCGCGGGACCAGGTCTTGATGACCGTCTTGTCCCCGACCTGCTTCCCCTCGATCTTCTTCAAGACTCTCGGGTCGACATATGGTCCTTTCTTGAGACTTCTCGACATAGCGGTTTCGTTATTTGCGCTTCTTCGCGCGAGCTTTCAGGATATACTGGTTGCTGGCCTTCTTACGCTTTCGGGTCTTCTTTCCAAGGGCGATCTTACCCCACGGTGTCTTCGGTGCCTTGAGTCCGATCGGCTGACAGCCTTCGCCTCCGCCGTGCGGATGATCGACCGGGTTCATCACCGATCCACGGACCGCCGGTCGCTTTCCTTTCCACCGGCTCCGTCCGGCCTTACCGATCCGTTCCGCGCCGTGTTCGAAGTTACTGACCTGCCCGATTGTCGCGAAGCATTCCCCTGAGATAAGGCGCACCTCGCCCGAGGCGAGTTTCACCTGTGCCCGGCCGGCCTCATCGAGAGCCATAAGGGTCGCGCTCGATCCCGCGCTCCGAACGATCTGTGCCCCGCGTCCGATACGCATCTCGACACATGAGATGATCGTTCCCGCCGGAATGTTCGAAAGCTTCATGCGGTTCCCGTCGACGACCGGAACGGTCGTTCCCGAAAGGATTTCCTGTCCGACTTTCATACCGGACGTCGCGATGACGTACCGCTTCTCGCCATCCTTATAGTTGACGAGAGCGATGAGCGCCGAGCGATTCGGGTCACGTTCGATCTGAGAGATCTTACCCGGGATATCATGCTTGTCCTGACGGAAGTCGACGAGGCGATAGCGTCTCTTATGACCGCCGCCCTGATGACGGACGGAAATCTTTCCGTTGCTGCGACCGGCGTTCTGTTTGATCACGCGAAGGAGAGATTTCTCCGGCATCGCGCCGACAGTCACCTGGTCCGGCTTCACGATGGACATGTTCCGTCGTCCCGCCGCGTTCTTTTTGTAGACTTTGATTGCCATATCGTTTCAGTCTATATTCCCTTGAACAGTTGGAGTTCGGTCCCCTTCGGTACCGACACGATCGCCTTCTTCACTACGGATGTCGTACCGGCGTTTCGGCCGAAGCCCTTCTTCTTCCCCGGGAGCCGGCTCATGCGGACCTTCTCGACACGTACTCCGTACGCCGCCTCGACCGCCTGTCGGACCTCCGTCTTCGTCGCGTTCTTCGCGACCGAGAAGACATACTGTCCGAGTGCGTTCTGCACGAAGGACTTCTCTGTCATGCGGCCCGAGAGAAGCACGCGATTCGCGAGCGTCTGCAGATGGAGCGACTCGCCTCCACGCTTCATCGTCTCTGTCGACTCTTCCTGTTTTTTCCTGATAAGTGCCATAGTCGTTTCCTAGTTTCCGGTTTCGGTCGCTTCCTCGGCGAATCGCTTCACGAGCATATCCACTGTCGCTTTCGAAATGACGAGGTACTCATGATTCAGGAGATCATACACGCTCATATCCTCCGAGAACACATTCGAGATTCGCTCGATATTCCTGGACAGACGACTTGTCTCGCGTTCTTCGGACATGATACCGATGAGCGCCTTCTTCCCCGGAATTCCGATACCTCCGATCATCGCCACGAAAGACTTGGTCTTCGCTTCGGGAAAATCGAACGCATCGACGATAAGAAGTTTTTCAGCACGGACCTTCTCGGAGAGCGCGATGCGGAGCGCCTTACGACGCATCTTGCGGTTCGTCCGCTTCGAGAAATTCCGATCGCTTGTCGGACCGAAAACGATACCGCCCTTACGCCAGTGCGGTGCCCGAACCTGTCCGATACGGGCGCGGCCCGTTCCTTTCTGACGCCACGGCTTTTTGCCGGTTCCGGCGCGCTCGGAGCGATCTTTCGTATTCGCGATCGGGCTCCGGAGATTTCCGGAAATCGCGACGTAAACCTGATGCAGGAGCGTGTCATTGGAAGGCACGCCGAAAACCGCTTCGGGAAGTTCCATTCCTTTTCCTTTCTCACCTTTCGTATTGTAGGTCGGGACCGTGATCATATGTTTCCCAGTATCCGTGTAAGATTACGCAGTCTTTCCGACTTTCTTTCCCATGCCGCGAATGCCGATGATGCCTCCGTTGATTCCCGGGACAGCTCCCTTGACCCCGATGAGGTTCTTCTCGGCGTCCACCAGGACGACCCGAAGACCGCGTACCGTGAAATTCTCGCCCCCCATACGTCCGGCCATTCGTTTCCCTTTGATGACATGTTCCGGAAAAGTGGCACCGATCGAACCAGGTTTGCGCATATCATGCTTGCGGCCGTGACTCGCGGGAGCTCCGCCGAACCCGTGACGCTTCACGACACCCTGAAATCCCTTCGCCTTGGTAACACCGGAAACGTCGACGATGTCTCCGACCTCGAAGATCGAAACGGATACCGTATCGCCGGACTTCGTCTCACCGATCGCTTCAGTCGCTGCCGTCTCGTCCTTTCCTTTGGCGGAAAACGGTGCACGAAACTCGAGCTTGACCGATTTCTTCCTGGTCTTTTTAGCCTCAACCTGAACTGCCGCGTATCCGTCCTTCTCGACCGTTCGGACCTGCGAAACCGTATTCGTCTCACAGCAAAGCAGGGTCGTGTTTTCCGCAACCCCTTGTCCGTGAATCGTCGTCATGCCGAGTTTTTTGCCGATGATGAATTTCATATCAGTACCAGAGATAACCTGTTCGGAGAAAATAAAAAGCCGTCCGCACACAGCCAAACGCTTCCTTAAGGCCTGGCCCGTTGAGTATCCTGCGCCTTTTTCGTCCTTCCTGGGGAAGAGCGGAAAAGGCGCGGGACTTTAACGAGTATGAATTGTTGAAAACCTGTTACGTCGTTTCGGACTACATCTTGATCTCAACGTCGACGCCTGTCGGAAGATCGAGGTTCATCATGAGATCGATCGTCTTCGGTGTCGAATTGAGGATGTCGATCAGGCGCTTATGCACCCGCATCTCGTACTGATCGCGGGACTTCTTATGCACGAAGGTGGAGCGGTTCACCGTCACCTTGTGTATTTCCGTCGGAAGCGGCACCGGACCGGTGACGCTGGCACCACTACGTTCCGCCGTCTCTACGATCTTGCGTGCAGACGAGTCAATGACTTTGTGGTCATAGGACTTGATCTTCACGCGCATCCGTGACTCCGTCTGATTTTCGGTTTTTTTCGCCATTGCCGTTTCAGAATAACTTACGCCCTAAATTGGGATTTCAGGGAACGATCGCGGGCGGAATAGATTCCACCCGCTCGGTTCCCTGAAGGAAACTACTTGATAATCTTCGTCGTCGCACCGGCGCCGACCGTCCGGCCGCCTTCGCGGATGGCGAAGCGCATACCCTCTTCCATAGCCACCGGGGCGATGAGCTTGATCTTGAGGGTGACAGTGTCGCCCGGCATGACCATCTCAGTCCCTTCCGGAAGTTCCACTTCGCCGGTCACGTCCGTCGTACGGATGTAGAACTGCGGCTTGTAACCCTTGAAGAACGGCGTATGACGGCCCCCTTCCTCCTTCGTGAGGATGTAGATCTGGCCTTCGAACTCGGTATGAGGAGTGATGGAACCCGGCTTGGCAAGCACCTGACCGCGCTCGACATCCTCTTTCTTGATACCACGGATGAGGAGTCCGGCATTATCGCCGGCCGTTCCCTTGTCGAGGTTCTTGTTGAACATCTCGATACCGGTCACGACAGTCTTGGCCGTATCCTTGAGTCCGACAATCTCGACTTCCTCGTTGATATTGATGACACCGCGCTCGATTCGTCCCGTGACGACGGTTCCGCGTCCTTCGATCGAGAAGATGTCTTCGATCGGCATCAGGAACGGCTTGTCGATATCGCGGACCGGATCCGGAATCTTGGCATCAAGTGCCGCGATCAGCTCGAGAACCGGCTTCGCTCCCTCGTCCTCAAGCGAGGTCGCTTCGAGGGCTTTGAGGGCTGAACCGCGGATCACCGCGGCGTTGTCGCCGTCAAACTCGTACTTCGTAAGGAGCTCACGGACTTCCGCCTCGACGAGGTCGACGAGTTCCGGATCATCCACCATATCCACCTTGTTGAGGAACACGACGATTTCCGGTACGCCCACCTGGCGTGCGAGAAGGATATGCTCGCGGGTCTGCGGCATCGGGCCGTCGGTCGCGGACACCACGAGGATGGCTCCGTCCATCTGGGCGGCTCCCGTAATCATGTTCTTGATGTAGTCGGCGTGTCCCGGGCAGTCGACGTGCGCGTAGTGACGTGCATCGGACTCATACTCGCAATGAGCGGTCGCGATGGTGATACCGCGTTCCTTTTCTTCCGGAGCCTTGTCGATATCGTCGATATTCTTCTTCTTCGCGAAACCCTTGAGCGAAAGTACGTTCAAGATGGCCGCCGTAAGGGTGGTCTTTCCGTGGTCGACGTGACCGATGGTGCCGACGTTGACATGCGGCTTGTTCCGCTGAAACTGTTCTACTGCCATAACGCGTACGGACCGCTGCTACGATGGAGCCTTCTCCTCGCTCTCGCGATCGAGTGATATGAATTATTATCTATTTTCGACTGAATGAAGCCTTCTTTCCCCTTTCTTTTTCGACGTCGAAACACCGAAACGTTCAGGGAAGAGAACATCAATGGGAATCGTACCAATAATATTTCTGCCTGTCAAGAAGAACCGCTTTCCGACCCCTTTATTCCTCGATCGAAGCCGCCTTTACCACTCCCTGCCGACTCTCGATGATCTGAGCCGAGACATTCGACGGCGCTTCCGCGTAGTGTCCGAACTCCATCGAATAACTGGCCCGACCCTGCGACATCGAACGAAGCGTCGTCGCATAGCCGAACATCGAAGCGAGCGGGATATCGGCATGGATCTCCTTCACCCGTGCGTTTCCCTCCCCGCGGTCCTGCATTTCCTTGATGATACCGCGTTTGGAGTTCACATCGCCAACCACGTCACCCATGAAATCCTCCGGCGTAATGACAACGACGTTCATGATCGGCTCGAGCAAGACCGGCTTGGCACGCCTTGTGGCCTCCTTGAACGCGAGCGAGCCTGCGATCTTGAACGCCGCTTCCGAAGAGTCCACATCGTGGTAGGATCCGTCGTAGACGACCACTTTGATGTCGACCATCGGGTATCCCGCGACCACGCCCGTCTCCATCGCGCCCTGAACGCCGCGGTCGATCGGCTTGATGAACTCGTTCGGGATGAGACCTCCCTTGATCTCGTTATCGAACTCGTATCCCTCGCCCGGTTCGCGCGGCTCCACGCGAAGCCAGCAATGACCGTACTGTCCGCGACCACCCGACTGGCGGACGTATTTCCCTTCCGCCTGTGCGGTCTGACGGATCGTCTCACGATATGCCACCTGCGGACGTCCCACGTTCACTTCCACCTTGAACTCACGCTTCATGCGATCGATGATGATGTCGAGATGAAGTTCGCCCATTCCCGAAAGGATGGTCTGTCCGGATTCCTCGTCGGTATGCACTCGGAAAGTCGGATCCTCTTCGGAAAGTTTCTTGAGCGCGACGGCCATCTTTTCCTGGTCAGCCTTGGTCTTCGGTTCGATGGCGATATCGATGACCGGTTCCGGAAACGTGATGGACTCGAGAAGAATCGGGTGTTCCGGATCGCAGAGCGTATCGCCGGTCGTCGTCATCTTCATGCCGACGAGTGCGCCGATGTCGCCTGCGGAAATATCTTCCACTTCCTCACGATGACTCGCATGCATGCGGACGATACGGCCCACGCGCTCCTTGCCGTCCTTCGACGAGTTGAGCACGTAACTGCCCGCCTTGAGGGTTCCGGAGTAGACGCGGAAGAAAGTAAGCTGTCCGATGAACGGGTCGGTCGCGATCTTGAACGCGAGCGCGGAAAACGGTTCATCATCGCTCGGCTTGCGTGTCATCGGTACGCCGGTCTTCACGTCTTCCCCTGCCATCGGCGGCACGTCCGCCGGCGACGGAAGGTAGTCGACGACCGCGTCGAGTACGAGTTGCACCCCCTTGTTACGGAGCGCGGTACCGGTGAACACCGGAATGAGACGGGTCGCGATGACCGCCTTGCGGATAGCCGCCTTGAGTTCATCGATCGAGATTTCCTCGCCGCCGAGGAATTTTTCAGTAAGCGCGTCGTCGGTCTCGGCAACCTTCTCGACGAGCTTCTCGCGCCACTGCTTCGCCTTGTCGACAAGCTCAGCCGGGATCTCGCCTTCGATGACGATCTCGCCCATCGGACCGTCGAAGGTATATCCTTTCATCTTGAGAAGATCGACGACACCGTAGAAATCACCGCGCTCCCCCATCGGGATCTGCATCGCGAACGCGTTCGGGGTGAGTCGATTCCAGATTGACGCGAGCGCCACCTCGAAATCGGCGCCCTCCTTGTCAATCTTGTTGATGAAGCACATGCGCGGCACCTTGTACTTCTCAGCCTGGCGCCAAACCGTCTCGGACTGCGGCTCCACGCCCTCCTTGCCATCGAACACGACGACACCGCC
>JAAXTX010000073.1 GCA_013336285.1 Candidatus Moraniibacteriota bacterium | reverse complement strand
CAGGCTATTCTAAATCGTCGGTTCGACAGCGGTCTCGGCGGTCTTGGTCTGAGTGAATTCATCATCCTGCTTCATCTGAACGAGGCCGGAGCCGCCGGCATGCGACGTATCGATCTGGCCGAGAGGATCGGCCTGACTGCATCCGGCGTAACGAGGCTTCTTTCGCCTATGGAGAAGATCGGACTCGTGAAACGTGAAGCGAACAGGGATGACGCCCGCAGCAGTCTGGTCATGATCGCTCCAGGCGGTAAACGGAAACTTGAGGAGGGGATGGAGCGTGCCGAACTTCTGGCGGAAGAGATCGTACCGTCCGAAAAGAAGGGGGAAATGAAATACGTCGCCTCGGTGTTTTCCGAAATCGGAAGGAATATCAGATAATGCCGCGAGAATGGGTATTCACATGAGAACATCAGCATTGATTATCATGCCGAGTTTCTTCCTGAACCTTGTCTGGGAGATGTTTCAGTCGTTCCGTTCGCGTCACACTTTTCGGGGTCGCTCACTACGTTCTGATACATTTTGTGGCAGCGTGTATCGATATGGCGATTACGTTATGTATTTTGCTGCCCGAGCTGTTCTTGCTTGACCGCATCATTCCGAAGAAAAACGACTGGAGACGATTTGCATGTACCGCGTGCTCGGATTCTTCGTCGCGGTCGTCCTCGAGCGGTTCGCGCTGTCCGTCGGCATCTGGTCGTACGGGCCGTTCATGCCGATACTCCCGTTTCTCGGAGTCGGCCTGACGCCGGTGTTGAAGATGATGATTCTTCCTGTACTTGGGGGAAAAATCTGAAGGAATGCTTTCCGGAATGGCAAATAATGCACTGGTTTCCGTTCCGGATTTTTTCTCGAAATATAGAATGTGAATCATGGGAAAAAGAAGCCCTGTTAAAATGGTTCGTTCTGTATCAGTTGACAATTACTTGACAATTAAAATAATATAGATTACAATCTATTTACAATTATGGATACAAAAAATCGAATCTTAGAGGAGGCGAAGCGTCTCGGCGGCATGATCAAGACCGTCGATGTTACGGCACTCTTAGGCGTTTCCCGGCAGTACGCGAGTATCCTGATTGCTGGGCTCGTATCTGGTGGTAAGCTCGTAAAGGTCGGGTCGACAAGGGGTGCAAGGTATGCCTTGCCGGAATTTGCAATAAGCCATCTTGATATCTTTCCTTCGCAGTTTACGAAGATATACAGGAATGCGGCATTGGAAGAACACAAGGTGCTCGATGAGGTGGAATCCCGGTTTCCAATCGTCGTGAATCAGCCTGAGAACGTACGGAGTATTTTCACGTACGCATTTTCGGAAATGCTCAATAATGCGATTGAACATTCGGAATCGGAAAAGGTGTCCGTCGAGGTTTCTGTCAGGGAGAAACGGTTGACATTTATCATAAACGATTTCGGTGTCGGGGTTTTTCGGAACATCATGCGACAGCGTCATTTGACGTCCGAGTTGGAAGCGATACAGGATCTCTTGAAGGGGAAAACGACCACCATGCCGAAGTCGCACTCCGGCGAAGGGATATTTTTCACCTCCAAGGTCGTTGATGCGTTCGTGCTGGAAAGCTATGGATATCGTCTCACCGTGGATAATCGTGCAGAGGACATATTCCTGGAGGAGCTGAAAGGAAAGGGAAATCGAAAGCAGGGGACCCGGGTCACATGTACTCTTTCTACGGATACGAAAAGCCACCTAAACGATGTTTTCAGACGGTATGCGAACCTGGATGACGAAAGTGACTACGGATTCGACAAGACCGAGATTCTTGTGAAACTGTATGCCGTCGGTGGCGTGCATATATCACGCTCGCAGGCGCGCCGTATCTTGTCGGGTTTGGAGAAGTTCCGATTCATCGTATTCGACTTCGACAAGGTTTCCGTCATCGGCCAAGCATTTGCGGATGAGATATTCCGGGTCTTTCACGAAAAGCATCCGGATATCCGATTGGAAGCGACGAATATGAATGACGCCGTCCGGTTTATGGTCGAACGTGTGGAGGGGAATAATCCGAGGAGTCAGGATATCTTCATGAAGTGATATGGAACGTTTATGAATATCTGCATTTTCGGTGACAGCATCACCGAGGGAATCGACGATGCGTGCGGCGGATGGGTTGGCCGACTCAATCTGAATCGCGATGACGCGAACATTATCAATTTGGGAGTCGATGGTGATTCCACCGACGGTCTCGTCGAGAGGTTTGAAGCGGATATCAAAGGAAAGAATCCGGATATCGTCGTTATCGCGATAGGCACGAACGACTCCATGTACCTGTCGGATGATGGCCGTAATTATGTTAGCTTTGAAAAGTTTATCGGCAATCTTGGAATTCTGAAAAGAATGGCCGAACGACACGCGAAGAGGGTCATATTCGTCGGTCTTTCTCCGGCTGATGAACGTCTGACGACACCGGTGTCGTGGGGCGCGGGCATGTATTATACGAACCGCGAAATAGAACGATATGATCGCGCGATCAGGACATTTTGTGAAAAGGAGGCAGCTCAATTTATCGACATTCACGATGATTTTATGAAGCTCGAATATATGGATATGCTTGCGGACGGCCTGCATCCGAATGCCCTCGGGTATGAGTGGATGGCGAAAAAGATCGCGACAGCACTGCAATCGGGTGCCGGCCGTTGAATGTCGACTTGCCGGTCCTTGGGCAAAGTTTGGGCATGTGTTTGACGAGTTTGCAAAAGGCCAGCAAATATCGTACTATTGAGCGGTAGTGGCGGCTCCGGACCCCATGTTTGCAGGTCGATGCGAGACAGGGGTCATCACGAACCGGCACGAAATAATAAATGGTAACAGAAAATTCGTCTCTGTCCGCCATCGGCGGACGGGCGCGAACATAACGTTATGGCAAAGATGACGAAGTCGCAGCTGTTGACGACGCTCTCGGAGAAGACGGGTCTTACGAAGAAGGATATCGGTGGCGCCCTCGACGCATTGGCGGCACTCGCGTACAAGGAAGTCAAGAAGAACGGGGAGTTCGTGCTCCCGGGCTTCGGAAAGATGGTGAAGGCGAAGCGCAAGGCGCGCACGGGAGTAAACCCGGCGACCGGTGCCAAGATCAAGATCGCGGCCAAGACCGTGGTCAAGTTCCGCCTCGCCAAGGCCGCCAAGGACGCGGTTCTCTAG
>JAAXTX010000042.1 GCA_013336285.1 Candidatus Moraniibacteriota bacterium | reverse complement strand
GACTTAATAGGAAATATGGGAGGCTAAAAACTTCGATTCATGCCATACTGGAGCCATAATCAGCAAAACATTTGTAATGTCGTATAAAAAAAGTGTCCCAAGTGCGGTTGTGTCTCGGTGAAAAAGAATGGGAAACGAGAATATGTGCAACGATACAGGTGCACGTACTGCGGGTTTCAGTTTCAAGGGAAACGAAGACCGAAGCACGCATATCTGAACCTTTGGAACGAGTACGTCTGGGGCAAGCAGACACTCGACCAGCTCTCAAACACGTACGACATCGATATCAAGACGGTACAGAAACGACTCGACGCGGTAAGACTCAAACGTGACCAGATCTCTCCCAGATCCCTCGTCTTCGTCGCCGACGTTTCTTTCTTTTCACGAGGTGACGGTGTCCTTGTCGTTCGTTCCCCGAAACTTCGGAGGAACATCGTTTGGTCCTTCGTAAAAGGAGAAAATCCGTTGCTATACAGGGATGCGAGAAAAACACTCGAATCGGAAGGATTCGTCTTTTTAGGTGTCGTCTTGGATGGCAGAAAGGGCGTCAGGGAGATGTTTTCAGACATACCTGTCCAAATGTGTCACTTCCATCAGAAACAGATACTGAGACGGTATCTCACCTTGAAACCGAAGCTTGAGGCGGGACAGGAACTCCTGGCTCTCGGGAGGATTCTTCCTTTCTCAAAGGAGGTTGATTTTGCATCTCTGTTAGAGGAATGGTTTTTTCGATGGGAGGATTTCTTGAAAGAAAAGACGTACGCCGACGATGGAAAACATTTCCACTACACGCACAAGAAGATCCGTTCTGCGTATCACAGTCTCCGAAACAATCTTCCGTACCTATTCACCTTTCAACGGTATCCGAAACTTCATATGCCGAACACGACAAACTCGTTGGACGGATACTTCAGCCAGATGAAAAAACTCCTCCGGGTCCATAACGGACTATCGGAGGAGCGGAGGAATAAAGTCGTCGAAGCAATTCTGAACGGGGAAAACGAGAGGAAAACGAAGAAATCAGCCTCCCGAAAATACCATTAAACCCAAATCGACTTCCGTTCATAAGAATACATAATGTTCAGCGAGACGATATCCGCGATCGGAAAACAAAAAAGAAAGGCCGCATTTCCGTCTGGAGATGCGTACCGGATAAATCCGGAACGCGATCCTCGACTGGTGTAGGAGGGGTGACCAGCTTTCGGCCTCCAAACGGAAATGCGACCTTTCTTATTTTCAAACGATACTCATCCTATCAGGATATACCGAGCCTGTCAAACCGGAAAACGTTTCCCAACGGACTACTTCGACACTTCCTCGGTTGTCCCATCAGCCTTTTCGGCAGCTTTCTCGACACCCTCGACCTTCGTAACGTCCACCTCGACTTTTTCATTGAGGGCGGCCATTTCCGCTTCGGTACGCGGCGGTTCGACAAGCGCTACGACAGTCTCCAGATCCTGCAGAATCTCGACCTTCTTGGACACCGGAAGATCGGAAATCTTGATGACATCGTCGAATGTGGCCAGTTTCGAAAGATCCGCTTCGATCGTATGCGGGATATCGGCCGGAAGCGCGCTGATTTCCACTTCGTCGAGTGCCTTGATAAGGATACCTCCCTGCTCGCGAATCGCCGGCGATTCCCCTATGAACGTTATCGGAACGGCCGTCTCGATCACCTCGTCCATGCGGACCTGGAAGAAATCGGCGTGCGTATAACGATTGGTCGTCGGATGCATCTGCGCGTCCTTTACGAGGACGTTCACGGGCTTTCCCTTGCCGATCGTCAGGGCGATAAGGGTATTCTCCCCCGCTTCCTTGAAGGCGCGCGCGAAACGGAGATGATCAAGGATGATCGACTGCGGCTCTACACCATGTCCATACAGGACAGCCGGAACAAGGCCCTCGCTACGGAGGGTCTGAAGTTTCTTCCCGGTCTCCCGGATATCGGCCGAAAGGGTTATCGTGTCGGACATACGCTTGTCTATTGCTGAAAAATGAATCTGATTAATCGTTTGACATTATCGTTTCCTCCGCTCCTGCGGCAGGCATCCGGAGGCGCCTCCGTGAAAATCCATAAGAAACCGATGCATGGACAACGCGTCATCGGAAGAAACGGCCTCACGTCCGTAGAACCGGCTTGCCTCTTCGCGATCAAGATCGGTCAGCATGCCGAGACTCACCGCACCCATCCTCCCGAGCGATACAAAGACAAGCGAGGAAGCCCCACACGCCGTACACTCAAGATGGAGCGCCGTCTTTTTGCTGTCCTCCGCCAAAAGCAATACCCGCTTCGGGTCGTACTTTTTCTGACAAGACGGGCAATTGATGAGCGGTTTCAGCCTATCGGCCGGATTTTCCATGGCATTCATCATCCGATCTTCAAAAGGAAAGGATCATCGCGTTCCGGAATCGTAGCACGCGACAAAGCGGTCGTCAACCCCGAAAACGGCTATATGTCGAGGTTCCGAACCGCCTTTGCATGGGTCTGTATGAACTTACGTCGCGGTTCGACCTCATTGCCCATAAGGATATCGAAAAGTTCATCCGCTGCTTCCGCATCCTGGATCTTCACCTGAAGCATAAGTCGGCTCGCGGGATTCATCGTCGTCTCCCAGAGCTGCTCCGGGTTCATTTCTCCGAGACCTTTGTAACGTTGGATAGTGACACCGCCAACTTTCTCCAGTCCTTCCGACGCCGCATCACCGACTGATTCCTCCGCCGATTCCTCGGCAGGCTTAGCCGCCACGGGCCTCCCTTTTTTCGCCGCCTTTTCATCGGCATCTTTCTTGATCTCTTCGAGAATATTCATCTTCTCCTCGTCGTTGTAGGCATACCGGACCGTCTTTCCCTTTTGCAGACGATAGAGCGGAGGCTGTGCGATATAGATATTGCCGTTCCGAACAAGCTCTTCATAATACCGGTAGAAGAACGTCAGGAGCAGTGTCCGGATATGGGAACCGTCGACATCGGCATCCGCCATGATGATAAGCTTCCCATAACGCAGGCGGGAGATATCGAAGGTCTCCCCGATGCCGGTTCCGAGCGCTATGATGATCGGCTTCAAGGTGTCGGACTTCACGACCTTGTCAAGCGTGGTCTTCTCCACATTCACGAGTTTTCCGCGAAGAGGAAGGATGGCCTGAAATTCCCGGTTCCGACCTTGTTTCGCTGAGCCGCCGGCGGAGTCTCCCTCGACGATATACAATTCGGAGCGAGTCGTATCCTTAGTCGAACAATCCGCAAGTTTTCCCGGAAGCGTCATCCCTTCAAGCGCGCCTTTCCGGATGACCGCGTCCTTTGCCGCGCGGGCGGCGATACGTGCTCGGACGGTAAGAAGACATTTCTCGAGAATCGCCTTGGCATCCGCCGGACGGGTCTCAAGGTATTCCGCGAGCCCTTCCGACAACACTGACGAAACGATACCGCGCACTTCGCTGTTGCCAAGCTTCGCTTTTGTCTGTCCCTCGAATTGCGGATTCGGGAGTTTGACGGAGATGACCGCCGTCAGACCCTCACGCAGGTCGTCGGCCGTCATCGCGCCGTCCTTTTCCTTCAACATGCCGTTCTTCTTGGCATAGTCGTTCAATACTCGGGTAAGAGCCATTTTGAAGCCGGTGACATGCATGCCGCCTTCGGGATTGTAAATATTGTTCGCGAACGCGAAAAGATGCTCCTTGAAACTGTCGGTATACTGGAGCGAAATCTCCACATAAACGCCGTCCACGGTCTTCTCTATGTAGACCGGTGTCTCATTGCGTACATCCTTGCGGCGATTCAGGAATCGTACGAAAGAAATGATGCCGGAATCGAAAAGGAACCCGTACCGGCGGGCAAGATGGGCCGCACCCGGAGTATCCGCTTCTCGCAGGTCATCGATCTGAATGCGGACTCCCTTCGTCAGATATGCCTGATACCGGAGATACTCGAGGATCTTGTCCCAGTTATATTCGATTTCCGGAAAAATTTCCGAGTCTGCCTTGAACGTTATGATTGTCCCGGTATCCGTCGCCTTCCCTACAGACTTTACCGCCCCCTGCGGAATACCGCGTTTGAATTCCTGTACCCAGACTTTCCCCTCGCGACGCACCGTCGCGCGAGTCCATTCGGACAACGCGTTGACTACCGAAACGCCGACACCGTGAAGTCCGCCGGAGATCTTGTATCCCTCTCCGCCGAACTTGCCTCCTGCGTGCAGAACGGTGAGTACAGTCTCGAGCGTGGACTTCTTCGTCTGAGGATGAATCTCAACGGGAATACCGCGTCCGTTATCTTCCACTTCGACGACGTCACCGGGCAAGAGACGGATCTTAACCTCACTGCAATACCCGGCCATCGCCTCGTCGATCGAGTTGTTCACGATTTCCCAGATAAGATGATGCAAGCCCTCGATCGAGGTGCCACCGATATACATGCCCGGACGCTTTCGAACAGGATCCAGACCCTCAAGTACCTGGATGGATTTCGCATCATATTTACCCTTCTTCGAAGCCGCGTCTGTGAGTTTTACCATAATCGTATGATCTGTTATTCCGTATCGTTTCCCGTTCCGTTCATATCGGACATATTCCGCACCGAAAGCTCTATCAGAAGCACCGCGACGAACGTCAGTGCGCCGGTCCACCATGCCAACATCCCGAAACGTGACAGGAGAAGCAGTCCGATCACGAACGATGCAAGCAAAAATCCCTGTCGGAAAAACATCCCAAACGATTCTTCCGCTCCGGCATCCCCGAGAAATCGGCGAGCCAGGGTAACCAGGATGAGTGCGAACACCCCGGAAAGAAACGAGAACGCCGTTCCAAGAAATAGCACCATTCCAGGCATCCCGTATGAATCCGGATCAACCAAAAAAAGGACTCCGATCCATCCGAAGAGAGAGAGAACGCTAAAAAAACCGACTCCGAACAGGAGTTTCTGCAGTTTCATAGAAAAACTACGGATGTACTTTCCTCTCCAATGATAGCGCGTTTTCCCCATCCTGGCAACCGTAATAACTACTGATTTCTTGGCTTATACATAAGACTACTGAGCGATGATACGGTTCACGGGACCCACTAAATCGCAACATCCTACGGAGTGCCTATTCAACAAACCGGGTGGGTCTACCCATTTGAAACCGGCTATCACTAAAACCGCCCGTCTCATCTCCGCCTCATGACCAAAACCCCTGGCTCTTTTTGACTCTTACCGTTGAAAACCGCTCCGTTCGTAGTCACGCGATCTCCGATATCCCATTATTATCACCGGCAGAGCACTCTCATGCGACTTCACTCATTATTCCGACCTGATCGCGAGATGAAATGATATGAGGACCTCATCTGAAATGAAAGTGCAGCCTATCGAATCCGGTAAAGAAAGTCGGCCCCACTGGGAGGCCGACGATTTCTCCGTTCCGAATCAACGGACACCTTTACCGATCAGACGCCTGGCTGCACTTCCTTCCAGTTGAAGTTACAGGAACGCGTACCGTCACAATCGTCCTCCGCGACTCCGCAGGAATCTTTCACTCCCTCGACCGGAGTGCCCTCGCACACCGTCGCGGCAGCCGCCGCACAACGGGAGACGCAGTTCTCATCGACAATGACGTTTATGGAAGCGGTCTGCCCGTCGGAAGTAGCGGAAACGGTCTCCTGAGCGGAGTCCCTTCCGGCCGTATTCGGAATATTCGCTCCAGTCAACACTTTCGGATTTCCCGAAGACAGAGTCACGACGCCGGAATTCCCGGCAACGATGGAAGCTGTCACATCCGTCCCGCCGCATCCCTCAGTCGTGCCTGAGAAGGCCCTGAGACCGACCGATCTCCCCTGTATGATCCGCATATCCTTCATCGGCTGAAGACTGCTTACGAACGGCGTTCCGTCATCCGTACAAATCGTCAGGATAGAAGCGGGCTTTTCCACGAAAACCGGCACTGAATCGCTCGACTTGTCCCCATTGGCATTACGACATTCGAGAGTGAAGTTCGTATCCTGAATCAACGAACCGGTTGATTCGGATCCGCCCGTCACGGACTTCTTCGCTGTCCATGTCGCGGATGCGGGACTTGCTGAAGCTATACATTCCGTAGCGCCAGCAACCGTCCAGTTGATTCTGGTCGATTCCCCGTTCTTCAGATAATCCTTATCGACACCAAGACTGACCACGGGAACGGGAGGAGCCACGACCTTGAATGATTCCGCCTGGAAGAATGACGTGTTGAAAATCTTTCCATGCTGAGTCCCTCTCAGCCACAATCCGAGATAATACTGACCTGCGGCGAGAGGCGCGGCCTGCGTATAGGTCCCGTCCTGGACCTCGTCGAAATGTTCGCCATCTGCATCCGTACCTATGACGGCACCGAGATCTTTCAGCATTCCGGTGCAGGCCGAGCTGGATGCGTTACTCTTACACTGCGTGAACGCTGAATCCACACCCATCTTGAATTGCCCTTGGACATCCTGGTTCGTGCAGGTCGCCACCTCGGCACGCCAGTCGATATTCATCTCTTCCTTCGGAGCATATTCCGACTTTAAGCCCGATACCGCCAGGGAAACCGTTCCAAAGCTCGGGATATCCACGGCATACGTCTTTCCAACGACAATGGCATCCCCCCGTTTTGCCGCGGAAACGCTGCCAGAAAGAGCGATCCCTCCGATAGCTGCGGACAGAAGAAATATGAACATCTTGGCTGATTTTCCTTTCTTTGAACCGCGGCCCTTCGAAGAGCGAACCAACATGACCAGGAAAATAAGGATCGGGATGAGGGCAAAAAGCGCGATAACTCGAAGTTTGTCGCCAGACCTCATTATCTGGTTCACCCCGGCTTTTCCCCGCTCAATGACAGTGTTGGCGGAAACCGCAGCGGAATGCTCGGCAAGGACACCGGAATCATCGGCGAGCGTGACTGATACGACAACATCCTGGCAATCGACAGTCACGGGAACTTCGATGGAAGCAGTGGCGGCTTTGCCGTTCTGTAATTCGGCAAGACTCTTCTTGACCACGGCAGAACAGGTCGCCCCGGTTCCATTTCGCATTACGAGCGAGACGGTTGGATTAGAAAGGGTCGCGGCATCCGTCCTGGAACCATCGAAAGAACCAGCGATTCCTGAAAGATAAAGGGATACCAGCGCGGTTTCCCCCGACTTATAGCTTGCTTTGTCTGTCTGTATATTCTGAATGGTGGCAGACTTTCCCTGAATGACGTAGTGGAACGAAAGATCGGCAGAAACAGACTTCCCGTTTTCGATCATCGTCAGAACCGTCTCGTATGCCTGAGGTTTCGTCTGTGTCGGGACTATAAGGGTGATATCGGAATCACCCCGCTGAATCTTAAGATCCTGACCCGCATTGGTCGTTCCGATCTTCGCCCCGAGCGAGGAACGTTCGTATGTCGTATATCCGGGAGCGACCGTCTTTTCCGATCCGGGATTCCGTACGGGACAATGTATCGAAAGAGTTTCACCCTCCTTGATATCCACGCCCTGCGTAAGCGTATACGTAGTCTTGGCATCATTCACGGTAAGATAGCACTTGCCGGCATCAAGTATGACTCCCGAACCGGAAAAACGGGCTGTCCCGATGGATGTATTCCCAAGAAGAAGTCCATTGGCAGTCCGTGCCACGATTTGGACACGATACACCCCCTGAAGCGATTCGGGTATGTCGTAATTAACGGTCTTGGTGACAGTCTCACCTGGTTTGAGCGAAAAGGTCTCATCGAACGACTGTGTATCGACAGGTGTCGTGGAACTCGTTGAGGCATCCAGCACTTCCACTCCGTAACGGATGTCCGGCTGAACGGTGGACCCGCCGTTTCTCAAAGTAAATTCCATCGTCAGTTTCCCGGCATTCTGTCTGACGATTTTCCCTCCATAAACTGCGGTTTCGGCAACCACCGTAAAACCGCTCGCCGCTTGCGCCTCCGCAGGCGACACCGCAAAGAACGACAACATTAATGACACTACCAGAAACGACAACGCACGACGCATAGGGTTCGTGTTACTGTTTATTTTTCCGACTTTTTATACTACAAAACTTCCTACAGTTTCAGTATATAACTTCTGCGATATTTTTCAATGATATGTCAAGAGTAACTGCTAACTCGTCAAGCGTTGTATACACTTCCGGCTGCATGGTCGGTGATTCTTTGAATCGGGGTCTTGTTCCCGATGCCCGAGTGTTTCCGTTCGAAGTTGTAGAAATGGACGTATTCCTGAAGGGACTGCCTCCGTTCCTCATGATTTGAGAATCTCCTCGGACGGCACCATTCCCGCATAAGGGTCTGGATGACCCGTTCGGCCTTCCCGTTCGTCTGAGGGTGCCTCGTTTTGGTGAAATGCTTCGATATGTGGTTCTCGGTGCACTTCTCGATAAAGGTATGGTCCTTCCGCCCCTTGTACGTGCTCCCGTTGTCGGAAGAGGCGTCTTCGATCGCGAAGGGCGCGGTCTCGATCACCTCCTCCAGATGCATGGCTCCGGAATACTGGCTCTTGTCCGGAAAGATGTCGGCGACGAGATATCGGGAATAGTCATCGATGGCCACGTGAAGATGTTCCCTCTTGTCCCGGATCCCTTCGCCATATATGAGCGGGAGTCGTTTCGTATCGAAGTGGACCATCTCTCCGGGCCGCTCTTTCTCATACCGTCGGATCCACTGC
>JAAXTX010000041.1 GCA_013336285.1 Candidatus Moraniibacteriota bacterium | reverse complement strand
CGAGGAAGATCCTCGGGTATCGTACGGCATTTGAAGTGGCGGTGGCGAATGGAGTATTATTGGAAGAGTCTCATCTTTGTTTTGATCGGGTGTCCTAATTGAGGGGTGAATTTAGGCGAACGTGTTCATACATATTTTAGCATATTTTTTAATTAATGTCAATACTTTCCGTGAAGGGAAGAATAGGCTTGAAAAAGGCGAAGAAACGGGGTATTCTTATACGGTTACACGGAAATGACTTTGGCCTCATTCCCTATTCATGATTCTTGATCCCGTATCCTTATGAAGGCAGGTATCGTCGGGCTCCCGAACGTCGGAAAATCAACGCTTTTCAAGGCGCTGACACGGAAAGCCGTGGACATCAATAATTATCCGTTCTGCACGATCGAACCGAACGTAGGCGTGGTCGAGGTGCCGGATTCGCGATTATGGAAGCTCTCGGAATTTTCGAAGAGTACGAAGACCGTCCCGGCCGTGTTCGAGTTTGTGGATATCGCCGGACTCGTGAAAGGGGCAAGCGAGGGAGAGGGTTTAGGCAACAAGTTCCTCGCGAATATCCGCGAGACCGACGCGATCGTACAGGTGGTACGCGTGTTCGAGAACGGGAATATCATCCATGTGCACGATCGGGTGGATCCGAAACAGGATATCGACATCATAAATACAGAACTTGTCTTGGCCGACCTTGAGACCGTCATGAAGCGTAGGGATAAGACGGTGAAGGAAGTCCGCGCGAACCGAAAAGGTGCCGCAGAAGAAATGGAATGGCTTGAGGAACTCGAGAAAGCGCTTGGTGAGGGTCGGCTCGCGAATGGTGTACCGCTTTCGGGCGACCACGTCGAAGCCGGAAAGTTTCTCAAAGGGCTTCAGTTGCTTACCGCGAAGCCGTTTCTCTATGTCTTCAACATGAGCGATACCGATGCGGCACTTTCGCCGGAACTCGCCGCGCTCCCGCATGTGCGACTTGATATCAAACTCGAGGAAGAGTTGATCGACATGACTAAGGAAGAGGCGTTGGAAATGGGGATGGAATCGCGTTTGTCCGAACTCATCCATGAGGCATACTCGCTTCTGGGGCTCGAGACTTATTTCACCACGGGCGAGGATGAAAGCCGTGCATGGACCATCCTTCAGGGGTCGACCGCTCCGCGCGCCGGAGCCGCGATCCATGGTGATTTCGAGGAGAAATTTATCCGCGCCGAAGTCATCTTCTGGGAGGAACTCATCGCCGCGGGGAGTTGGTCTGCCGGGCGCGACGTGGGCAAAGTCCGTCTCGAGGGCAAGACTTACATCGTCAAAGACGGTGATGTAATAGTATTCAAGATCTGAAGTCGGACGTGTCGATATCTTGACATCGGAAATTGGCAGTCTATAATAGAGAGTGCTAATTCATCGTAAACCGGTAACCCACAAAGGATATGGCAAAGCAGATAGCATACAGTGAGGACGCGCGTAAGCGTATCAAGGCGGGCGTGGACAAGGTCGCGAACGCGGTGAAGGTGACGCTTGGTCCGAAAGGGCGGAACGTCATCCTGGCCAAGTCGTACGGCGGGCCGACCATAACGAACGATGGCGTATCGATCGCCAAGGAGATCGACCTCGAGGACAAGTATGAGAATCTCGGTGCGGGCCTTATAAAGCAGGTCGCGGAAAAAACGAATGATGCGGCCGGTGACGGGACGACCACTTCCACGGTCATCGCGGCGGCACTCGTACGCGAGGGGCTCAAGTTCGTGGAGACCGGCATCAATCCGGTCGGTATTCGGCGTGGCATGGAAGCGGCTAAAGACGAAGTGATCGCCGTGCTCGGGAAGTATTCGAAGAAGATCTCATCGAAAGAGGAAATCGCGCAGGTGGCGACCATTTCGGCCGAGTCGCGCGAAATGGGCGAGATGATCGCCTCGGTCATCGAGGAGGTCGGTAAGGACGGCGTCGTTACGACGGAACAGTCTAATACCCTGGGTCTCTCCAAGGAGGTCGTCGAGGGTATGAATTTCGAGAAGGGATACATTTCGCCGTACATGATGACGAGTGTCGAATCGCAGACGGCGGAAATCAATAATCCGGCCATCCTGATCACGGACCGAAAGATTTCCGCGATCAACGATATCGTTCCGCTCCTGAACAGTCTGGCACAGTCGGGAAAAAAGGATATCGTCATCATCGCCGAGGATGTGGACGGTGAGGCTCTCGCGACGCTCGTGGTGAACCGACTTCGCGGCGTGCTGAATATACTCGCGATCAAGGCACCTGAATATGGCGACAACCGGAAGGCGATGCTGCAGGATATCGCGACCCTGACCGGCGGCCAGGTCGTCTCCGAGGAAAAGGGAATGAAACTTGAGACGGCTACGATCGCGATGCTCGGGTCGGCTTCAAAAGTTATTTCGACCAAGGACGATACGACGATTGTCGGCGGTAAGGGGAAGAAGAAAGACATCGCTGCCCGCGTGTCTGAGATTAGGACGCTTATCGATCGGACTGAGGATAAATATAACCGTGGAAACTATCAGAAACGGGTATCGAAGCTTTCCGGCGGTGTGGCGGTCATCCGAGTGGGTGCTCCGACGGAGACCGAACTTACGTACATGAAGCACAAGATGGAAGACGCGGTAGCGGCGACCAAAGCGGCTATCGAGGAGGGGATAGTGGCAGGTGGCGGTACCGCGCTCGCCAAGGCGGCGGCCGTCGTCAATGCGGCACACGCGAAAGTCGAGGAGGGACATGAGTTTCGTGCAGGGTATCAAACGCTTCTTCGCGCGCTCGCCGAGCCTTTGCGGCAGATCGCGGCGAACGCGGGCGAGGAGGATCCGGCTGTCGTGCTCAATAAGGTGACCGAAGGTAAGGGAGCGAACTACGGGTATGACGCGGCCGAGAACCGCTATGTCGATGACATGATCAAGGCGGGCATCATCGACCCATTGAAGGTGACACGTACCGCGCTCGAGAGCGCCGTGTCGGTCGCGGCGCTTCTTCTCACGACGGAAGCGGCGGTCGTCGATCTTCCCGAGGAGAAGAAACCTGGCACAGGCATGCCGGACATGAGCGGTATGGGCATGGGTGGGATGATGTAATATTTCGATCGGAGCCTTGCGATATCGCTGGCCATGTCGGACGGGAAGGGCCGGATCATTCGATGAATCCGGTCTTTTCATTTGCTTGTCGATTGGAAAACAGAGCGTCGCCCTCGTTATGACTGGATGAGAAACGATATCATCACATGACCGCGGTTTTTAACTCGGGCCGTCGGGAAATCTGATACGGTGCTGGTAAGCTGCATGGTTTTTCGCGGTATTTCGTCCGTACCCGTTCCACACCTATGAGATCGGCATATCATGATGAACCGACACGAACCGAAAGGAAATTAATCAATGAGGCTGAACGGTCCGGCGATGTCATGCTGTTGCGGGTTCCCGTTTTCGTCGGGTTCTCGTCGTCCGATCCGTCGGTACCTCTTGACGTTACGTGGAAAAATATTCGCGGATGAGATATATTGGAGATGTAAAATATCGCCGGTTTTTTCGGCGCAAAGTATCGGAATATAAATAATGGCGTGAACGATATGCGTAGAATAGTTGTCGCTGCCCACTAGTGTCCCGTTAAAAACCCGGCAACCGAGCGGTTTTTTAATACCCTTCAGTTTCATTTTGTACCAGACCCTTTGAAAACAGCATATCCAAGCTACTTTTGTCGAAGAGCGACACACTGGAAATCTGTAGAATTTCGTAGAGACTTCGGTCTATTTTCCGTTCCTTCTTGAGGATAGCCACGATGAGATAGGAACAAAGGGCGATACAGATCTGTGTCTTCGCAGCATTCTCTGACTGTCCCCAGAAGGCCTTGATCTTGAGGTGTTGTTTGATCCATTTGAAAAACAATTCGATCTGCCATCGGTTCTTGTAGAGGAACGCAATTGATGCGGCAGTTTCCGTCATGTTGTTGGTGAGGAAGATATATTCATGATTCGTTTCCTCATCATGGT
This sequence comes from Candidatus Moraniibacteriota bacterium, assembly GCA_013336285.1. Classification (GTDB taxonomy): domain Bacteria; phylum Patescibacteriota; class Minisyncoccia; order Moranbacterales; family UBA1568; genus JAAXTX01. The sequence goes on along the minus strand of JAAXTX010000041.1, from coordinate 4,723 downwards.
ATTTGATTCGTCGAATAGTGTCGGGATATTTTCCAGGGGTATGTACTCCTGTGAGAAAGACGATCTGATCGGCTCCCACTCCGGTCGTTTTGTCGACCTGATTGGAATACCGTCTTTTCATTTTCGTATTGCGTTTCGCTCTCGTGACGAAGAAGGCTCCTTTCGTATGGATGTCATAGAGCCGTCCAAAGTCGAGATATCCTCGGTCCATGACATAGAACGCACCTGGTTCAAAAGCAATCAGATCGAGAAAATTCACATCGTTCACATTCCCGCTTGTCATATCGAAAAACGTAGGTATAGAGCCTCGTATATCCATGACGAGGTGAAGCTTGACTGCTGCTTTTGTTGATACGTATGGAGCCCATGAAAATATCGAGAGACACAGTTCGATGCTCGATGAATCAATCGCGTAGCAGGCGCCGTCTATGTCTTTTGCGATATCGGGTTCGTCGAGATACAGGATTCGGGCTTTCTGGATGAGGATAGTCGCGAGGTCTTGATAGATTCTGAAGTCGCGTTGTTCATTGGCATGTGCCAATGTTGTTTTTGATATGGAAGATTGAAAGCCGAGGTGATACAGTTTGTTCTTCTGCGCGGAAAGACAGGTCGTCACATCACGGAGTGATTCGCGATATGAGAGCTGTCCGAATACCATTGCAAGAAACTGATCACGACACGAGAAATGTTTGGCATACCGTTCTCCGTGATATCGAGCGACACATATATCAAACTCGTGTCGAGGCAGGTATTCCATGATTTGTGCGAAAACATATTTTCCCTGATGCATATAGGATATGGATTGATGAATGCCAATCCATCACAGTATCCCAGGTTTTTCATTTCAAATCGTGCGGAACAAAAAGAATCAAAAAACAGCCCTAGAAAGGGCTATTTTGTGTGATGAGGGGGTTTTTGGGACACGCATGGTCGCTGCCATGATTTTCGGATTATGGGCGTTTCCCGTATTGTCCCGCGCGGCTATCGTTGCCGAGCCATCTTTCATGAAAGACGTCCAGTCGCAGGCGGATATCGACAAACTGACACCCGCACAACAGGAAGAGATGTCCCGGTATCTGGAGGACAGCGGCCGCATAGTCGAAAAAGCCGTACCGGAGACAGCCTCTCGTCCGGTAGGGGCGGTCGACTGCTTTGACTTCTACCGGTTCGGTTCCGTGCAGGTCGACGTGACGCCGACCATCGCCTCCGTCGTACCGGGAATACCGGTCGTCTTCAAGGGGTCTATCCGAAATAATAACGCGTATCCCGTGACGGATGGTTCTGTTTTCGTGAAGATATTCCGGACGAGTGGAACAGACCAGACACATACGCAGACGAACGGGTATCCGGTGGTGGATTCCGTTTTCGTGAAAGATGGGGTAAATATTGCCGCGAACGGGTCGAACCAAGTCACTTTTCAATGACATGTTTCAAGGTACCTTCCCGCTGGAGAGTACGAGGCCGACTTCTATTTCATGACGGGAAAGCGGTTCAATCTTCTTGGCCTTTCCTTCACCGATGACGTGACGGGCAACAAGGTTCCTTTTTCCGTGAAAAGTGATACTGCTGCCGTCCCGGCATTTGACAAGAACAACGTGAAACTCAATGACAGGGCGTTTGCCTTTGCATCCGCTCCGTTGCGTTTCGGTAAGGATGAGAAAGTGAACGCCGATGTCGTTCTCGCGAATCCGTCCACCGAACCGCGATCGGTGTCCGTCACCTGGACTCTCTCCAATTGGTCGGGTGAACGTGATGAAAATCAGGTTGATCAGAAACAGGAAACGATCACACTGGCCCCGAACGAGTCCAAAACGCTTCGTTACGTCGCGAATCCTGACAAGTCGACCGGGTTCCGTAACTTTTCTCAAGGCGGAAGCAAAATACGAGGATGTGAAATCGATTCTCGGCATCCGGTTCATCCGGGACGGATTCGACGAGGTCCGACTCAATTATCCCGGTCTCTTGAAATATCCGGTCAAGGCCGGTGAACAGAACACTCTTTTTTCCTGTCTCCATGCGACCAATGCAGGTATCGTAAGCGGGGGGGAACTCCGTTTGACACTTACGGATTCTTTCGGTACCGTCCTCGACGCCTATACCTATCAGGGCGATATAACGGGGGACATGATGGGCGTGAAACACGACTTTACCCCGAAGATCGCCGCTTCGACATATACCCTCAAGGCGGAGCTGAAAAAAGACGGGAAAACCGTAGAAACGTATGAGACCGTCTATGACTGTAAGGATCTCGATGCGACGCTGTGCCCGATGAACGTGCCGGCTGCCGTGACCTCCGCGACTTCGGGAGCGTCCTCCGGGAAGTCGCTGCTCATGCGATCGTTGTACGTCGTTTTCGTGCTCATACCGGTCGGCCTTATCGCGTGGTTCCTGATGCGGAGACGAAAGGGATTTTCCATCTTCGTCTTCATCCTTCTCGGCTCCTCGATGGTACTCACCCCATATGGCGCAGAAGCGAAGAGCTCCGTGTGGAACACATCGACGAACACGCTCTTGTATCGAAGAATGATTTTAGGAGAGGACTTTGTAGCTTCCGCTCCCGCGTTCGGAGGAACGCTGAAAGTCTGTGTCTCGGGTGCGCTCGTCGGCACGAATGCGGGTACATCCACCCTCAGAATGTATAAGGGTGATACGTATCAGATATATGTCTATACCGGCGGGTCGACGGATGCCTGCGATGGGACGAAGGTGACAAAAGATGCCGTATACGTCCCGAATAGCGGAGGTACCGTCTTTAGCATGGATTCCGGTAATGAAGGGAAGAAAAGGTCAATTACCGCACTTTCGGTCGGAAGTGCGAATGCCTCCGTGACGTACGCGGGACTGACGGTCCCCTTGGTTATCTCCGTGAGGGCTGCTGATGAGGACAGGTGGCCGAAGGCGTTGAAGAATCAGAACGTATCCATTACCTATAACGCACGGGTGATCGATGCCGTATCCCGCAGGGAATTGTGCGAGGGGGAGACGGTGCCGGTCGGGTCGCGCGTGAGATTCGAGGCGGTCCCATACAAGAACACCGATATCTCTTGGTTCGGTACCGGTATGAGCTATGATACCCCGTTCGGATATTGGAAAAAGGATGCCGATCCCCCGAATTTCGAGTGTTCGACAGCCGATGAGATGACCGGCATTGAAACGCAGGCAGGGGGCCTTGCGGGACCAACACAAATCTTCATTCCGTTCTCGGTCGACTTTCCGAACGTGTCATATCGTCACGAGGGAACCGCGACACTCAATTGCAAGAATAACAATTCGGAATGTCAGGTTATGTCTCCGGGGACGATACGTTCTTCCGTCGTGTTCGGAAATACGTTCGGGCAGTTCTATTTCCGTCGGATCATGCATGTGGCATCCGGATATTACAAGTTCCTGGACGGTCTGTGTACCGGGAATGATGATCCTCTGTCTGAGAGGAAAATAGGTAATTATGGGACGTATTTCAAGCCATATTACGTGAATGTGCCGGAGATATCCATTCCGTTCGGACTGACCGCAGTGACGGTCAGTGCTCCTCCGACCGCACCGATAGTGACCGGTCCGGACAGCAATCTCGTTTCTCAATCCAGCGAGTTCAGCGTCAACTCGACGGATCCGGACGGTGATACGCTCCGATACGGTTTCGATTGGAATAATGATGGCTCGGTTGAACAGTGGATGCCGGCCGATGGCTTTGTCGCCTCCGGTGTTTCCCAGACGGCATCGTATTCCTGGATCGATCCAGGTACGGTATCCTTCAAGGTCCTCGCCGAAGACTCCAAGGGTTCCCGATCTCCCTGGACCGAGAAAACGGTTCAGATCCTCTCGCGTTATCTCACTGTATGCAACGTCGATTCGAATGGGTTGGAGAGTCCTGCCGATAGCTTCCCGCTTTTTATCGACGCTTCCCGATCCCTTAAGGCGCATTTCGGAATGAATCCAGGTACGTGTTTAGGTGAAGATAACACGCCGAATACCACGTTCACCGGATCGGGATCCGCTATATCCGTTACGGATCCCGGAGCTGGTCCAGGTGCCGTGGCCGGTATGTCTGACGGAACCGGAACCGTGACAGCAACGGATGATTCCACTGGAATCTCTGATATCGCTGCGGTGACCGTATCGACACCATGCAACTCCACGTATCCCGATTGTCACTCGAATCAGTATTGTCCGGGTGAGGCTCCGGACGTGACGAATAGTTGCGGTTCTTCCAAATCATGTCCGGGAACAAAGCAATGCAGTACCAATTGGCGGGAAGTCGTTCCAGGGAATTAGGACTTTGCCGGTCTGACAAATTCGATTCGAGCCATGAGGCATGAATCCGGTCACGTGAATGGGATGTTGGGGATGAAGATTCCGTCGCAGACGGGGTCTTCATTGTCGTTACTCTGTAACTTATCCTAGCGTTGTATACAAAACAAAAGACCGGTTCAATGGAAGGTGTCTAAGCCGAACCATTAACCGATCTCTTGTATGCACAAGAATATCAGACTCCTCCCGTATATGCGAAAAGCGGCATACGAGAAGTGGAAGAACGGGAAAAGCGTCTCCTTCCTCGCCCGGGAATACAAGATCACGAGAAAGATCGTATACCGGGTCCTCGAACGGGCAAGGATGGGAGAATTCGAGAACCGAAAGAGCGTCAATGCGAGGTTCCGGACCATCGAATACGGCCTGAGACGCCTGTCGGCCACGGAACGGAAACTTGAAAAGAAGATCGCCAGGC
>JAAXTX010000072.1 GCA_013336285.1 Candidatus Moraniibacteriota bacterium | reverse complement strand
GACGCCGGAAGAAATACTTTCGGCATATCGTGAAAAACAAAAACAGCGCCGAAATGGCGTCGTCAGGAGGAGTCTTTCAAAAAAGTGAGTGTTCGGATTGAGCCCTTGAGGTACCCTGACATTTGTGACAGCAAGATACCACATATCATATATGTGTCAATACCGCCGAATGATGGCCGGAACGGACGCGTGATACATTCTTCGTATTTTGATGTATCCTTACGAGGGAAAAGAAACAAAGAGTCTATGAAAAGGAAGGTCGGAATATACATCGTCTTCGGGGCGGTCATGCTGGTTGTCGGGATAGGGATCGGTTTGTGCTGGGGAAAGAAGATATTCCCTGGACAGGGCGCATTGATCAATCTGCAATTTTCGAGCTTCGATCGGCAAACGGATATCTCGGCTGATCGGGATGGTCGATCGGTCGGGGCATTCAAGGTCGCCCGGGTCATCGATGGGGATACGATCGAGATCGAAGGGGGAGAGCGGGTGCGATACATCGGTATGGATACCCCCGAGTCGGTGACTCCCGGGAAACCGGCAGAATGTTTCGGCAAGGATGCGTCCGAGTGGAATGCGGCACTCGTGGAAGGAAAGATGGTCCGACTCGAGAAGGATACGACCGATCGTGACCAATACGGTCGGCTGCTCCGGTACGTCTATGCCGACGATATCTTCGTGAACGAGGAACTGGTCCGGCTCGGATTCGCGTATGCGACCGCGTATCCGCCGGATACGAAATATCAGGATCGGATGACGGTTGCCGAGCGCTATGCCGAATCCAACAAACTCGGTCTCTGGTCGGCCTGCAAGGGAAAATAGCGTATCACGATGATGGGCTTTCTCGGCCTTTGCGAGGATTTCGGTAACGAACATCCGCGTCAGTGCGGTATCCCGGATCGCTTCGCCACGGACGACCCGCAAAGATCGTTTCTGGTACGCATGTCAAAGACCTGATGGAAATGATGCTATGAATAGAAAATTCCTCGTCATCGGCGGGAGCGGGTTCGTGGGGCGGAGGCTCTTGGAAATGGCGCCGGCCGGACTTTCGATATGTTCGACGGGCGCTTCCCGAAAAACCGGAATCGCAGGAATCGAGGAACGCCTGCTTGATGTGACGGATGCCGATGCCATGACGCGAATCATCGACGATACCGATCCCGATGTCATGATCTTTCTCGCGAAGTCGTCGGCGTTCGATGCGGACGCGGGACCGTTCGAGCTCGCGTTCGAATCCCTCGTCCGGACGATGAGGGAACGCGGGACGCGATTCGTGTACCTGTCGACGGACGCGGTCTTCGACGGACTGCGGGGAATGTATGATGAGACCGATGCACCGAATCCGCTCCGTTCGTACGGGAAGTGGAAACGGTTCGCGGAGGAAGCGGTTCTCGATACGCTGTCTTCGGCAGTCGTCATCCGTACCGGGCTGATATATGGTCGAAACGGCGACGGGTTCGACAAGCGGACCCGGGAACTGCTCGATGCGGTTTCTTCGGGATGTCCCGTCGTCAGATTCGTCGATGCCTTCAGGAGCTTCGCGTTCGTGGACGATCTCTCGGCCGCGATATGGAATCTTTCCGATTCCGATTTTTCCGGGATCATTCACATCGCCGGACCGAGAATGGGCTTTTTGGATTATTCCCGACGACTCGTCGCCGCCTTCGGTTTCGACCCGGCACTCGTCACGGAGCAGGATGGCGATGCGCCCGAAGGATTCGCACGTGACACGTCGCTCGATACTGCCCTCGCGAAAAACGTGCTCGGATTCGAACCGACGCCACTGGATCGGTTTTAGAAGAGATGATGAATATTGACCGTGGTACTTTTTCGTGCTTTCATGTCTGCAAGTCGTTTCAAAATGAGTTCGTATAACCGACAACGAAACAGAAGGAGTGGATCATGGTCGTCATATTCGGGTGGGTACTTTTGGGAATTTTCGCCTTCATCGGATTTTGCGTGTCAGTTTTCCTGGTATGGTTTTATTTGGAGTTCAGGAGTCATCGGGCGTTCGCGATCGAGACGGCGAAACGGCATCTTGCCATAGAACTTGATTCCTACGACAGGACGAGAGAGGAAGTTTCTTCGCGGGTATCGGCAGACGTGTTGGCAGACTTCGATTCCCAGGTGAAGGCGACGAAAGAAAGGTCTGAAGCGATAATCCGGGAGATGACGAGTCTCCGAAGCTATTTCGACGGTTTCGACACGGATCGGAATCTGCCGAAGAAACAGATCGCTGTTGGTGAGAATACCCGGAGGATCCTCGATCTGACCGGGAATCTCATGCATGCTGGCGAGACCGGCACGAAGGCGGAGTGAATCCGTTTTTGATGATTGATCGAGGAAAGAGTCGATAGACCGTCAATATGGCGGTCTTTTTTAATTTCGATCCCCTTCATCCGAAGGGAAGTTGCTGCGGGAACGTATAAAAAAATCGTTCCCGGGGGGAGGGAACGATTATGGTATTGAGGAGGCTTATTTACCTTTCCTGACTTCGAGCCAGCCTTCGAAGTTCCGGTCCATCGCCCCTTCACGGTATTCCTTCGAGAGGATTTTGCCGTCCGCGGTGAGGAATGTGAGGTTCTTGGTCCGTTCTCCTTTTCCGGCATACGTGATGTCGACACCGAGGACTTTCTGACATTCTTTCGGCAGCTCCAGATTCACGGCTCCGCCGAATACTCGAGTGATGGAGCGGGACTGCCAGAGCGATGAGCCTTGTCCGTACGGTACCCAGCGGATCGCACCGTCGAGCAGACTCGCATCCTTGTACTCCCGCGTGTAGATATTGCCGTCGGTCGCGAGATAGGTGATATCTTTCACGTTTGATCCGTCACGATAATCGTAACTCAAACTGATGAATTGCCGCATGTCGCTGACCGTGATGACCTGTCGGGCACCCTCGCCGAATATCCGTGACACCTTCCGTCCGCAGCCTGAGAGCATGGACATCGACAGAAACAATGCGAAAATAGCTGAAAACGAGAACCGTCGGTTTTTCATGTGAAGACCCCTTCTTTTATATTGTTGGTAAACAGCTCGATATTCGAATGAATTTTTAACACTGTTTTATAATCATGTCAATACCCCGTAATGTTTCAATACCTTTGCATCACCTGCTAGACTGACCTGTTTAATGCAAAGATATGGCATACACCTCGAATCCGAATATCCCGAAGGTGCGCTGGAAAGCCGTGAAGATGCTCAGATCAGGA
>JAAXTX010000040.1 GCA_013336285.1 Candidatus Moraniibacteriota bacterium | reverse complement strand
CTGAAGTATTCGACGCCGGAAGAAATACTTTCGGCATATCGTGAAAAACAAAAACAGCGCCGAAATGGCGTCGTCAGGAGGAGTCTTTCAAAAAAGTGAGTGTTCGGATTGAGCCCTTGAGGTACCTTAAGATACGATTATATATTATACATCTTATTTTGTATAATGTCAATGTTCGAAATCTACCGACTTTTCGGCCATATCGAGTACTAAACGGGCATTTTCGAAGGTGAGTTTTCGGCGCGCATCCGCATAGGGAAGCCATTCTGCGGAAGTATTCTCATGAGAATCCTTCGGAACCGAAATCGCCGACTCTTCCGTGAATAACGGAAAGAAATGAACTATCTTGAAAATCCATATGCCACGCCTGTTCCGTTTCCGATCTTCGCGTTCCTCCCCCTTCGCGACGTAAAAGAACCTGATGCTCTTATGTATAGGAAGAACGCGCGTTTTCCATATTCCGACCTCCTCGCCGGTTTCCCTTTGCGCCGTCTCTTCCGGTGTCTCGCCCTCCTCCATGTGTCCCTTCGGAAAGTCGAAATGGCCACTGCGATAGCGAAGTACGAGATACTGTCGGATCCCGTTCTCGATACGAAACAAAACCGACCCGGCGGATACCTCCCAGGACACGGGAGCGCCGAACACGTGAAGAACAAAATAGAGCGGTTTCCAGACAGGCGGTTTCATATACTTCCACTTTCCCTTATAACGCATTTTTTCGCAAGAGAAAACCGGCACAAGGCCGGATTTTCACATTTCAACCCTGCACTATTGTTTTCGCTCCTCGAGCGTCACCGAAACCGTCTCCTCCGATCCCTTGTGCCAGACCTTCAGGGAAAGAACGTCCCCGGCACGGTGCTCGGCGACGATATTCCCGAGCGGATGGTCGGTATCAACTTTCGTCCCATCGATTTCGAGAATGATGTCGTTCTCGACGATACCGGCCTTGTCTGCGGGCGAACCGGGAACAACGGCAAGTTCCGCCGGCTTCGTTCCCCTGACGACGATCGCTCCGTAACCGTAAGGGAGGCTGTTCTCCTTCCGCATGGCTTCGTCGATGACCGCGTATCGCACTCCGATATACGGTGTCGAGATCTTCCCGGTCGTCTTCACGTCGTCTATGATGCGTTTCACCTGGTTTATCGGGATAGCGAATCCGATTCCCTCGGCGTTCTGTGCGACGGCCACGTTGATACCGATCACGTTCCCGGCAAGATCGAGGAGCGGTCCGCCCGAATTACCCGGATTGATCGCGGCATCCGTCTGAATTATATCGGAAAGCGTCTCCGACTGGCCGAAATCGCTCCCTGCCGTCACGTTCCGATTGAGACCGGAAATGATGCCACGGGAAACCGAATTCGGGAACTCACCGAGCGGATTTCCGATCGCGATCGCCGTCTGACCGACGTGAAGCGCGCCCGAATCGCCGAGCTGAAGTGACGGGAAATCCGCCCCGTCTATTTTCAGCACCGCGATATCCTGATTCGGTGAGACCGCAATCACTTTGGCCGGATACTCCTTCCCACCGGAAAGAACGACGGTATAGTCGGCCGTAGTATCCGAAACGACGTGTTTATTCGTTACGACCAGTCCGTCAGAGGAGACGAAGAACCCCGTTCCACTTCCGACCTTCTGTTTCTCGGGCGCAGTCTGGCCGTCCTGCCCCTGTGATTGTCCGAGAGTCCCGTCACTACCGATATCGTATCCGAACTGTCTCAGAAAAAATGGCAGGCTGCCGGAACCGATCCTCGTCTGGGTAACCAATTTCGTCGCGACCACCGAAACGACCGCTGAAGATGACCTGTCAACGATGCCGACAAGCGACTCATCGCCGGAGCCGATCTCAGCTTGCGGTATGTCAGCCATCTGTTTCCTGTCCACGACGGCGGGCTTATGCACCAATGCGCCCAATAGCGGCACTTTGTCCAGATATGAAGGCAAAGAACGCTCAAAAATCGATCCCGCCATGCCGGACAAGAAAGAAAGGATGATAACGAAGAGCAGGAATACGTTTTTTCCCGCGCACTTGGAACTAAGACGGTGCTCGCAACAGGCATTCGGTGACCCCTCGTTTCCGGTAAGAACGGTTTCCGGAGAAGGAACGGTTTCGTTTTCCATACGGAGTGGTTAAAGATTTTTATAGGCGCGACACCCAACAAAGTGACCGTGCGATACACGATTTCCTAAAGTCCTACGGATATGTCCTTCAAGAGTTTTCGGGTATCATCAGAACAGGATCGAGGCATCCCCTTCGGACTTTCCGATAATGTCCCGCTCGATCTGACGCAATACCGGGTTGCGGAATTCGATCGTGGCGGTTTCCGGATTCCACTGGTACTCCGCAGGTAGCACACGGACATCCATCCCCTTCATCCGTTCGGTCAACCATTCACCGAAAGTCTGCTTCTTGACGAATATCTGGCTCACATTCACCTGATCGCCGGTATTGTCCTTCTTACGGTCATTCACGAGCAATATATGGAATCCCAGCGGACTCTCGACGACATCTCCGATCACGCCGATCTTCTGCGTTCGTGCCGGATCCTGGAGCTGACGGACAAGCTGGTCCAAGAGAAACCATCCCATCTGCCCGGACTTATCGGCCGTCTGACCGTCGGAATACTCGTTCGCCACGTCGGAAAACGATCGTCCGTCGGACAGCATCTTCTTGGCGGCGGTGATCTTCGTATTCGCGTCGGCAAACCGGGATGTATCCGATTCGTACCATGCGGAAAGTTTCTCGCGATATTTGTTCGGTATCGCAACTTCACGAATGAACTGAGGCAGATCCCAACCGTAGAGACGCCTTACGTTCTCCCGTACGGTCTTCTCGTCGCTTCCGTTCGCCTTCGCTCCGTCGACGACGGACTGAAGAGCCTCGCTTTCGGATATGGTTATTCCGGCATCCGCAGAAAGACGGCGTACGGCCTCGTCCTCGACCATCTTGTTCATGACTTCACGTTCCCTGATCTTCAACCGGTTCTTTCCGTCGGGTGTCGAAAAATCGACGCGCATACCGACAGAGGAGAAATCCTGCGATTCATAAAAATGGCGGAGTCCGGAAAGATTTTCAGCGACATCCGAATACGTCGCGACCGGTTTTCCCGAAACGAGAACCGCCGGCAACGAAAGCCGATCCCGGAACGAAACTACGCCCCCCCAAGAAGTCGGTAACACGTATGCCGACAACAGAGTCAACACGGCCGCTACGAACACGGCGCTTCCCGCACCGAGAAGCCAGGCCCCGAGTCTCCATTCCTTCCAATAACTCCGTATCGTTTCCATAGATATATTTTACCGTATTTAGTTTTTTTCAGCGGATGATGTTGAAATACGCGAGCCACCTCCGATAATTCGGCCGTTCCTTATCGGTAACCGTTTCCAACTGAGCGAAGTCCCCTCCGGAAACGACCGTCGGATCCAGCTCGACCGACAACACCTGCTCGTCCTTGTACTTCATCCCAAGTTTTTCCTTGGCGACACGTTCCTCGGATGTCGTGGTTGAAAAGAAGTCTATGCGTTCCGATATCGCCAGATTCTCGTCACGAACCTGTTGCGCTTCCCGCTGCAGGCGAGAGACTTCATCTTCGATCCGTTTCGAACGCTGCAGCTCCTGCCATCCGGAATACAGCGCGAAACCGGTACCGACTACGAAGATGAGCAGGAATAGTTTTGCCAACGGAGGAATCCCTTTCATGACTGTACCGGAAAAACCGGCGACTAATAAAAGAGCGGCGCCACCAAAAAAGCGATCATGGACAATGCGACCAAGACCGACACGATGACCCAGAGCAGGTAGAGCTTCTTATGACGTTTCTTGAATTCCATAGGCAACTTCCATAATACCCGAAATTTGGAAAAATCGGAAGATGTCCGTTATCACTCGTTTCGGGCGTTTCCGATGATTCCTCGAACTGAAGCCAGATCGGGAGCCGGTCGATTCTTCACGGACTGAAATTTTTTCGGTGATACGAGTGCCGCCCTGGAAAGGGATATCGGGGCTTCCGAAGGCATGACGGCTCTCGGTTGAGGTGCCGTTCGGGAAAGTGATTGTTGGCGATCTCTCGAAAAACTGTCATTTCTGGACGCTTTCGGCCGGTCGTTATTTGCATCATATCTCGGTTTCTGAGGCTGCGGGCCTCCACGCATCTCATCCGAACGCATCTTCGCTCGCTGGTAATCTTTCAGACAATCCTTGCAATAGGTCGGTCGTTTCCCGTCCGGCTCGAACGGTACGCGAATCTCGGTACCGCAGGTATCGCAAATCGCCGGAAAAGTCTGACGGTCTTCGAACGCCTTTTTTATGGCAGCCTCTTTCGCGGTCTGTTCGGACCGCGCAGCCGCCGCGAACAGCAGTTCCTCATCCTCATCCGGAACGATGGTCGTTACCTGCCGATCCATCGGAGAAGCGGTGTCTGTCGATTCCGAAATTCCGGGAATCGGAGGATTTTCCGATTCCGATATGACCGATGCGGAAACCGCCGCCTCGGAGACGGGCGAATCAGTTTCCGGTATGATAGCCTGCTTCGTTTCCGCAACAGCGGCTTGCCCGCCAATGGCCGAAACGGGATCAGTTCCGATATCCCCCGATGATATCGGTCTTATCGTCGAAAGCGGTGTCGATTCCGTAACGGACGACGTCTCGCGCCGACTTTGCGGGGCTATGACCGTATCCGGCCGACGCATGGCCGTTTGCGGGGCGCGGGCGGCGTTAGGATCGTTAAGAGGCCGCGATTCTTCATTCCGAACTCGCGCGGCTGTAACGATATCAGGCCGACGCGCGGGCGTCTGCGGGGCGCGAGGAGCGGCATACGGGACAGGATTGTTTCGGGGAGCCGGCGGTGCGGATGCAGCGACGGGCACAAACGAAGAGTCCGAGGCCATATTTTTCTTTCTCAACAGCTCGGCACGCTCTTCTTCCGTCAACATGCCGCTCCATCGGCGGATCTTGTCCTCGACCTCTTTCTTCGACGAGGCGTACCGCTCGCGTGAGACCCGTATGACTTTTTCCTCATTCTCACTGGTCCCCGAAAGGGAAATCGGCGGGAGCACCGTCGCGGAAAACGCGTCGCCGGCGATGCCGTCGATCATGAGCTTGAGGTAGACGTTGTATTTCGGCAGATTGACGATGTCGTTCATCATGAAGACCGGCTCGAATTCCTTTTCAAGCACTTCCGCGTCGGCCGCACCCACCCGAAACGAGATGATGGTCCCCGCGTTGCCGAAAATCGCGTCGGCCACCTTCTCGTCGAGCTGTGTAATATACTGGTTCGCAAGTATGAGGTTCAGATGATATTTTCGCGCCTCGGAAAGGATGTTCGCGAATGACTCCGTCGCGAAGTTCTGGAACTCGTCGACATACAGATAGAAATCCGCCCGATCCTCCTCGGGCATGTCCACGCGTTCCATCGCCGCGAGCTGGATCTTCGTAATCATCATCGCACCGATGAGCGCGCTCGCGTCCTCGCCGACCCGTCCCTTGGAAAGGTTCATGACGAGGATTTTCCGACCGTCCATGATGTCGCGCACGTTGAACGACGACACGGTCTGACCGACGATGTTTCGTATGAGCGAGGTCGAGAGAAACTGGCCGACTTTGTTCTGGATAGGCGAGATGACTTCCTGCAAAACCCGATCGTTCCATTTCGAGAACTCATCCACCCAGAACGCGCGTACCACTGGGTCCGTCACCTTGGCAACAACCCGGTCGCGATAGTCCTTGTCGACCAGGATACGAGTCACGCCGAGCAGCGTCGACCCGGGATATTCGAGAAGCGCAAGGATGGCGTTACGAAGGATGTATTCGAGACGAGGTCCCCAGGAATCCGCCCAGAGTTTCTTGAACACTCCCACGAGACCGGACGCGACGAGATGTTTATACTCCGGATCGACACTCTCCATCACGTTGAACGCGATCGGAAAATCCTGGTCTGCCGGGTTGAAATAGATGACGTCGTTGATACGTTCCGCGGGTATGGCCTTGATGAGTTTTTCGGCGGTATCGCCGTGCGGATCGATGAACGCGACCCCCATCCCGTGTTTGATGTCCTGGATCGCAAGGTTCTCCAACAGGTTCGTCTTTCCCATACCGGTCTTTCCGATCACGTACATGTGTCGGCGACGGTCGTCGGTCTTGATACCGAAAATACGATCCTGATTGCGGAAGTTCGTCTTCGCGAAGAAACTGATTTCCTGTTGGTCTGACATAGGGGTTCAATCTTCGATAAATATGGGGAGATTCGACGGCGCGCTCCCCCGTTTCGCCGAGACGCGTTGCAGGGTCGGCGTAAGGACCGTCATATCCGGCGGATGAAATATCGTCGCGAGCTCATCGGCACTCATGAATTTGCTCGTATCATCCGGATCGTCATCCCGATCGATATAGCGGTTAAAGATGCGGTGTTTCCGTTGGGTGACCCGTTCATCCACCATGAAAAAATCCGCTTTCGTTTCCGAACGCTTACCCTTCTTGAACCCGTTCATGTTCTGATCCGAAAACTGGTTGATCGCCCCGACGAACGCTTTGGCAACATTCTTATCGAAATTCTCGCGCTTTCCGATATATACCATCCGAGGCTTCACCAGGAACATCTGCTTTCCAAGATTATTCTCGAGCGCCTTAAGGACATCCTTCTGCACCGGGCGGAGCTTGAACTCGATCGGCTGTTCCTGTTCTTCTTTCTTCGCGTTCGGGCTGGAAAATTCCACCACACCGAAAATACCCTTGAACACGTTTGAGAACACGTCGGCAAGGTCGGCGATAAATCCGGACTCGAACAAACCTTTCTTCGGTTTCTTCTTTCCGACGAATTCATCGATAGTATCTTTCAGGTGTGCGTAATTGGACGGTTTCGGCGTCCAGACGACCATTTGGAACCAAAGCTTCTGGTTCGGCGGCAACTTCGACATGACTTCGAGAATGCCTGAAATCGGATCGACCATCTTTCCGGTCACATCCTCCTCGAATCGGTCGTACGTCTTGATCGGGTAGAGATCGGGTTTGACGGCTTCGAATTCGACTCCCCATAGGTCCCATCCGTCGTTCGGGACGGTCGAAGGAACATCTTCCGTATAATCGGGAACCTCGAATATCTCCATATCCGGATATTGCGCGAACAGGTGCGCCTCCACCAGGTTCTGAAATTTCTTTTCGGTATGGATGTAGAAATGGATGTCGCCGCCATCGCCGACGATCTCGAACGTGAAAAAGGCCGGGACGGCCCCGTCGACATACTTATCGTAGGCATTGAAGCCGCGCACCGTCCCCGCAAGCGCGGAAAAAAACAGTTCCATCGGTTTCGGACTCTTTTCGAGTTCCTTCGGCGGAATCATCTCGAGAAGCACGTATTTGAGCCCGCCGCGATACACCCGCTTGATGTATTCACGCCAGACATATTTCACCAACGGAAAGAAGAATGGAACGACCAGGTACCAGACGACTCCCAGGACGCCAAAAGCGGCGGCCAAGCCACTGACGAAATCCCCTAAGGTCTTAAAAAGAAAGCTCATGGTTTTCTGGCATCCGACACGCGGCGTTGCGCGCTTCGGTCCGGATGCCGCAATTTCACGTACGAAACCCCGGCCAGAAGACTATCGGCATCTTTTCGGGAATCACTTTCCCGGTTGCACTTTGACAGTATACCCGTCTTTGCCGACTTTTTCAAAAAAGGCGTTGAGATTGATGACGATCGTGGAACGCTTCACCTTACGGACATTGGAAACGGCCGCGATGATATCTTCCCGATTCATCGGCTCACCCTTCGTGCGAAGAATATCACCGATCACCTGACGGACCGTTCCACGCGTGTATCCCCATTCGGAAAGCGCATACAACCCGCGTCCGACGAGAACGAAATTCCGATCCTTTATGAGTTCGTTGTGTACGGTCTGGGCGTGTGTCTTTCGCCCGCGTTTCTGTAATCCGGCCTCGTCTATCTGGGCGGCTATCTCCTTGAAGTGCATCGGCGAACCGTTCATCTTGAGGACGAGACGGGCCTTCTCGCGAGTTCCACGCGGACTGATATCGTCGGAATCCGCGAATCCCCAATATCCGAACGGATTCTTGCGGACAGTCGAAGAAACAGCCAACAGATCGAAAAATCGTTTCTTGTCCAGACCAAGACCGGCCTTCACTGCCAGCGAAAAAAATTCATCCTCCTTCATCGCCTTCCCGGATTCGCGAAGAACCTTTTCCGCAAGGACGAACATACGATCCCATTCCTCGGAAGAGAACGACGGCACCACGAACGCCCGTTCGCGAGTACCCGTTTCTTTCGCCTCCTTTACGGAACGCATGCATTCGAGGAAAAACGAGAGTGCGCCCGCTTCCTTTCCGGAGCCCCCGGAAAGTATCGAGAAAAGATCGGTGACGGAAACGATACCTCCTCGTCCGACGATAGCCGACTCTATGTGAGAGGAGACGGAAATGAACGGTTCCTCATCCCGCTTCTGCCGAACAGCGGAAAAGGCACTCGCCAGAATCTGCCGGACACGTTCTCTCGTAATACCGTATTCCTTTCCGATCGCCTCAAGCGTCTTCGGTTTCTTGCCGGAAAGTCCGAAACGGGACCAAACGATATCCTTCGTCCTCGGGAGCAAAAGCCCCGAAAAAGACTTCAAGGCATCGAAAAAATACGATTCCAAAGCCTTTTCTCCGGATGTCGCCGCCACTATGGTTTTCTGCGTCTTTTTCATAGGTTGAACATACTTGATGAGTGAATATATACTATCGCACATTATATTTTTTTGTCAATACTTCGTAATGTTTCAATACCTTTGCATCACCTGCTAGACTGACCTGTTTAATGCAAAGATATGGCATACACCTCGAATCCGAATATCCCGAAGGTGCGCTGGAAAGCCG
>JAAXTX010000071.1 GCA_013336285.1 Candidatus Moraniibacteriota bacterium | reverse complement strand
TCCGTCGTTCGAACGATCAGGCGCACGTGGAACGGTTCAACCGGACGATACAGGAAGAGTGTCTGGACTACGTTTCGAGGTCAGTTCCAAAACTGAGGAAAGCCATTTCGGAGTATCTCCCGTATTATAACGGCGAACGGATCCATATGGGAATCGGGTACCAGACACCGGAGGAAGTGATGCAAAGGTATTGACTAGGGAACGTGGTTTAATATGGCCTCAAACACGGGAAAATGCGAGGTGTCGTAAGCATGATTCCATAAAATATAATTTGACATTTCTATTTAGAAGTGCTATAATTTTCAGTTAGTTTTTCAAAGAACATTAAAATCAGAGGAGACTCCATGAGCAAATTCTCAAGCCTTGAAATTACCCCCTTCGTAAGGATCCCTGCCGGGATCGCGGTAGGTTCCTGCATAGGCTTAGTCGTCGAAACCGTCTTTCCGCAGACGGTTGCGCTGATATGTAATTTGATCACCTGCATCGCGATATTCGTCTGGTTTGACGTATCCCGCGTTCGCCTGAAATTATTGCGACTGAATTTGAGGATGGGTCGTATATTTCCGGCATTCCAGATTTTGTCGGGCGAAAAAAGCTCGCTGCCGGAATCGCAGGATACCAAGGTAGAACTCCTCGTTGCTCCGAGTTATCTTGGAGCCGACGTGGGAAGTCTTTCGGTCACCCTTATGGAACCGCTTCACCGCGTTCCGAATAATAGCGAAGCGATTTCACTGATTGCCCGTTCACGATCCGGCGGAATGCTTCTCATGCTTGCGAACGGAAAGCTGTTTCTCCGCAAGCTCACGAGTTACGAGGTCGTATGCCTCCAGTACTCGTGGATGTGAAAATCCGCGGTCGAAAGGAAAAAGCGTCGAACAAATACGACGCTTTTTTATTATCCGAAAATCGTATTCGACATGTTTCCATATCCTCTACCCGCCGATCGAGGTACCTTTCATCTTCATTATAATGGTATGTCGACAATGATCATTTGCCATAATACTCATGCTGGCCGTCATTGTTTTCCATAAACATTTCAGGCTACGTTCTCCTCACACCACACCTATTCCGCCCGAATCGCGCGCAGCTCGCCCTCGATGGAAAGCAGGTCCTCGGTCAGCGGATTCTCCTTCCACCGTTCCAGTATCGCCGCGATCACGGAGAGCTGGTGCCCGATCATCTTCTCCTTCGGCACGCTGAAATGCGCGAATACCTCGTCGCCATGATTCCGGTAATCGTTCACCGTTTCCGAAACGTTGCTCAGGATGTCGGCGGACTTCACCAGAAGCGAATCGTTCGAAAAATGCGCGACGTGTTCCAGCGCCTGCCTCTTGCGATCGTCCCACGACAGCGTCTTGTCCGTCTCCGTCACGGAGAGCACCAATCCGGCGACACGATCACCGAACCGCTCCGACAACATTTCCGCCGTCACTTTCTTCTCCGGCACGCTGTCCTCGATGGTGTCGTGGAGTATTCCTGCCACGACGACATCCTCCGACGCGCCCGCGAGCGCCAAAATGATGCCCGCCGTCAGCGGATGCGAGATATACGGTATCACCTTCCCCTTGCGCGTCTGGTTCTGATACTGGTTATGGGTCTTCGCGGCGAACTTGATCGCCATGCCGATCTTCTTCGTGTATATCATATCCATACGTTCATGCGGTTTATTTCCTATTCGGTTCGAAAACGCTGCCATTCCAGTCTATCACTTCCCGCTCCCGCCCGATACGAACCGTTCCGTTTCCCTCAAATGATACGTGATACCTGATCGATCCGTCAGATGTCATACGAAACATCTTGACAAAACGAGAAAAAACAGTATCATATAAAGTCAATCAATCAGTTATTTATCAACAAAAAACCACGAGGAGACTTTCCCATGAGGCACGGTTGGCTTACGTTCTCAGTATGGTTCCTCATACTGTTCTTGCCATGCACACTGACCGTCAACGGACAGACCGGTATGTCAGTCTCCGGTAGAGAGCCTGGTCATTTCGGCAGATCGTGCGATATGTCATACGGGCAATCTTCCGGAACGTTTACGCCCGAAGCATCCACATTTCATACCTGTGATATGATGGAAGCACATAATGTGACACCTATGCGGTTGCGCGAAGCCTCGCCGACAATGATTATCATCTCACTGCTGGCGATACTTTCGGCGGCGGCCGTCCTCAGGATCACGTTCACCGCACCGAGCAATAACCGGAACTGGAAACCGGAATTCACCGTCCTCCCGGAAATCGAAAGGAACGGCGACCTCGTCACGATCAGCAACGTCCGCGACTGGCGATACGATCCCGACGGACCGATCTCCACGGAACGGATACGACGTACGGTCGATCTGAACGACATCAGACGGGTCTGGTTCGTCACCGAACCGTTCGAGAAGTGGGACGCGGTGGCACACACCTTCCTTATTTTCGATTTCGGAAACACCGAGCCGCTCGTCTTTTCGGTCGAAGCACGCGGAGAAGTCGGGGAAGAATTCGATGCTATCGCCGGAGCATTCAGACACTACGAACTCGCGTACCTCCTGGGTACCGAACGGGACCTTCTGGTCCGGAGAGCCGTTTTCCTGAAAAACCGCCTCTACATGTACCCGATCGCGACGGAAGACGGATTTCCGAAACACCTCCTGTCCGACCTGCTCGATACGACGGAAGACATAGCGAAGCATCCCCGGTTCTACAATACCCTGCTTCACAACTGCACGAGCGCACTCGCGAAAAGCGCGAACCGCACGACGCCCGGTTCGGTACCGTGGGACATCTCATATATCCTTCCTGGATATGCCCCGTCATTTCTGCATAAACTGGGCTATATACCCGAGGAAACGGATACGGCACAAGCCATGGAACGTCATCGCATCGATGACTTCGTCAAGAAACTCGCCCCGCGCGACGATTTCTCCGAAGCCCTGCGGAATCTCGCAGCGGCACGACGTGACTCCTGACATCGAAACAAGCGAATCGTTCCCCCACCCGGAGGAACGATTTTTTTATTTCCGAATCACACCCATATCACCCCGCAATACGATCGGTGTTTCTGACGCACGTCTAAGGGTTACCGAACCACTGCCGCTTCGCGGGGTACGTTCCCTAGTCAATACCTTTGCATCACTTCCTCCGGTGTCTGGTACCCGATTCCCATATGGATCCGTTCCCCGTTGTAATACGGGAGATACTCCGAAATGGCTTTCCTCAGTTTTGGAACCGACCTCGAAACGTAGTCCAGACACTCTTCCTGTATCGTCCGGTTGAACCGTTCCACGTGCGCCTGATCGTTCGAAC
>JAAXTX010000014.1 GCA_013336285.1 Candidatus Moraniibacteriota bacterium | reverse complement strand
AGTGGCTGTCAGGTCGAGACAAAAGCACTCAATTATTTTTTCAATTCTGTGTTTCGATATTTTCGCTTGCTTAAACATATATCTAGACTAAATCATCTTTCGATGATGGTCTAGAGCCTAAAAAAATACGTCTATGGGTCGAATATCTTTTTTCGCGCTTGCGATTCTGCTCTCCCTTCCGATATCTTCGCTCGCGCAGGAGAATCCGGTTTCGGAACCTCTGGTCACCACCGTCGCGGAAATCAATCTCGTGAATGTCGTCGTCTTGCATGAGGACGCGAAGGAAGTCGTCATCGGATTCGATCTCGAGAATCAGGGGACATCGCCGCAGCCCGATATCCGATACGGTATCGAGCTCACGAAAAATACGGGCAAAAGATCGTTCGTCGCCGATACCTACGTTTCCGATGAGACGGTGATCGTTTCTCCGAAACAGCTCCTGCACCGGGAAATCCGATATCCGATCCCTGCCGCATTCTCCGGCGAATACGAACTCTGGGTCGTAAGCAGGACGACCGGAGGCCTCGATCTCGGCCTTGGCAATGCCGGAAAGGTTCTCCTTGCCGGATCCGACAATTCCGTGGAAATCGTTCCCGATTCCTGTGCGGTGAAGGTGTCCGGTGCGGACAAACGGTATGCGGTTTCCCAGGGAATCGATCTGGCGAAAAACGAAGAACTCGTCCTGATCTGTGATGTTCGGAACCGTTCCGCGAATCCAGTCACGCTCTCTCCTTTTTTCGATACGTTCCGTCGCACCTCATTCGGTCCGAAAGTGACGATGCCATATCCCGATACCGCACGGATCGCGCTCGGCCCGAATGAAAAGCGTGCCGTCGGTTTCCCGGTTCCCAAGGCTCCCGATCCCCAGGCATACGATGTCGCCGTCTCGCTCAGGGATGTTTCCGGCGGACTGGTTCTATCGAATCGGATTATCGCGCACTACGTCCTTCGCGGCGCCAGCGCCACGATCCAAAACGTCACGCTCGACAAGGATTCCTATGCGAAAGGCGACACCGTTACGGCTTCCCTCTTCTGGACGCCTTCAGCTGACAGCTTTCCGGATTCCCGTGCAGGATCCGGGACGGAGCTTCCGAAAGTGAGCGTACGTTTGGAAGTGAACGATACGCAGGGACGCGCATGCATCACTCCTTTGGCGAAGAGCATCAGTATCGAAGGAGCCATCTCATCCCTGGAGGCGCAGACGATTTCCGACTGCAACCATCCGATCGCGACGGTCACCCTGCTCGACGGTAACGGGAAGACGCTTGACAGCCGGACGGTCGAAACTGCCGGGTCGGATTCCGAACAGCCGATACCGACAGCCGAAAAGAAAGTACGGACACCCCTGCGGACCTTCGTGATGGCAGGCTTGATCGTTCTCGTCGCCGTCTTGTTCCTCTCGAGTCTGGGTCTTATCGTCTGGAAAACCCGCGGACGATGGCCGGGTGTCTGGATCGTTCTCGCGTTCGCCGTTCTTTCGGGGGCGTTGTCGGTGCCAGGAAGGGCGGCGGGAACGACATATACTATACGATATCCGAACTGTACCGTCGGTTGTACCATGGCGACCGGCACGTTTGGCGTTGAGAAAGCCGATAATTATGTCTATTCATATGGGGAAAAGGTGATCATGAACGGGACATTGACCTATCCCGGCTGCGCGAATGGTGCAGACAACTGGTCAGTCGAAGTGAAACCCTCGTTGTTGCGCCAGAATTCTGAAGAAATGACCAACCCGTGCGTTATCAGCGGGTCTGGTTTGTTCGCGCATTGCTGGTCCGGAAACGCCGTTTATTTCGGTGGGGATTATTCTGCCGACGGATCTCTTTATAACGTCGAGAAAAATTTTCGTGGCTCGCTAAATATGCCGACCAAAGCAGTCGTGCAACAGATCAACGCCATCACTTCACCCCCTAATTCGTATACACAGGTAGCGATGGTCGCTTATCCGACATTGGTGGCGAGCTATACGGGTAAATCTTCGGTTCCGATTTATCTCAAACTTCCTTCCACTCCCATCAACGGCTCTTGTGGAACCGCCATCAACACTCCGAGGACCGTCGCTCCCTCCGGCGCCGGTCTCTGCGCGACGGGCAGCTCCACCCTTGGGGTAACCACCAATCCGACCAATTTTACCTGGATCTGCAACGGTTCGAACGGCGGGACGAATTCTCTCACCTGTTCCGCACCGAGAATTGTCAACGGTGTTTGCGGCGTTTCGGTAAACGGAAAGACGGTCGCTTCCCTCAGTGAAACCACGGTCGGACTGTGTGACTCGGGAACGGTCGGTGAGTTCGTCGGCTCCGGTCCCTGGACCTGGAATTGTGTCGGTCTGAATGGGGGAATGCCCGCCGCATGCGGCGCGTCCGCAACTATCGTACGTTATCTCACCCTCTGCAACAACAACGCCGGCGGTACCGGAGTGGAAAGTCCTTCCGATATCCCGCTCCTGAATACAGGATCGAATCATGAGATTCGGAGCCTGACCGCGCATTATGGTACGGGTCAGAACGACTGTACGGGAACGGATGTCACCGCCAACACCGTCTTTACCGGCTCGGACTTCGTCACTTCTGTCACCGATGACGGAGCCGGTCCCGGCACGGTGGAGGGTACCGCCAACGGATCCGGTACCGTGACCGCGACCTATACCGTGACCGGGAACACTGACACCGCCAATGTGAACGTGACGACGACCTGCGACTCCACTTATCCCGTTTGTCCGCCATCGGAGCAGTACTGCCCGGGCGAGGCACCGCAGGTGACGAACGGTTGCGGCACATCGAAAGCCTGCGACGGTACCAGGCAGTGCAGCGCGAACTGGAAAGAAGTGAAGCCGGGAGTGTGAGTATTAGGTTCTGAAATCAGGGGATAAATTGAAACGGACTGTCGATACGACAGTCCGTTTTTTTCGATATCCGTCGTCTCGACTGATCAGTTATGATATACTGAAGTCAAGATAGTCCGATCGGGTTCCGCATATCGCGATCCGTCGAAATGACCGACAAGCGTCTATGCATATCACAAACGAACAATTGCAGCTTTTTTTAACGGATTCGAATCTTATTCCGAAGGTGAAAATCGATGAAGCTTTCACGGAAGCCGAGAAATTGAAAAAACCGCTCGGCCCGATCCTTCTCAAGAAGGAACTCATCAACGAGGCCGAGCTCCAGAAGGTATATGCTTATGTGCTCGGCATACCCTTCGTGGATCTGACAAAGGAGAACATCCCACTCGAAATCCTGCAGATCGTCCCGGAGCCGATCGCCCGGAAATACAGCATCGTTTCCTTTGAACGACAGGCGATGGATCTGAAGGTGGCGATGCTCAATCCCGAGGATCTGCAGACGATCGACTTCATCAAAAAAAAGAGCGGATATAAGATCATTCCGTGTCTTACGACCAAGGAAAGCATCCAGGCGGCACTGCGACATTATGAGAAGAGCCTAAAAGCCGAATTCGGCGACCTTCTGACGGTGACCGCCGAGAAAGAGGATGAGGAGGACAGCGGCAGCCTCGAGAAAATGGCGAGTGACCTTCCCGTAGTCCGTATCGTGGATACGCTTCTCAAACATGCGATTCTGCAATCCGCCTCCGATATCCATATTGAGCCCTCCGAGAAGGATGTCATTGTCCGGTATCGGATCGACGGCGTGTTGCATGACGCGATGGCACTTCCCAAGGATGCCGCAACCGGCATCGTAGCCCGTATAAAGGTGCTTTCGAATCTCAAGCTTGACGAGCATCGCCAACCGCAGGATGGACGCTTCAAGATCGAGAAGGACGACTATCGGATTTCTTTTCGCGTGAGCATCCTGCCGGTCTTCGACGGGGAAAAGATCGTTATGCGCCTACTCGACGAATCGTCCAAGGGGCTGACGCTCGAGAAAATGGGACTCATGAACGAGGGGCTCGAGATCGTGCATCGCGAGATCAAAAAACCGAACGGAATCATCCTCGTTACCGGACCGACCGGTTCCGGAAAGACGACGACGCTCTATACGATCATGGATATCCTGAATACCCCGGAAGTGAATATCTCCACGGTCGAGGATCCGGTGGAATACCGTATGCCGCGAGTGAACCAGAGCCAGGTCAATCCGAAAGTGGGAATGACCTTCGCTGCGGTCCTCCGATCTCTTCTTCGTCAGGACCCGGATATCCTCATGGTCGGTGAGATTCGCGACAATGAAACGCTGGAGATCGCCTTGCACGCGGCGATGACCGGGCATATCGTGCTTTCGACCCTTCACACAAACAGCGCTGCGGCGACATTGCCACGTATGCTTGATATGGGTGCGGAGCCGTTTCTCATAGCGTCGACGGTGAACGTCATCATCGCCCAACGTCTCGTCCGAAAGGTCTGTCAGGAATGCCGGAGGGAATACAAACTCGATGAGAAAGAACTCGAGTCGCTCTCGAAGAGTGTCGAACTCGAGGAGGTGATCGGTACGCTGAGAAACAATGAACAGCTTATGAAACGTATCGGTCCCGTAAAGACGCTCGCCGACGTCCCGTTTTATCGTCCTGGCGGGTGTGAACAATGTGGCGGGGAGGGGTATCGCGGTCGGCTTGGCGTTTATGAGGTGCTCGAGATGAGCACGGACGTACGGAAACTCGTGACCCAGTCCGCCACGTCTGAGGACATCGATCGGAAAGCGCGGGAGAACGGCATGCTTTCGATGATTCAGGACGGTTTCCTTAAGGCGGCGCAGGGTATGACTACGATTGAGGAGGTGCTCCGCGTAACGAAGGAGTAGCGGATATATCCGAGCATGGGGACAAAAAAACGGGTCCGATTCGAGGACTTGTTTTTTATGCGATCATATCGAAATGGAGAACGCTATCGGCTGAGGGTGAGTGCCATCGCCCGTGATGATGAGGAAACCAGGAATTGTATCCCGTCCTTTCCAATGGCACATGCGGTCATATCGGTGAGAGATTCGCTATAGTATTGTTTCAGGAGTTCGCCGTTCTTCGCGTAGAGCACGATCCGTTTTCCGGAAGCGTCGAGAATCGCGAACGTGTCAGGCATGTCCGGATTCGCGCAGATTGCGGTGACGGATAGACTGGAATCCGGCAGCTCCAACGAGAATCCGTCCGCCGGCCGACCTCGAAAGAATGAGACGACCCCGTCGGAAGATGCGCCGTATATGTTCTCGCTTACCGTGATAGCTCGGACCGATGTACCCATGGTTTCCCGGGTCCATAGCGTTCCGTCACCGAAGCCCCCGTCAGCTCGCGGAAAACGATAGATATTTCCGGAACCGGAATCGAGCAGATACAGGTATGTCAGGAACGTTCCTATGCCTGCGGGGCGAAGCCCCTGAGGCATCGTGATAGCGTTTTTCATGAACGAACCGTTCGTCGGTGAAAACGAGAAGACGTCGCCGGATTCGGTTACGAGGAAGATGATGCCGAGATCGTTCATGCCGGATGCCAAGGTGACGGGTGATCCGGATGGGACGGTGTATGTCTTGTTCCGCGTGGGATCGAATATGCTCGTACCGGTGGCGATAAATCTCGAATCATTCAGGAAAATAGGAGCCACCATATTTTCCGGTACGCCGGAAACCGCCGTCGGTTGCGCGAGGACCGCGTTTTTTTCTCCTTCGGGGGGGAATACCGGTACCGGAATATCGGTGACGATTACGGGTACCGGTTCCGGTTCTCGGTTTTTCACGATTCCTTTCCAAAACGCGATTCCTGCGAGCGTGAAACAGAATGCCACGACGCATACCGCGATCAGTTGCTCCTTTTTTGATAGTCCCGAAAATCTCCGAAAGAGCCACTTTACCCCTTTGATCGTTTTTCGTGCGATGAATGATGCGGCTTTCGTTATTTCGGTGGCGAGAACATGTACTACCGGTTTCAACCGGTGAAAGAATGCCTTGATTTCAGTCGCGATATCCGTCTTCGGAACAATCTGCCCGTGTTCTTTTATTCCCGTTCTCCGTTCGGTATGAAGATTGCGATCTGATAGGATTTTTCCACCCGGAGCGGCGATTTTTCCGAATGCGGTCTGTATGGATGAGAGGATGTCAGCGGGGTCTATTCGTGGAATCGGGCCGGTCTCATTTTGCGTGGAAGAATCATGTACCGGTTTTACCTCGGTTTTCGCCAGTCGCGTCGTTTTGGAAATTCTCCTCTTGAATATCTTTTTCGTCGCTTGTATGAGGGAATAAAAACCGGACTGTATATGATCGGATATGGAATGGAACGAATGAGTGCGGAAATTATGTATGGACCGTGTCACGGATCCACGTATCGAGGACAACAGATCTTCGGCTTTCCAGCGGAGGTCGGTGATGAACGGATGCTCCTCCTTTTCCGGAGGGGCTTCGCCTTCGACATATATCGTTCCGGAACGCGAATCGGATTCCTCGCGCGTCCGATTTTCAGCGGTTTCGTTGGTGGCATGCGACAGCTCTTCCTCCAGAAAGGCCTTTGCCCGTTCCTGCTCGGCCTCACGGAAGGCGACATCGCTGAAATAGTTCGATTTCTTCCCCGGTTTCGCTTTCGGAACACGACCGCGTTTTACCTCATTTTTCCGTTCGATCGGTTTTCGTTCCGATATGGAGAGAACCAGCGCGGCACCCGCCTTGAGTCCGTTCAGCATGGCTGTCTCGAGGAATTGTGCGAATTTTTCTTCCGGTATGAGCCGTTTGGCATTCTGACTGAGTTCCCGGGGGGAGAAAAGGGAAAAAAGCTCCGGCGAGACAAGAAGAACGCAATCCCCGGGGACGAGTCTGCCGCTCGAGATCTCGACAAAAGTCTTTATGGGATGAGTCGAAGCTTCCTCCGAGGCGAGACCATCGCTGATGTCCGAAAGGACACCGTCACGATATAGGAGGATCGTGCCGTCGCCGGTTGTCGAGAAATGGATATTACCTTTTTCGATGATCGCCATTGCGCCGTTCAGATGCCCCATCCATCTTGTCTGTCCGTCCTTGACTAGTTCGGCCAAGGCAAGATTCACCCGGTGTAGGGTCGATTCGAAACTTTCGATAGCACCCCGTCTGGGATTCACGAAATACTCCTTTTTGGCGACCGATGCGATGGCATTTCCGATATATGCTGAAGATTCGGATCGGTCAGAAACGGAAAAAACACCCATAATCCTCCCGAGGGATTCCTGGGCGACGTTTTCCGGAGAAACGGAAAACAAATGAAAATACGGCTCCAAGGCACGATTCCTTGCGACGAGAATCTCAGAAGCGGATATCTCGATTTCGGGAATCACAGACAAGGACCGGGGTTTATTTTCCGGCATAGTTCTCCTGTCATTATAGCACATGCCGCTTTCTTTCCGGAATGTCTTTTCCTTTGACTTTTCCACCCTCTATCGGTACAGTGGAGGGGTATGCCGTATCAATTCCTGGAGCGCCTATGTCATTCCCGATTTTCGAAGGCCTGTTCGGTTCAAAAGTCCGTGCCCGGCTTGTCCGCTTCTTCATTCTCAATCCGACTACGGCGTACGCTACCGCGGAAATAAGCGAGAAAACGCTTCTGTCCCGTTCGGATATCGCCCGGGATATCCTCAAGCTGAAGAAGATGAGCATGCTTAAAGAGTCGACCAGGAAGGGTGTCAAGACATATCAGCTCCATTCCGATTTCCCTTTTTATACTGAACTCAAAAGTCTCGTCGTCAAGTCGAATTCCGACATTCCGCGACAGATGTTCAAGAAATTCCGGACTGCCGGAGACGTAAAGCTTATTCTCATAAGCGGGATGTTTCTCAACAATCCGAAGAGCAAGGCCGACATGGTGCTCGTGATCAACAATGCGCACCGAGTCAAGCTCAAGCAATCGATCGAGAAGCTCGAGGCGGAAATCGGCCAGGAGGTCCGCTTTGTCGTCATGGATACCGATGAGCTTCATTACCGGCTCAATATGCTTGACCGGTTTCTTATCGAGTTCATGGAGGGGCCGTATCAGGAGGTCCTGAATCGTCTGCCGGAACTCAAGCGATTCGTCGCGGGCCTGAAGCGGTAGCTCACGGCTTCGGGAATCATGAATACGGGACCGTATGACACAAGGAATCCTTATTTTTTCGATTTTGGCGGGTATCGCGGCTTTCATCGCGGCGTTCTTATATGTTTCCCGTGAGACGCGACGACGGTCGGATGAGGACAGGCGGTTCATGTTGGAGCGGATGGAAGTTCTCGATCAGAGGGTGAGTCGCGAGATGCATCAGTTCTCTTCGGCGGTTTCGGGGCAGATCGGAACGCTCAATACCGCGCTCGATCGGCGACTCGGCGAGAATACGGACCGGCTTGATTCGCGGCTTGACGGCGCGGCACGGTCGTTCGCCGAGGTGCGTGCGGCGCTTGCCGAGGTTAAGGAGTCGAATCAGCGGATTTTCGAGGTCGGAAAGGAGGTCTCCTCACTTCAGGAGATTTTGCGTGCGCCGAAGATGCGTGGCGGTTTCGGTGAGCTCATGCTTGGAAATCTTCTCGCGCAGATGCTTCCGAAGGAACATTTCGATCTCCAATACGGATTCAAGAGCGGCGAGGCGGTGGACGCGGTCATCCGCCTCAAGGGCGGACTCATCAGCGTCGATTCGAAATTCCCGCTTGAGAATTTCAAACGCATGATCGAGTCGAAAGGGGATGACGAACGCAAGGCGAGTCGGAGACAGTTCATTTCCGACGTGAAAAAACACGCCGATTCCATCGCATCGAAATACATCCTTCCGGAAGAGGGGACGCTCGGCTTCGCGCTCATGTATATTCCGGCGGAGAACGTCTATTATGAGATCATCATAAAAGACGAGGAGGGGGTCGGACTTTCGGAATACTTCTTCGGGAAGCATGTGATTCCTGTATCGCCCAACTCTTTCTACTCTTACCTTCAGACGATAGCGATCGGGTTACAGGGGATGCAGATCGAGAAACGTGCGAAGGAGATCATGGCGAACCTCGGCAAACTCTCGGTAGAACACGGTAAGTTCCTTCGCGAATTCGAGGTACTCGGGGGACATATCGGGAGCGCTCACAAAAAATACGAGGACGCGGAGAAGCGGCTCGGGAAGGTTGCCGATCAATTGGACCGCGTCAGATCCGCATCCGCGGACGACGAGATCGAAGTCGATCTTTTGCCCGGCCCCGACGATATATTGTGATACGGACTATGGAAAACGACGAACAGATCGAAGAACCGGTCCGGATCGAAATCCCGGGGCATGTCTCGACCGAAGAGGGAGGGATCAGGGGTGGTTTCGGTATGTTCAGTCGCGGCATACTCGAGTCCGACGAGGGATTTACCTTCTTTCGGAACCCGCTTGTCATTTCGGTCATGACGGTGACGGGATTATTGCTGCTCTCGTCGTTCCTGATGGTATTTTTTTACCTGTTTCGCACGGATAACGAGGTCATCGTCCTTCACTACAACGTCTATTCCGGTATCGATATCATCGGGAATCCCGGACAGGCGTTCCTTATTCCGGGCGTGCCGCTTCTCTTCTTTCTGATCAATCTCGTTCTCGCCCGGCGATTCTATGCTTCCCGTGAAAGGGTCGCCGCCCATATCCTTCTCTTTTCCGCGTTGTTCGCATCCCTCGCCGGTGCGGTGGTGTCCGTCGCGCTTTCATTCATCAATTCATGATCATGACATCAGTCGCCGCCGACAGTTCGGAACGGCCGTTTGCCTTTCCGGATCCGAAGACTTCGGATCCGCGCGATCGTCGTACCCAGCGTGTGTTCGAGGTCATTCCCGGCGGTCTGGCATGGACCGTCATCATAGGAATGTTTCTGGGTTCCTGGCTTGCCCCGATCGAGGCTGCCGTTTTCGTCATCGTCTATGATATCTATTGGATTTTCCTCACGATGTACGTAGCTTTCTTCTCGTCGATCTCATTCCGAAGCCTCCGTCGCGGGATGCGTATCAACTGGTGGGAACGTCTTGCGCGCGTGAGAGATACCGAAGGATACATGAAGGAACTTTCGGATCGGCGAAGGCTTCTCGGCCGCATGCTTCGCGAGGAAAAGCTCTCGTTCCGCGAGCGTCGTATCGTGCGACGAGAACGTCGGGAGCTCGCTCGTCATTCGCGCGAGCTTGCGGAGATAGCCGCACGGAAGGAGTCCGTCCCGGATTATCAGGAAATCATTCACGCGGTGCTTCTGCCGACGGCTGGCGAAGGCGCCGACATCATAGAACCGGCCCTGCAGTCCATAGCCGATTCGAATTTTCCGAAATCACAGATCGTCATTCTGCTTGCCACGGAGGAGCGGGAACCTGAACAGACCCGGATCCCGAAAGTCGATTATCTCAGGGAAAAATTCGGACACGTATTCAGGGATTTCATCGTGACCGTGCACGAGGTCGCGGACGGTGAAATGAAGTGCAAGGCCTCGAATGCGACGTATGCCGCTAAAAAACTCCAGGCATATCTCGATGATCGCGATATCTCGTACGACCGGGTCATATTCTCCAACTTCGATTGCGACAGTGTCGTGCATCCGGAATATTTCTCCGCGCTCACCTATCACTACGTGATCGAGCCCGACCGACTCAGGCGGGCATATCAGCCGATCCCGATGTACGACAACAATATCTGGGATACCAACGCCTTCGTACGCGTGACGATGATCGGATCCTCGTTCTGGCACATGTATCAGGGAACCCGTCGAGAGATGGTGACGTTCTCCTCGCATTCCGAACCGTTCGATACGCTTGTCCGTGTCGGTTTCTGGCCGGTGAACATGATATCCGAGGATTCCATCATCTATTGGAAGGCGTTCGCGTATTTTCACGGCGACTATCGCGTGCAGGCTATTCCGCTCCCGATCTCGCTCGATGCGACACTAGCCGATACTTATTGGAAGACGATCGTGAACTCGTACAAGCAGAAACGGCGTTGGGCGTACGGTATCGAAGGATTTCCGGTGACGATGCGCGCGATATGGCCGGATCGCAAGACCCCGTTCTTCCGGAAGCTTCGCGTCGGGTTCGAGATGCTCGAAGGACATCTTTCATGGGCGGTCGCGCCGCTTATCCTCTCGTTTCTCGGATGGTTACCGCTCTTTTTCGGTGGATCCGTATTCAACGAAAGCGTGCTCGCGCACAATCTTCCGGTCGTCACCAAGACACTCATGACGATTTCGATGGGCGGACTCATCGTGTTCGTCTCGCTTTCCTTTCTCATGCTTCCACCGCGACCGAAACGGTACGGGAAATTCCGGCACGGTCTCATGTTCGCTCAGTGGATCCTGGCCCCGTTTTTCGCCCTGCTTGGGGCGCTTCCGGCAATCGATTCGCAGACCAGGATCATGACCAAACATTACTTCGGGGAATTCTGGGTGACTGAGAAGGTCAGAAAGAAATAAACACTCTTTGTATCGCGCCCGCATCCAGCCATTCGAACCTATGCCAGAGTTTCTTATTCCGTTCCTGACGGGGTTCTCGCTTTCCGTAGTGTTATTGTCCGTGACGCTTTTCATATCCCGCCGGATATCTTTCGTACCGCGTCGCGAGTCGTCGCGGAAACACAAGTCGGCGGTCCCGCGTCTGGGCGGTCTTGCTATAGCCGTGGCGTTTCTCTTGGTGGTTGTTCCGAACGGGTCCCTTGAACGGTCCCCGGCATTTCTCGGCCTGCTCGTCGGAACCGCTCTCATCGTCGCCTTCGGCATGCTCGATGATCTCGTGCCGATACATTGGACGATCCAACTCGTTTTTCAGGCGGGACTTGCCGTGCTCCTTTTCTTTTCCGGTATGCGGATCTGGGTCGTCACAAACCCTTTCGGAGATCCGTATTTCCTTCGACCCGAGGCGAATATCCTTCCCAGTCTTCTTGTCGGCGTGGCTTTCACTATCCTGGTCATGAACGCGATGAATTGGGCCGATGGGGTTGACGGACTTCTCGGCGGAGTGTCCCTGGTCGCGTTCATGTCGATTTTTCTGGTGAGTCTCCGACCGGAAGTGAATCAGCCGACTGTCGCGATCCTCGCATGCGTCTTCGCCGGGCTTTCGCTCGGTTTCCTGATTTATAACGTTCCGCCCGCTCGACTCCTCGCGGGGACGTCCGGCTCATATTTTCTCGGGTTCGGCGTAGCCGCGCTCGCGCTCTTTTCCGGGGCCAAGATCGCGACGACGCTTCTGGTGCTGTCCGTTCCCGTACTCGACGCATGTTTCGTGATCGTCTCGCGTATCCGGGCGGGGCTGTCGCCGTTCCATGGCGGCGACGAGCGTCACTTGCACGACCGCTTGCGGCAGAGGGGATGGTCGGACCGGTCCATCATGATCTCGTATACCGCGGTTTCGGCGCTGTCCGGATTCGCCGCGCTCGTCCTGCCGGCTGCGGGGAAGGCATTTTTTTTGCTGGCGCTTGCTGCCGGGTTCGTGTTCCTCGTTCGCGGTTTCGGTCGGATGGCGAATATGAAACAACCGGTATGATGTCCGATCCGAAAACGTTTCGCTTGTATTCGCTCGTCATGTTGCCGGTCGCGATCGCGGTCATATGGTTCGCGTTCCGGCACGGATACCGGCCCGAGCCAGTGCCGATACCCGTTCCGAGAGGGAACATCGACGTCTCGGTCGGTGGGAGAGTCTTTTCCGCGGAAATCGCCGATACGCCCAAGATCCGGGAGCTCGGACTGGGCGAGCGTGACTCACTCTGTACGGACTGCTCGATGCTGTTCCATTTTGACGTTCCCGGGAGATATTCTTTCTGGATGAAAGGGATGCGGTTTCCGCTCGATTTCGCGTGGATCAGCGAAGGTCGGATCATCCGTATCGATCGGAATGTCCCGAAAGACTCAGTCGATATATTGACTCCTCCGGAACCGGTGACGGATGTACTCGAGACGAATGCCGGGTCGCTCTCCGGTTCGGAAGTCGGTGATTCGGTGATTTTTACCGGCGTGAAATGACCGTCGGGAAGTCCTGAATCGAAATCCGGCTGTCGAAACAGCCGGATCGTTTGGCACATTGTCCGCATACCGACCGAAGGATGGAATCACTTGGTCCGCTCGGCTTCGCGGTCGCGCATAGCGCGGCGGATACGGGATTTGGCGCTTGATGTCCGTGCGAACTGGAGCCAGTCGCCGTTCGGATATTCGCGCTCTTTGGCCACGAGTATCTCTATGACCTGACCGTTTTTTATCTTGTAGTCGAGCGGGACCATCTTGCCGTCCGCGCGCGCGCCGACGGCATGGTTGCCGATCTCGGAATGGATCGCATAAGCGAAGTCGACCGGTGTCGCGTCCTCGGGGAGCTCGATGATGTCACCGATCGGTGTGAAAGCGAAGATGTGGTTCTTGAAGAACTCGATTTTGAGGCCCTGCCAGAATTCCTGGTTGTCCTTGCCGACCTCTTTCTGCCACTCCTTGAGCTGGGAGACCCAGGCGACTTCCTTCGGCTTCGATCCGGCATCCTTTTTCGGAAAGAAGAATGTCCGCCAGTCGCCGCGTCCGCGTTCGGTATAGACCCAGTGGGCGGCTATGCCGTATTCGGCCTCGGTATGCATCTTCGGCGTGCGGATCTGTACCTCGAAAATCCGTCCCTCGGGACCGAAGACGGTCGTGTGGAGCGATTGGTATCCGTTCGGTTTCGGGAGCGAGATGTAGTCTTTGATCCGACCGACGAGAGGACGGTAACGTTTGTGGATGGAACCGAGAGCCTCGTAGCAGTCGACGATTTCCGGGACGATGAGTCTGATGGCGATGAAGTCGTAGACGCGTCGTACGTCCATGTCGTGCTTTTTGAGCTTCTGATAGAGCCGATAAAGACGTTTAGTCCGTCCATCGATGTCGAGGATCTTTATTCCATCCTGTGAAAGGTCTTTCCGAAGGGTCTTCATCACTTCCTCGAGATATTTCGTTCCCTCTTTCACGCGCGTCTGCTCGATTTCCAAGACTTCCGCGTACTGCTCCGGCTCTAGATATTTGAAAGCGAGGTCCTCCAGTTCACCCTTGATTTCGCTGATGCCGAGTCGGTTGGCGATCTGCGCGAATATTTCCATCGTCTCACGGGCGATCCGCTCCTGCTTTTCCTTCGGGAGAGCATCGAGGGTACGCATGTTATGAAGCCGGTCGGCGAGTTTAATGATGACGACACGTATATCCGCCGCCATCGCGAGAAACATCTTGCGGAGGTTCTCGAGGAAGTATTTCTCATGCGACCCCCGGAGCCGGATCTTGCTCAGCTTCGTGATGCCGTCGACGAGGACCTGTACGTCCGGGCCGAACCTTTTCCCGATTTCATCGAGGGTGCGCTCGGTGTCCTCCGGGACGTCATGAAGGAGTCCCGCCGCCAGCGTTTCCTTATCCATGCCGATTTCGGCAAGAATTCTGGCTACCGCGAAGGAATGGGTGATATACGGCTCGCCGGACTTCCGAAGTTGGCCCCGGTGAGCCTCGTCCGCGAAGGTGAACGCGTCCGTGATGAACTTCCGTTCCTCGGAAGAAAGCGGCCGTCTTGAGGCCTTGAATATCTCGTTTATATCGAGTGTCGGAGTCATGCCGTTTTCGTTATGTTTAGGTGTCTGTCCCATCTATCCAGTATAGGAACGGTTCCCCGTTTCGGCAAGGCCGATTTTTTGGTCTCTTGCCTTTATTCATGGAATGGTGTATACTTGAAAGTCGTTGTCCGGGTTCTCCGGAATAATTATTTTGAGGACAGAAGATATGAGCATATCGAAGAAAACGAAAATCGTGGCGACAATCGGGCCGGTAACGACGAGCGAGGCGGCACTGACGAAGCTCGTGAAAGCGGGGCTCAACGTCGCGCGGCTGAACTTTTCACATGGTGATCATGCCGAACACCAGGAGAAGTTCGACAATATCCGGAAAGTATCGGAGAAGCTCGGAATGTCGGTCGCGATCCTGCAGGATCTGTCGGGGCCGAAGATCCGTATCGGCGACTTCTATCAGGAGCGCGTGACACTCAAAGAAGGCGAAGAATTTATACTGACCACGGAGAAATGCGTCGGTGACGAACATCGTGCATCCATCAATTATCCGAAACTTCCCCAGGAGATCAAGCCGGGGGCGTTCATCATGGTTGATGACGGCAAGAAGAAGCTCGAGGTGATTTCGATCAAAGGCAATGAGATCAAGACGAAAATCATCGTTGGCGGGGAGACGAAAGGCCGTCGCGGGGTGAACCTTCCCGGAACCGATCTGTCCATCAGTTCGCTTACCGCGAAGGACAGGAAGGATATCGAGTTCGGCGTGAAGAATCAGGTGGATTTCGTGGCGCTTTCGTTCGTTCGTCGGGCAAGTGATGTTCTTGAACTCCGTCGCATTCTCGAGAAGAAGGGGCTTCCGGCACAGATCATCGTGAAAATCGAGACGACGCAGGCGATCGACAATCTTGAGGAGATCATCCGCGCGACCGACGCGGTGATGGTGGCGCGCGGAGATCTGGCGGTGGAAGTACCCATGGAACAGGTGCCGCTCCTGCAGAAACGAATGGTTCAGATGGCCCGCGAACTCGGCAAGCCGGTCATCGTCGCGACTCAGATGCTCGAGTCCATGATCAACGCTCCGGTACCGACGCGTGCCGAGGTGAACGATGTGGCAAACGCCATTCTCGACGGAGCCGACGCGATCATGCTTTCGGAGGAAACGACATTGGGAAAGTTTCCGCTGGAGGCAGTTACTACGATGACAAAAATAGCTCTCGAAGTGGAAGCCGCCCCGTATACCCGTCCTATCATCAATGGCGATGAACTCGGACTCGATTCGGTCGCGGAGTCGGTATCCGAGGCGGTCGAGTCGGTAGCCTATTCGGTCGATGCGTCGGCTATCGTCGCGTTGTCGGCGTCCGGATTCACGATGCGGGCCATTTCCCGGTATCGCCCGGACCAGCCGATCGTCGTGCTGACCCCGAACGAACGCACCGTCCGTCAAGCCTGTCTTTCCTACGGTTGTTACGGCTATCACGTCGATTCCTTCAAGGAAATCGCGCAGGCGGTCGCGGAAGCGGCGACCATTCTCAAGAAGGAGAAGTTCGCGAAGAAGGGTGACCGGTTCGTCGTCTGTGGAGGTGCTCCGCTCGGAAAAGGCGGTGAGACGAACTTTCTCATGGTGAGGGAGGCATAGGGGAATCCAAAGTCCGTAAAGTCTGAAAGTCCGACGGTCGGAGACAGGAAATCGGATAGGAAAAACCAGCCGCATATCCGGCTGGTTTTCGTTTACTTTCGGAAAAATGGAATCTGTAAGATTTAACCGGCAGTTTGACCGCAGCTGTCGTTGCGGTATAGTCAATAAAGGAGATGCCTTTATTCGAATTTGGAATGTTATGACCGAATTGAACATGTTCGGAACCGGGAATCGCGATGCGCAGGTGTCGGAAAATAGGGAGCACAGGAGGGCGGTAAAAGCGATAGATGCGTTGAGGTTTTTGCAGGGATCTCTTGATACCGGCCCGTGTGCCATGGTCGATGATATCATCCGTAATATCGAGAAAAGTATCCGTGAAAACGGTGGAAAAACCGATTATTCAAGAATCAAAGATCAGGTCAGGGATCTGGGAGAGTATGCGGATGATTGGGTTCGTGATGACATCGATTCCGTGGCGGATTCGATCTGATCCTCACATGCGGTGATTCTCTCGGCAAGTTCGGTATGAGAAACAGAAGCCGACCGGGTACCGGGTCGGTTTTTGTTTTTCCGTTGCATCGAGTTTGTGCAGATCGTGATGAAGATGGTTTTTGCCGATGGTGTCGTTGAATAGCAATAATAAAATGTTTATTATAAGGCTTATTCGCGATTCTTTTTCGATTTATATGTTGACAGATTAATATCTGTATGCTATTATAGTATTTTGTATATTTATAAGTTTATATTTCCAAATAAAACAGTTATTATCATGCCGATAACACAAAATCAGTTCGATCCGCTTGAAATGGCGAGGGAAATGAGTCTTCCTCTTATGGAAATCCTTCGCACATTGGGATTGCCAACAAGTTCCTCGGAGGCAAAGCGGATTTCCGAGTCTTTAACCGATGCGGCAGAAATCCGTGAAATATGTGAGATCTGGGATGATCTCACGGCCGATGAGGCAGGTAGGGCAAACAATGGCGAAGCTGCGGAAGCCGCCTTTCATTCCTCTCGGGAGGGTTCCAGTGCACGGGATAAGGCTCTCAGGAGATGGATTGAAGTTGGGACTCAAGACGAAGTTCGGAAAGCGATAACGTTCGCTGAACCGGGTTCGGACGAACGGGAAATCGGGATACGAAAACTCGCAAAATTCTTCGGCTATCAGGATGAAGAGGAATAAGAATCGGTGCAGTAAACCAAAGATCCTTCATTGAGGGATCTTTGTTCTTTTTTATGGCAACAGAGGTCCATGCGCCCTAATATGTTTCTTATTTTCGTTTCGCATATTTTGCTTTCCATTCATCCGACTTGTGCGGGTTGTGGTTCGGGCAGGTCTTGTCGGAGCAGCGCACCGGTATTGTTTTCGTTCCTTCCATCATCAGGGCACCGCACGTCGGGCAGAGCGCGCCGGTCGGCTTGGCCTTGATGGCGTTCTTGCAGTCCGGATAATTCGAACATGAGTAGAAGAAACCGAAGCGGCCACGTTTCTCGACCATTTCGCCCTTGCCGCACTTGGGGCACTTCACCCCGGTGCCGTTCTGGTTGCTCTCGTCCTTTTTTATGTATTTGCACTTCGGATATGCGGAACATGAGACGAATTTACCGTATCGTCCTTCGCGTTCGACAAGATCACCGCCACAATCGGGGCATTTCTCACCGGTCGGCTTCGGCCCTTCGATCTCCTTTCCTTCCATCGTGAGCGCGCCGTCACACTCAGGGTATTTCGAGCAGGAGAGGAATTTTCCGGAACGCCCGAGTTTTATGACCATGCCGGCGCCGCACCTCGGGCATTTGAAGGCCTCATCTGCCTCACCGAGATGCGTAGCCTTCGCTGCCGACTTGTCCTTCGCTTTCACTTCCTTCGAGAACGGACCGTAGAAATCGGCCAGAGTCTTCGTATATTCCCGTTTGCCGTCCGCGATCTCGTCGAGCTCGTTTTCCATTTCCGCCGTCAGTGAATCCGAGACGACATTCGGGAAATGCTCCGAAAGGAATCCGTCAACGACATCGCCGGTTTCGGTCGCCTTAAGCGAACGACCCTCCTTTTCGACATATTGGCGGTCGAGGAGCGTTTTTATGATGGACGCGTACGTGGAAGGTCGGCCGAGTCCGCGCTTCTCGAGTTCTTTTACGAGGCCGGCTTCGGAATAGCGTTTCGGGGGTTCGGTAGCCTTCTCTTCATCGCGTATCTCGCCGAGTCCGATCGGTTCACCTGCGTGAAGTTTCGGCAAATCGATGTCGCCTTGACGGGCGTCCGGATCGGCGGCGAGCCAGCCGGCTGAAACAAGGTGTGAACCGGTTACCGAGAAATCGGGGAGCGCCCGGTCGGTCGTATTCGCGGAGACTTTGGTTCGGAGGAGTTCCGCCGATTTCATCTGTGAAGCGATCGTCCGGGTCCGGATGAGCCGATACAGATGAAGGGCATCACCCGTGAGATGCGGGAGTTTTCCGAACGAGGTCGGTCGAATCGCCTCGTGAGCTTCCTGGGCGTTTTTGGACTTGGTCTTGAAATGACGGATCTGAACGGCCCCGTCCCCGAAGGCGGATTTCACGGCGGTGGCGATATGTCCGAGAGCCTCCTCGGAAAGCGCGACGCTGTCGGTGCGCATATAGGTGATGAAGCCGGCTTCATAGAGCTTCTGCGCGACGCGCATGGTCCGGCTCGGAGAAAATCCGAGGCGCGAACTCGCGGTCTGTTGCAGTGTGGACGTGGTGAACGGCGGCAAGGGATTCCTGATCACCTCGGTCTCTTTCACCTCGACGATTTCCCAGTTTCCAGATCTTGCGACAGAAAGGATCTCGTCCGTCCGTGTCCGATCACGAGGCTCTTCGGAACAGAGGAGGTCGATCGAATCCTTTTTTCCGGTCAGGAACGTTCCGGAGATTCTCCAAAAGGTCTCAGGAACGAATGCGTTGATTTCGCGTTCACGTTCGGCGATGATGTGAAGTGCGGGGGACTGGACCCGGCCGGCCGAGAGTCCGTATCGGACCTTTTTCCAGATGAGCCCGGAAAGGTCATAACCGACGAGTCGGTCGAGGACGCGACGCGCTTCTTGCGCGCGACGGAGGTTCTCGTCGATCTGCCGGGGCATTTTGAGCGCTTCCCGGATACCGCCCTCGGTGATTTCGTGGAAGAGGACCCTTTTCGGATTTTTCAGGGCTCCGGCTTCCACCAAGTGCCAGGCTATCGCCTCACCTTCGCGATCGGGGTCGGTCGCGAGGAGGATCTCGTCGCTTTTTTTCGCGAGACTCCTTATATCACTGATGATTTTCTCTTTTCCGGGTATGGTCTGGTACTTCGGCACGAAACCGCCCTCGATATCGATGGCGTTCTTGTTCGATTTCGGGAGGTCGCGGACGTGGCCGACCGAGGCGACGACCTTGTATTCCTTCCCGAGATATTTGCCGATGGTCTTCGCCTTCGACGGAGACTCGACGATGAGGAGTTTCATATATGGTTCGTGCTCAAGATGTTTCTATTTTCCTTCTATAGGCGGATAAAGTGGTCCCCACCGATATTTTTCGCGATTCCCTTTATCTCCAACATCGTGAGGGCGGAGCCGGCATCGCTTGTTCCAAGATGCGACGATTTGATGATTTCGTCAACATGAGTCGCCTCATGGGAAAGCAGGGAGAGTATTTTTTGTTCACTGGGTGAGAGGTCGGATGGGACCGGTTTTCCGGTGGTTTTCTCCGTCGATCCGGTCCGTTCGTCGTGGGCGTGGAACGGAAGTTCCTCGATGATGTCGCCGACACCGCGGACGAGTTTCGCCCCGTCACGGATAAGACGGTGCGTGCCGGTCGATGCGGGAGAGAAGATGGAACCCGGTATGGCGAAGACGTCCCGACCGCACTCGAGCGCGTGATCGGCGGTGATGAGCGAACCGCTTTTTTCGGTCGCTTCGATGACTACGACACCGTAGGAAAGCGCGGCGATGATTCGGTTTCGGGCGGGGAATGTCCCGCGGTTCGCGGCCGTTCCCGGCGGGTATTCCGACAGCAGACATCCCGATTCCATGATACGGCGGGCAAGCGGGAGATGATCCTTGGGGTGAATGGAAATGTCATCGAGTCCGTCACCCAATACGGCGATAGTGGGTCCGTC
This sequence comes from Candidatus Moraniibacteriota bacterium, assembly GCA_013336285.1. Taxonomy (GTDB): domain Bacteria; phylum Patescibacteriota; class Minisyncoccia; order Moranbacterales; family UBA1568; genus JAAXTX01. Next base: position 9,885 of record JAAXTX010000014.1, on the reverse strand, counting down.
CGCCCGGAGGGTTGCCTGATGCGCGACGGAGTCTATACCGTATGCGAGACCGGAAACGACCACGATACCGGCGCTCGAGAGATCCTCGGCGATGTGTTCCGCGACCTGGCGGCCGTATGCGGTATGCCGGCGGGAACCGACGATGGCGACCATCGGTCGGTCCCATTCATCAAAGACACCCCGTACATACAGGAGCGAGACCGGGAACGGCGCCTCCCGCAGAAGAACCGGAAAACACTCATCGGTCTCGAGCAGGATACGAATTCCCTCGCGCTCAAGCAGGACTTTCTCGCTTTCCGGGTCGATCTTGGCGCGGCCGGCAAGGATGGCATCCAACGTATCCCGAGACATGCCTGTTCGTGCGAGCGCCTCCGTATCGGCGTGCCATGCCGCTTCACCGGACGGGAAGGTCGTCATGAGCGACCGGAGTCTTGTCTGTCCGATCCCGGCGATTTTTCGAAAGCAATGCCAGTAAATATGGTCTTCCATGAATCTGGAATCAGGAATCACGTAGAGAGAATCATAAATGAAGAACAATGAATCATGAATGCGACCCCGTGGTTTCTGACTCCCGTCTCGCCTGATTCTTTATTCGTTGTTCAGGATTCTTCAATAATCATAGACAATAACAGGCGGTTCGGCTAGGATAATAGGTAAATAGGCTCAATCAGTGTTTCTGTCCGATTGTTTCCGAATAAAGATCGAAAATCACGTTGGACCGGGATGCGTTGCTGTTTCTGGAAGTTCTCAAGGAAGGAATAATCCCTAAGGTAGGACCTTTACGGAATATATAAAGAAATTCGACGAGGTGGATACGACGCAGGCCGACATCGCCGGAGGCAAGGGGGCGTCCCTCGGTGAAATGCTGAATGCGGGTATTCCCGTTCCCGACGGATTTGTCATACTTTCGACGACATTTGAAACGTTCTTACGCGGAGCTGACCTGGCAAAAGAAATCGACGATGTCCTGGCTTCCGTCGATCTCGAATCGATAGGCGGTATCGATGTCGCCAGCGGGAAGATTCAGGGACTCATCCGAAGCGCGGAAATCCCTTCCGATATCGCGAACGAGATCAAGGAACGATTCGCGGGACTGGGTTCGGAGTTCGTCGCGGTTCGTTCATCCGCGACGGCGGAGGACGGGGCGGAACATGCGTGGGCGGGCCAGCTCGAAAGCTATCTCAATGTCACCGGGGATATCCTACTTGAAAAGGTCCGAGACTGTTGGTCATCGCTCTTCACTCCCCGGGCCATTTTCTATCGCTTTGAAAAGGGACTTCGCGACACCAAGATTTCCGTCGCCGTCGTCGTACAGAAAATGGTAGATTCGGAAATATCCGGTATCGCCTTCTCGGTGCATCCGGTCACCGAAGATCGCGACCAGATCATCATCGAGGCCGGTTTCGGACTTGGCGAGGCTATAGTTTCCGGATCGGTCACGCCGGACGGCTATGTCGTCGGAAAAGCGCATCGGAACATCGTCGACGTGAACGTGAATAACCAGTCAAAGGCGCTCTATCGGAAGCGGGGAGGAGGAAACGAATGGAAAGATCTCCCTGAAACCGCGGGCTCGCGCCAAGCATTGACTCCCGATCAGATCCTGGAACTTTCGGATATCGTCGTCCGAATAGAGAATCACTACGGGTTTCCGTGCGATATCGAGTGGGCGTATGCGGACGGTGCTTTTTTCGTGACCCAATCGAGACCGATCACGACGCTGAATATGATGGAAATTACAGGAGTTTAGAGCGGGGGAGATAATCGAATTTTGTCATTATGGAACGAATACCGGACATATCTTTTCCTCGTGTCGATACGAGTCAGGAAAAAAAGGAAGGTTATGACGTGGAAGTGCATATTCTTTTCGGTCGTCATGCAGAGAAAGGTTCGCATAGCGGAGGGCTCACGGAGAAAGGGCAAAGAGATGCCAAGGCGTTCGGGCTGAAATTAAAGAGGCTTGAGTCGATCAAGAAATTCAATATAGTTCCTGCAACCCATTCCGGTCACAAAAGGACCGCCAGATCGGCGTTTCTTATCGATAATCCGACAACTGATCTTGATAAACTGGGCGAATTCGATAAACATTCCGAAGAAGCCACGAAAAACATTCTTAATTCTTCTGTCGACAGATACAGTGTAGAAGCGGATAAGAAATACGCAGAACTCTCGGAAGGGAATTTCTCGAGTGAGTCCGGTGGTGTCGAATTTTTTGCAAAATTAGGTGAGCAGCGATTCGATGAAGATACCCCAAGTTCCGTCGAAATGAGCAGGATGATTGCGCAAGACATTCTCGACATGATCGATGAAACCAAGAAAGTGCCTTCCGGGTCGAAACAATTCTTGCCGAACATCGTTCACTCCGGAATATTCGAGCATTTCCTGATCGATTTGTTAAAAAAACGGGGAGAAGAAAGATTGCTGGAGTCCATAGGCGGCCCGCTGGGTTTTTTGGGTTTTGACGACTTTCGTATGTATGTCAAGCGTGACACGCCGTCCGAAGCGAAAATCCGATTTCGTTTTCGGAATCGTGAAGAAGGCGGTCAAATGAAATACTATGATATCAGCGAAGAAGAATTGAGAAGCCTAGCTGGAGTGATCGATTGACCGTTCAATATATTTTATGAACTGGAACAAATATTATACAAGCCCTTCGCATTCCGCGACGTTTGTCTTCGGTGAACTTTGTTATAAGAAACCGATTGAGATCACGAAAGAAATTACTGGGGTTCACGACAGTTATGTGTCGTATGTTTCCAGAAAAGAGGGTGTCCTGAGCGAACATACGAGATACTCCGAAGATGACAGAAAGGGAATATTCGGACATGATTATTTTTTAGACAAGCGGAATTTTGATCATTATTTCGAAACTACCCTGGCTATTGTCAGTGCAACGGATGATTACAAGCGATACGTGGAAACATTCGATTTTGAATTGGTGACGAAAGAAGATCTCTTGGAAATGGTCAAGAAGGCGGAACCGATCTATAACAAATCGATGGGTTATTACTTTCTTTCACAGCCGGAATATACCGCAAAGCTCAAGGACGAATTCATCGATGATCTGAAGCGGTTTGTTCCGGACGAATCCGTCTATGAAATATTCACGAAGTTGGTGGAATCTGGTGAAAAATCCTGCCTTGAAGCAGAAAGGGACGCTTGGTTGACGCAAATTATCCTGCCTTTTTTGAAGAAGGAAATCGAACGGCCGGAAGCGGATGAAAGCATCGCACGTCACTCGGAAAAATATAAATATCTTTCAGCCAGCGCTCAGTTCGGCTTGTGGGACGTCCAGCATTACGAGAAGCTGTTTTCGGATGACATCAAGAATTCAATTGAAAAACTCAGCGATGAGATTATTCTGATTGAGAATAAAAAGAATCGTGTTGCGGAAGAAAAAGACAAGATAACGAAGAAATACGGCATTCCCCAGGAACTGGTGAATAATATTCAAATACTCGCGGATCTCGGGTGGCTCCGGTTGGAGGCTCACATACGAGGTTGGCAATTTTTTCAATGGTTTGGTGCGATATTGGCGAAAAGAGCGGCGAATGTTTTGGATGCAGAGGAAGTCGACGTTTTCAATCTGACGTATTCGGAATTCGTTAAGCTGTTGAAAAGGGATTTATTGATCGATGAGAAAATTCGATCCAGAAGATCTGGCGATATTCTTGTCATCATCACTCCTGAAAACGGAGAAGAGATATATTTTTCAGAGGAAGCTTCTAAAAAGTATGATTCTGAAATCGCTGAAAAACTGGAAAAGTCGGATGAATTCAAAGGACAAACGGCAAATGGAAAAGGTATCGTTCGGGGGAAGGCATACGTATTCAAATGGGGGGAATCTGAAATCGAGAATAAGATCTATGAATTTCCAGACGGGTATATTTTAGTGGCAGGTCAGACATTGCCGTTATTTATGCCGGCAATCAGAAAAGCGCTTGCTATCGTTACCAACGAGGGGGGTGTTTTGTGCCATGCAGCCATCGTTTCAAGGGAATTGAACAAACCCGCGATTATCGGTACCAAAGTCGCAACGACCCTTATTAAGTCCGGAGACGTCATTGAACTCGATCTTGATGCTCAAATGGTGAGGATTATTGAAAAAAACGCAGTAGACAAAGTGTAAAAAACGGAAGATAATCATGGGCTTCTGGTTAGTTATTTTGAAAGACGCATATTATCGCCCGCTTCCTAATTGTATGTTGATGTTGTGAGTTAGTATAATTATGGACAAAATCCCCCTATTCGGCTAGGATAGGGGAGAAATACGGGCCGTTAGCTCAGTTGGTTAGAGCGCCGCATTTGCAATGCGGAGGTCGCCGGTTCGAATCCGGCACGGTCCACAATACAAAATAAAAAAAATATCATGAGAGCATTGTGAACTCCCTGTTTTTCTCGTCCGTATGCAAAAACCTGTCTTTTATGATGCTACCAAGCGCCGTCTGCTGCTGTATCGTCTGACAACCAGAATTTTCCTCACCTTGCTGGTCTGGGCGCTTGTATTTACGGTGGGGAGCATGTTCCGGCTGGTGACGTTTCCCGTGCTGTCGATCCCGAACGCCGCGCAGCTCCGTTCCGTCGCCAACGTTCCGTCCAATGTTGCCGCCAATGTGCTTTTACGGCCGGATGTCGTTGCCGCTCAGCGCGTCGTACAGACTCAGAAAAACGCTTCCGTGGATCGTATTCCGAAACGTTGGGGATTTTTCGTCAATTGGGACGACAACAGTTTTTCGTCCCTCAAGGACAATATCGGTTCCTTGGACGGGATCATGCCCGAGTGGCTTCACCTCGTGAGTGCCGATGGGACGGTCATTCCCGACGATATGAAGCGTCAGGAAGAAGTCCTCACATATCTTCGTGTGACCCGGCCAGGCATGCAGATCGTACCCCTTATCAATAATTTCAGTCCCGACAAGCAGGACTGGGACGGCGCGGCGCTTTCAGGGATGCTGGCCGACCCGGCGGCCCGCGCCAAGACGATCGCTGCGCTGCTCGACTATGTGAAACGGAACGGTTTCGCGGGAGTGAGTATCGACTTCGAGAACGTCCTTCCGACGAGTCAGCCATACCTTACGTTGTTCATGCGTGAAGTCTCGGTGGCGTTCCACGGGGAAAATCTCATCGTTTCGCAGAATATCCCGCTCGAGGATGACGATTTCAACGCGAAAGTGTTGGGTCAGTATGCCGATCAGCTGATACTCATGGCCTACGACGAGCATGCGATCGGCAGCGATACGGCCGGATCCGTTGCCGGTCAGCCGTGGTATGAGCATGCGCTTACGACCCGCTTAGGGGAACTCCCGGCCGACAAGTATATCGTTGCTTTGGGCGGGTACGGATACGATTGGACGGATGGGGGGACTGCCGGGAACGAGCTCTCGTTTCAGGATGCGATGCGATTGGCTCGCGGGTCTTCGGCGACGGCGGCGCTGGATCCCGTCACGCTCAATCCGACCTTCGACTACAGTGCGCCGGACGGTACGCTTCATCACGCTTGGTATCTCGATGCCGCGACGGTGTTCAACGAGATCGGTTTCACCTCTCGATATCATCCCGCGGGATACGCTGTGTGGCGGTTGGGCTCCGAAGATCCGCGTATCTGGCGAGTGTTGCGCGCCGGCGTGACCGGTCCGTTGAATGCCGCACTCGTGGATACCCTCAAAATCATGCCGTATGGGTATGATCTCGACTATGAAGGAAAAGGCGAGATCGTTCGCGTGACCGGTTCGCCACAGGCGGGAAGTGCCGAATACGCGTATGACGCGGTCCGAAACATCATTACGGAGGAGAATATACGAACGTATCCGTCCGGATATGTCATTACCCGCTACGGTGGTCAGAATCCGAAAAAGATAGCACTGACGTTCGACGACGGACCGGATCAGAATTATACGCCGAGAATACTTTCCATTCTCGAGCAGTTCGACGTTCCGGCTGCGTTTTTCGTCGTCGGTATCAACGCGTCCCAGAATCCTGAACTGCTGAAACGGATCGTGGCCGACGGAAGCGAGATCGGCAATCATACGTTCACGCATCCCGATATAACCCGTATCCGCAACGGTCAGTTCCAGATCGAACTGAACGCCTTGCAAAGACTGTTCGAGAGCTATATCTTCCGTGATACGCTCCTGTTTCGTCCGCCGTATGCGGAAGATGTCGAACCGGAGACGCCGGCGCAGATCTCGACCATACTCACGTCCAGTAAGTTCGGGTATTATACCGTCGCCATGCATATCGACCCGAGCGATTGGGACCAGCCCGGAACGGATTCCGATGCGATCGTACGGCGCGTGATCGATGGCGCGAAGCAAGGAGACGGAAACATCGTGCTCCTTCATGACGGGGGAGGTAATCGGGAGCAGACCGTTGCCGCGTTGCCCGGTATCATAACCGGATTGCGCGACGCGGGATTCGAACTCGTCAGCGTCTCCTCGCTTCTCGGGGTCGATCGGGATTCGGTGATGCCGTCAGTTTCCTCGACCGGTCGTTTCGCCATCGCCGTGAACGGTTTCAGTTTCGGCTTCATAGACCGGATCGGAGACGTCATGTCATTCTTTTTCTTCATAGGTATCGTCTTCGGTCTCAGTCGGCTGTGTTTTATCGTCGCGCTCGCAATCATTCAGAAATTCAAGGGTTTTTTCGTCCCAAAGCGGCGTTTCCGTGCCGATTTCCGACCGGCGGTCAGTGTCATCATCCCGGCATTCAACGAGGAGCGGGTCATCGTTCAGACGATAGAATCCATCCTGAAGTCCGATTATCCGACATTCGACGTGATCGTGGTTGACGACGGTTCGACGGACGGTACCTGGAACGTCATACGGGAACGATTCGCGGATCATCCGTCGATCCGCCTATTTACAAGGGAAAACGGCGGCAAGTCGTCTTCGCTCAATTTCGGCATCTCCCAGACATCGGCTCCGATCCTCGTGACGCTTGATTCCGATACCCAGTTCCAGTCGGATACGATTTCGAAACTGGCCCGTCATTTCGCGGATCCACGGATCGGCGCGGTCGCCGGAAATTCCAAGGTCGGAAATCGGATCAATGTGCTTACCAGATGGCAGGCACTCGAATATATCGTCGGCCAGAATCTCGATAGGCGCGCGTTCGAGGTCCTGAACGCCATCACGGTGGTTCCCGGATCCGTGGGTGCATGGCGAAGCGAAGCCGTGGAACGGGCCGGCGGTTTTTCCTCGCGCACGCTGGCGGAAGACGCCGACCTCACATTCGGTATCATCCGAAACGGATACCGTGTCGTATACGAGGACGACGCGTACGGTTTCACGGAGGCTCCCGACAATGTCCGGGATTTCCTGAAGCAGCGTTTCCGCTGGATGTACGGCACGATCCAGACCGTGTACCAGCACCGCGGGATATTCCTGAACGTTCGCAAAGGAGGAAGCCTGGGCTTTGTCGCCATGCCGAACGTACTGTTGTTTCAGATCCTGTTCCCGCTCGTTTCACCGCTGATCGATCTGGCACTCATCACCTCGCTTCTCTGGGGACTGATCCAGAATCTGCAGCATCCGATAGATTATTCGGTAGCGTTCGGGCCGACGCTCGAGTTCTATTACTTTTTCTCGATCGTGGATATCGCAATCGCCGTCATCGCGTTTCTTCTCGAGAAACGTCGGGAACAATGGAGTCTCATCCTTTGGCTGCCGCTGCAAAGATTCTTTTATAGGCAGTTGATGTATTATGTTGCCTTCAAGACGATCACGACCGTGATCAAGGGTCGCGAAGTCCGTTGGGGCGAGCAGGATCGACAGGCGACGGTATCGCTCGGGAACATCGGCCGACCGTGAATCCCGCCATTTTCCGTACCATGGTCGTCGTGGTATACTGAAGGACGCCAAAAAAAGGACATCGCCGATGTCGTTACTCGTCGTTTTCGGGAGCTAAGCTGATTTCAAAAATCGCTAAGGATTTATGGTAAAGAAGACGCATTTTTTCAAGGAAATCGGGAGAATCAGGGGATTCTTCCTGGTTGTCATGTGTCTCATGGGAACGGCGCTTCCGATATGGGACATCTGGCAGCTTTCGCGGGAGTGGCCGAACATCGTTCAGACATTCGACGGTTTGGGGTCACGGGTCGCGGGCGTCGTTACCAGCCGTATGGGGTATCCCGTGCATCGTGGCATATATGCGACGTATTTTTGGGTCGGTGAGGATGCGAACAAAGATAACAAGCAGATTTCCAACTCTCCGTCCGCCTGGGACGATGCATGGTTGAAACATTTTGGAGGAGTGGATGATCCCAAACGACGCAACGGTTATTTTCCGGCCGGTTTCACTCCGAAAGAGAACCCGTTCTATGTCGCTTTGCCATACAATGATTTTACCGGTACGGGGAATCGGCGTTCGAAGGCGTCCGCGGTTGTCCCATGGGCCAAAACGAAGGCGTGGAAATCGAACGAGTCGATGTTGAAAAATCGGTGGGTAAAAATCACGAGAGGAAATAAGACGGTCTACGCCCAATGGGAAGACGTCGGTCCGTTCGGGGAAAACGACGCGGCATACGTGTTCGGTTCCGCGAAGCCAAAGAGTAAGACCAATAAATCGGCTGGCATAGACCTTTCTCCCGCCGCCCATGACTATCTCGGCCTGGGTGATCTCGATATGGTCGATTGGCAGTTCGTAGACGACAAGAATGTGCCCAACGGTCCTTGGAGGCGGATCGTCACTACCTCGCAGGTATATTGGCAATAGAGCCCTACCCGCAGTGGGTGTCGATTTTTGTCCGATTGGACAGTGACACGGCTCCGATATGGATATCGAAGAAAAAAAGAAAGTTGCCCGTGAAGCGCTGCGAAGACTGAAACGGGAATACGCGGTAACGGGGCCGTTCGTGGAATGGTCGAATCCGCTCGAGTTGGTCGTGGGGACGGCACTCTCCGCGCAGTGTACCGATGAGCGGGTGAACATGGTCACAAGCGAGCTGTTCAAGAAATATAAGACGGCCCGTGATTATGCCGAGGCGGATCAGGGCGTGCTCGAGAAAGAGATCTATTCGACCGGATTCTTCCGCAACAAGGCGAAGAATCTCCGCGGGATGGGAAAGGTGCTCGCAGAGGAATTCGGCGGAAACGTTCCGGATTCGCTCGAGGGACTTCTGAGACTTCCCGGCATTTCGAACAAGACGGCCTATATCGTTCTCGCCAAGGCGTTCGGGAAGTTGGAAGGGCTTGCGGTGGACACACATGTATTTCGACTCGCCCCGCGGCTCGGATGGTCGGATGCCGGGACACCCGAGAAGATGTCGCGCGAGCTCGGCGAGCTTTTTCCGAAGAAAGACTATCTTTCCGTGAACGAATATCTCATCACTCACGGTCGGGCGATATGCGCACCGAGGAACCCGAAATGCGGGGAGTGCGTCCTTTCCGATATCTGTCCAAGTCGCGGGAAAGTATGAAAGTCCGTGAAGTCTATAAAATCGAGATTTCGTAGGGTTCATGAAGCCGGAATGTCGTAACATCCGGAATGCGTTCCGGAGATGCGGCGTTTGAAGCGTGATTCTCCAGTGAGGGCTTGATTGTTTTTCTTCACCGTGGTATCCTTCAGGGGACCTCGTTTTCGGGGTGTGCTCTTGTATTTTCGAGCCTTTCGATGGGCGATTAGCTCAGTTGGTTAGAGCGCGTCACTGATAATGACGAGGTCCCAAGTTCGAATCTTGGATCGCCCACAATGTCGCCTGAGGCGGCATCATATAGCGGGGTAGAGCAGTCTGGCAGCTCGTCTGGCTCATAACCAGGAGGTCGTGGGTTCGAATCCCACCCCCGCAACAAGTGAAACGCAGTGGAGGGGAGAACGCCAACGATTTGGCGTTCGGTGGGATGAGAAGGAATTTTTTTAAATTCCCGGCCCGTAAGGGGAATCCCACCCCCG
>JAAXTX010000013.1:25644-30110 GCA_013336285.1 Candidatus Moraniibacteriota bacterium | reverse complement strand
CAGTATGTAAATCTCGTCACGCTCTGCCCGGGAGAGTTGATGCTTCGACTGATTCTTTTTTTCATAAATCGATTTGGTAAATACGAAATCATTCTACTGCTGTTCGGATTCAGATGCGAATCTACGATAGAATTCATTCTTGAACAAATAAACACGGAGTAGCGAATGCGAAACAAGCATTTGGGAGTAGCAAAGATTTTTCCATGGCAGAGACCGGCAGTCCCATCGGTCAAGGTGTCCGCTGCAAGGAATACTTTCGAGCTTGTCGCTCTCGATCAGAAGAGAGAGGCGCTGAGACGGAAACTCGAAGCGCTCTCGGAAGTCTCTTTCAAGAGACGGCTCGAGGCTGAGATGGAAAAGCTTCCGAATCCGGTCGATGAGCAGGACGAGTTGCTCATGGAATACTACGATGTATTTCGCGCATTGGAAGAGCGGCGCGACAGTATCGTTACCAGGAAACCGGAAAGTCGCCGGGAGCTGGAGCGTTGGTACAGCGGAAAGGCGGGTGACTTTCGCCGTCTCGGCGATGAGGTAAGCCTGCTGACCGCGCGCGTGGAAGACCTGTCATTCAGGTATTACGGTGTCCAAGCATGAAAACGAATATCCCGGAGTGCCGATGGCCGCTTCGGGATATATTTTTATCTCGATTCCGCGAACCGTGACACCTCACCGTAAAAAAAGTATTTGAAAACCGATCAAAAAATAACGGGCGACATATCGATGTCGCCCGTTTATCGTTCCTGTCGGTTTCATGATCTCTTTGCGTTCGGATTTTGCAGGCCGGAAAAAATCAGCGCTATACCTATTATTGTCGCTATCATGGAGAGTTTGTATATCGTTCCGATGAAGGCCGCCGTATTTCCGAGGAAAGCTATCATCCGTTCCGATGTCCAGAATGCCATGGACGAAGACATGAATACTACCGAGAGCAGGGGGATCATTATTGATACCAGGATCGCAATGAACGAGATCGCTGTCGCCGAGAACAGCACGATGCCGTTCCTGAGATGTCGGTCATCGGCTGCCGGTATATTTTCCCTGAGGCGTTTCAATGTCTGGAAACAGAAGAAATATCCGAAGGCACCGAAAACCTCGTTCGTGATACCGATACTCCAGTCGGGCAGTTGTCGGAAGGCAACAAGAAAGAAGAAAGGGGATAGCACGTAGAGGGCTGCCAGTCCGCATAGGATTATTCCGGCGATGGCAACGGTTCGCGACTGTTCTTCCGTCAGCCGTGTTGAAGGTAATGCAGTATCTGTCATCGTGTGCTCCGGTTATCGTTAGTATGAATTTTAAGGTAGGAAATCGGCCAAGCAAGGGTAGCAAATCGAAACGTATTGTCAAAGCGTTGCTTAAAAAAAGCTATTTATAAGCCGATAATCCTAGAATATTATGACAATATTAGCACTCTCTTTGTGTGATTGCTAATCTTTTCATTTCGGTGTATCTTTAAGGAGGCAGTAAGACGGCACGCTTGGCAGGGTTCCTTTCAATGCCGGGCGGCGCGCTTATCGGTCATATATCGGTAATCGAACACGTATGAATATCAACAAGTTCACGCAGAAAAGTCAGGAGGCCCTGCGTCATGCGCAGGAGAACGCGCTCTCACGCGGCAATGCCGAGTTCCGACCCGAACATCTCCTGTACGCACTCCTGTTGCAGGAAGATTCCATCGTCCCGGGTGCGGTGACCGGCAGCGGGGCCGACCTGGCCTCTCTCAAGGGGGAAGTGCTCGGCGCGATCGATGCGTTGCCGAAGGGTGGTGGTGTCCAGAACCAGTTGTATCTGTCGCCCATGCTCGCGAAGGTCTTCGAAGAGTCCGAAAAGGAAATGACGAAGATGGGGGACTCGTTCGTTTCTACGGAGCATCTTTTATTGGCGTTGCTGTCGGTACAGAGCGACGCGAGAAAGTTGCTCGAGATGCAAAACGTCCGATATGATGCCGTCCTACGGGCGCTTTCCGGTATCCGCGGCGGCGCTCGCGTGGAAAGTGACACTCCGGAAGCATCGTATCAGGCACTCGAAAAATACGCCGTGAACATGACGAAGCTGGCCCGTGAGGAGAAACTAGATCCGGTCATCGGACGCGATGAGGAAATCCGCCGCGTGATGCAGGTGCTATCACGTCGGACGAAGAACAATCCGGTGCTGATCGGCGAAGCGGGAACCGGTAAGACGGCTATCGCGGAAGGATTAGCCCAACGGATCGTGTCGGGTGACGTTCCGGAAACGCTGAAGAATCGCGAAATCATCTCGCTCGACCTCGGAGCGTTGCTCGCGGGAGCGAAGTTTCGCGGTGAGTTCGAGGAACGGCTCAAGGCGGTTCTCAAGGAAGTCGAGCACTCCGCCGATAGATTCATACTGTTCATCGACGAGATACATACCCTGGTCGGGGCCGGGGCGACCGACGGGGCGCTTGATGCGTCGAATATGCTGAAGCCCGCGCTTGCCCGCGGAAAGCTGCGTACTATCGGCGCGACGACGTTGAAGGAATATCAGAAATACATAGAGAAAGACGCGGCATTCGAAAGGAGATTTCAGCCGGTCTTCGTCTCCGAACCGAGTGAGGAAGATGCGATCGCCATTCTGCGCGGCATCAAGGAGAAATATGAGCTTCATCACGGTGTCCGTATCACGGATGACGCGGTCGTGGCGGCGGTACGCCTTTCACGACGATATATTTCGGACAGGTTCCTGCCCGACAAGGCGATCGACCTCGTGGATGAGGCGGCTTCCCTTCGACGCATGGAAATCGACTCGCTCCCGACGGAACTTGATACGCTCGAGAGGAATATGCGTCGTCTGGAGATCGAAAAGCGCGCACTCGAGAAGGATCAGGATGAGCGTTCGAGGAAAAAGGTTTCCGAGATAGACCGGGAACTCGCGGATCTTCGGGAGGAGTCGGGAAAGCTGTCGCTTCAGTGGAAAGGGGAACGAGATCTGATCGTCTCGCTCCGCGCGCACAAGGCCGAGATAGACCGGCTGAAGTCCGAAGCCGATATGGCGGAACGGCGCGGAGAACTCGACGCGGTGGCCGAGATCCGGTACGGGAAGATTCCCGGCATTCAGAAGGAGCTTGTCACGGAGGAAAAGAAACTCGCGAAGCTGCAGCAAACGGGTTCGATCCTGAAGGAGGAAATCACCGAGGAGGATATCGCGGCGGTCGTTTCGAAGTGGACAGGGGTTCCGGTATCAAAGATGCTCGAGACCGAAATGAAGAAACTTGTTCACATGGAAGACGAGTTGCGAAAGCGGGTGGTTGGGCAGGACGAGGCGATTATCGCGGTATCCAACGCTATCCGTCGTTCGCGCGCCGGACTTTCCGAGGAAGGGCGGCCCATCGGGTCGTTCATTTTCCTCGGGACGACGGGTGTCGGCAAGACGGAACTCGCCAAGGCATTGGCCGGGTTCATGTTCGATGACGAGCGCTCGCTTGTTCGCGTGGACATGAGCGAATTCATGGAATCGCATTCGACGGCGAAATTCATCGGTTCACCGCCGGGATATGTGGGATACGATGAAGGCGGGCAATTGACTGAGAAGATACGTCGTCGTCCGTATGCGGTGATCCTGTTCGATGAGATCGAGAAGGCTCATCCGGACGTTTTCAATATCCTCCTGCAGATTCTCGATGACGGCCGGCTGACAGACGCGAAAGGGCGCGTCGTCTCCTTCAAGAACACCGTCATCATCATGACCTCGAACGTAGGGTCCGAGATGCTCGCCAAGGCGGAGCGGCTCGGATTCCGTGACGAACCGATTAAAGCGAAAGATGAGGAATATTCCGAGGAATCAATCCGGACAAAGATAATGACGAGTCTCCGTGAGAAGTTCCGTCCGGAATTTCTCAATCGGATAGACGAGATCGTCATCTTCCATCCGTTGTCCCGCGATGTCATCCGTCATATCGTCGATCTGGAACTTGATAAAGTCGCACTCCGACTTGCTGCCAAGGAAATCGACGTATCGTTCACCGAGACGGCCCGGAAGAGGCTTGCGGAGAAGGGCTTCGACCCGGCATACGGCGCCCGACCGCTTAAGCGGGTTATCCAAAGCGATATACTCGATCCGCTTGCGCTTTCGGTGATCGAAGGCAAAGTTACCGCGGGAGGGATCGTCGTGGACGCAGGAAAAGACGGGTTCATATTCGGAACGGAAGGAAAGAAGAAGAGGAAAAAGACTGGTAGTAAGTAGACTTCGAACGGAGTACGGACATGGAAGGATATGTTTTGTCCGGGACAGGAAGTAGCCGATCCCCAATATTCTCGGAATAAAAAAACCGGCGACCGTGAAAGTCGCCGGTGTCGGGATGAGACGAATCACGTTATCGCGTTCGTCTTCGGGACCAATCCGCTCGGTATCGAGTACGACGGCAGCGCGTACTCGGGCTGGCAGCAGCAGTCGCACGCGCGCAGCGTGCAGGCCGAGTTGCAGGACGCCGTCCGTGCGGTCGCGGACCACCCGGT
>JAAXTX010000013.1:25062-25634 GCA_013336285.1 Candidatus Moraniibacteriota bacterium | reverse complement strand
CGTGTCCGAATATTGCGGGTGATGTCCGGCTAACGCTTCGAGCCGCGTTCCCGCTTCTGCGGCTTCCTCGTGCGTCAGGAAATCATACGACTCGATCCTTGAATCCGATCCGCCCTTATCATCAGGGAAATAGAGCCTGTTCGTGTTGCCAGGCTGTAATTTCAGTGAATCCGGGGCCTTCTCGAATTCACAGAGAAACTGGCCGAGAAGCATGGTCGCGCCGGTCACACATCCCGGGCGTATATCGTGTATGTAATAGATATACCGGCTGTTCCGTTTCGCGTCACGTATATACGTGAACGAATGACACCCGTCTTCTGTCAGCGTCACGGCGATGAATTGTCCCGTTTTGAGATCATCTCGTTTCATGGATATCCCTTTTTTGGTTGTGAAAAAGATGCGTTCCTGGAAGAAACATAGTATTTTAAGGCGCGGAACAAAAAATACGATAATGAACACGAAATGTCAATATGGTACGGTGAAAGTTCCACATTGAAATACCGTTTCGAATGAGTCGTCGCTTGGCTTGATAGGAATCGCGTAGCCTGATACCCTGACTTCGTAGACGGTCA
>JAAXTX010000013.1:0-25052 GCA_013336285.1 Candidatus Moraniibacteriota bacterium | reverse complement strand
ACGGTCACATATAAAAATGCCATGATTTTCCATATCGGTATATTTCTCTGGTCGGTAGCGTTCTTCCTCGGGACGAAGTTCGTCGCAGCCCAGCAGTACGGGTCGTTTTGGGGCGGGTATGCGTTTTCAATCGCGTTGCTATCCGTATTGGCGCTTGTTTCGGCCAATAAGATCACGAAGCACCTCAGGAACAGCTTTCTCCCGCTCTTTCTCGCGTTCTCGATGCCGTCTCTGCTTCTTCTCGTGGATTCTCCGACCGAAAAGACAATCGTCGCGTTCATTGGTGCCGGGATGTACTATCTCGGATTTCTCGCGCTGTATCGAATCCGGCACGCGCCGACAGATCGGACCGCTCGTTCGTTCCTGTCCATATCGATGCTCTCCGTCCTTTTTTTCTTCTATTCCGCGGCATTCGGGTTCTACCTTAATTTCGCCGTTCCGCTGTGGACGCTTACTCTCGTATTCGGTATAGGTTCGTTCGGTGCGGCATATCAGACCCTTTCCGCTTCGCTGCGCGGGGACCGGAAACGCGTCGCGCTCTATTCGTTTGCCATCGCGTTCGGTACCGCGGAAATATCGTGGCTGATCTCGTTTTGGCCGTTCGGTTATCTTACGGCGGGTGCGGCTATGCTGCTCTTTTTCTATATACCGTGGGATATGGCGAACTCGCTGTTCCTGGGAACACTATCGAGGAAGCGAACCGTGCAATACCTTCTCGTCACGGTCCTCCTGCTCGGACTTCTGTTGTGGTCCGCCCCGTGGCGTCTGCAGGTATAACATCCTGGAACATTTTCCCCATATAAGATAGAATGGTGTGTGCCGTACGGGAGTTCGTTTCCGCGGTTCCCGAATCTTTTTTCGTATGACATATTTCGAACAGGTCTACAAAAATGTCGAAAAGGCGCTGATGGAGAACATCTTCGGTAGATTTTCTCAGGACATCGGAATCGATCTCGGAACGGCGAATACGCTCGTCTACGTTCGCGGTCGTGGCATCGTCATTAACGAGCCTTCCGTCGTCGCGGTGAACCAGCGTACCGGACAGATTCTCGCGATCGGTAAGCAGGCCAAGACCATGGTCGGCAAGACGCCGGGACATATCACGGTGACCCGTCCTCTCGTGAACGGAGTCGTGTCGGACTTCGACGTGACCCAGCAGATGCTCAAATATTTCATCAATAAGGTACACCAGGGAAACATGATGTTTCTCCGTCGGCCGCGGGTTTTGATCGGTATCCCGTCCGGCGTGACCGAGGTGGAAAAGCGTGCCGTAGTGGAAGCGACGCAGAACGCCGGTGCGCGACAGGCGTTCCTGATCGACGAACCGATGGCCGCGGCGATCGGAGCACGCCTTCCGGTGACCGAAGCGGCTGGAAATATGGTGGTAGACATCGGAGGCGGTACGACGGAAATTGCCGTCATTTCGCTCGGGGGTGTCGTGTTGTCACGTAGTCTTCGCGTCGCGGGGGACAAGATGAACCAGGATATCGTCCGTTACTGTCGCGACGAGTTCAACCTGCTCATCGGCGAGCGGACGGCGGAGAACGTAAAGATCGCCGTCGGGAGCGCCTATCCCTTGCGCGAGCGACTTACCATGCCTTTGCGTGGCCGCGATCTCGTTTCCGGGCTTCCTAAGGAAGTTGTCGTCACTGATGAGCATATCCGCGAGGCATTGTCGCATTCCATCCGAGTCATCACCAATACGATAAAGACCATCGTCGAGGAGACCCCGCCGGAACTCATATCGGATATAATGGGGCAGGGTATCATTTTAGCGGGCGGAGGAAGTCTTATCCGTGGCATCGATAAACTGTTTGCGAATCAGACCGGCATCTCGGTACGTCTTATGGAGGATCCTCTGACGGCCGTGGTACGCGGGACCGGTATCGTGCTCGACGATATGGAACATCTCCACGAGGTCCTTATCGATTCCGATCCTTCGGGCGCGCTCAGGTAGACGGCCCGAATGTTCCATATTCGCGGGGTGGAGGGCTATTTTTCAAAATCGATGACATGAGAGTCAGGAACTTTCCGCAATCAAGGCTGTTTCGGGCGACGGTGGCGATCATCGTATCGTTCATGGTTTCCGTGTGGGGACCGCAGCCGATCGGTGGATTTTTTCGCGGAGCGTTTCATACCGTTTTCCTCCCGTTTGAACGCGGTTTTTCTGCGGTAGGTTTTCAGGTAAGCGATCTGCGCGAATTCCTTGTCTCAATCGGAAAACTCAAATCCGAGAATGAACGTCTGCATGATGAGAATCTTCGTCTCGTTGCCGAAAACGCGTCGCTCGCTTCCCTTCGAAGCGAGAACGATGAACTCCGTAAATTTACCGGTCTCGAAGTGAACAATAAGCCGGAGCGCATTCCCGGTGAGGTGGTCGCATTCGGGCAGGAACGCGGGTTTGTCGTGATAGACCGCGGTAACAGACAGGGGGTGATGCCGGGCATGCCCGTACTCTCGGCATCCGGAGCGCTTGTCGGTACCGTGAGCGAGACGTACCCGGGAAGTTCAACGATCATGCTTCTCGCGAATTCGGACAGTGCCGTGGGAGGCATCACCGCTGAGCAGGGGACGAAGGGCGTCATACGTGGTGATCGGGGTCTCGGCATAGCTTTTTCGATGGTTCTTCGTGCGGATGCGCTCGCGGCGGGCGATCGAGTCGTGACGACGGGTTCGGCCGAGGGTATGCCCGCCGGATTATTCGTCGGCACGGTCTCGTCAGTGCAGGATACGGCGGATCGTCTTTTTCGCGAGGCAACCATCGTACCGCCTGAGGAAATCGGAAAGGTGCATTTCCTCTTCGTCGTAAAAGGAAAGGGGGGCGTATGAGGCCTTTCTTCCCGAGGTCGGTCGCGCTTCTGACAGTTTCCCTTCTGTGTGGTTCGCTTTTGCCGATCATATCCGGTTCGCCGGTCGTCTCACTCACCGTCCTGTTCTCGCTTTCCGTCGCGGCGACGCTTATGAACGGGTTCTCCCGCGCCTTGCCGCTGGCAATACTCTCGGGACTTCTGTGCGATATCTCTATGCTTGGCACCCTAGGTCTTTCCGCGGCATTTTGTGTAGCGCTTGTCTATGCCGCGAGTTTTTCCTCCCGACGGGTAGTCGCCGACAGGGGTATTGCGCCGTTCTTCGTTTCGGGAACCATCATAGGAACGGCCGTGGTGGGTTTTCGTTTCGTAGTCTCACTAATTTCGGGGGCGGGGTTCGTAAAATCGATGGCCGCGTTCTCGATCGGATCAGTCGGCATATCTATCTTGACCGGTATCATGATTTTCCCGATCGTTTTCGTCCTCTTCCGTAAAATTGACGCGTGGGCATCCTCGTTTGATACTCGAACCTTCGTTTAACGGCCATGTTTGGAAAAATATCCCAACAAAATACCGGAGAAATCGATGACGCGGTACTGACCGTGACTGAAAAAGATGCCGCGAAAATCGAATGGCCGCTCCGCAGGGAACTTGCGGGAAGATACATCGCCGTAGCGGTCGTCATTCTCGCGATCCTGTTCGGACGCGCCGCTTACCTGACCGTATTTCAGGGCGAAAAATATGCCGCGATGGCGAGGGAGAACAGTATCCGTCAGATTCCGGTTCCGGCACCGCGTGGTATCATATACGATCGTTTCGGTGAGCCGCTCGTCAAGAATACGCCGAGTATCGGGGCTGTTCTGGTCCCGTTTGACGCACCGAAGGATGCCGTCGGTCGGGATAATCTGAGGGAACGGATAGTGAATATCCTGCATGCCGATCGCGAAACGGTTGACGCGGCGTTCCGCTTTGCCGGGAACAATCCTCTTACCCCGGTTCCGCTCAAGGAGAAACTTTCGCAGGAGGAAGCTATCGATTTTTATTCGCGTCGTAAGGATCTGCCCGGCGTAAGCCTCTATAAGACCGTCTATCGTGAGTATCCGGACGGACTCATATTTTCACACGCGCTCGGTTACGAAGGTAAGATAACTGAGGACGAATTCAAGTCGGGCGACGGTCGGTATCTGCCCACTGACATGATCGGAAAGCAGGGCGTCGAGAAGGGTTATGAGTCCGATCTGCGGGGAGTTCGCGGATATGACCGCGTAGAGGTTGACGCGCTCGGCCAGGTCAAGAAATCGCTCGGATCCGTGACGCCGGTTCCCGGGAACGATCTCTTCCTCAATATCGATAACGGTCTGCAGAAGAAGGCGTATGATTCGTTGCAGGCGACGCTTGAGTCGAAAAGCCTGTCACGTGGCGCGGTGGTAGCGCTTGATCCCGGGGACGGATCCGTGCTCGCGCTGGTCTCCGTGCCCGGATTCGATAACAACCTGTTTTCCGAGGGCATCTCGAGTGCCGCATATCAGTCGCTCATAAACGATGAGGCCAAACCGCTTTTCGATCGGGCTATAGCGGGTACCTACGCGCCGGGTTCGACTTTCAAACCGGTGATGGCCGCTGCCGCACTTTCCGAGCACGTGATCGACGAACGAACCCAGATAGAGTCGAAGGGAAGCATCTCGATCGGGAATTTCACGTTCGGCGATTGGCGGGTGAACGGGTTTACGGATATGCGTCGCGCGATAGCGGTCTCTAGTGATGTATATTTTTATAGCGTCGGCGGCGGTTACGGCGGCATTCAGGGTCTCGGTATAAATCGAATGAAGGATTACGCGTCGCGATTCGGTTACGGAACCAAAACCGGTATCGACGTTCCGGGCGAGGCGGACGGATTCCTGGCAGATCCGGAATGGAAGAAACGGGTGATGGGAGAGCCGTGGTATATCGGCGACGACTACCACACGGCGATCGGTCAGGGTTTCACCACCGCGACCCCCCTGCAGATTCTCAATTCGGTCACGGCCATAGCGAACGGCGGTACTCTTTATGTCCCTCATGTCGTATCGCAAGTGCGCGGAGCAGACGGTAAGACGGTCGCGATCCCGCCCCGGGTCATACGAAGCGGTTTCGTGAATCCCGACATTCTGAAGGTCGTCCGCGAGGGTATGCGCCAGACGGTGACCGAGGGAACCGCTCAGCCTCTCAATGCGTTGCCGCTTCCGGTAGCGGGTAAGACGGGCACGGCACAGTTCGGTACGGGTAACAAGACCGATGGCTGGTTCGTGTCCTTTGCACCGTACGATGATCCGAAGATCGCCATCATCGTGCTCGTGGAAGCGCAGGAAGGAAATGAGGACTACAATACGGTGCCGGTCGCGAAGGATATCTATGATTGGTATTTCCGAGAGCGACTCGGTGTGGGAAAAGAGGTTAACTTATGAAGTATATTTAGGCTTATATAAAGTAATTTTATTGGCCCTTGACACTTCTTCGCGTTCTGATACCATTGGAAGCGATTTTTTGCCAAAGGGGCGCTGAGCGGGTCGATCGAACGACGCTCGACGCCTTTTTCGAAAAAACATAATCCGTCATCGCATTATCATGTCGAGGATACTAACACAGGAAGGTCTGAAGAAACTTCAGGAGGAACTGGAAGACCGTAAGAGCCGTCTTCGTCAGGAAATCGCGGAGGCGATCCGGGAAGCGAAGGAACAAGGGGATCTTTCGGAGAATGCCGAATACAGCGAGGCGAAACACCAGCAGAATGAGAATGAGACCCGGATCATGGAACTCGAGTCGATGCTCAAGGAAGCGACGGTCGTCGAGAAGACATCCGGCTCCACTTCAGTTCAGATCGGTTCCTTGGTCGCGCTCGATTGCAAGGGGAAGGAAATGCGGTTCACCATCGTCGGTACGAACGAGGTGAATCCGGCTGAAGGTCTCATATCCAGTGATTCGCCGTTCGGCCGCGCGTTGATGGGGCGTTCCAAGGATGAACACGTCGAAATCGACGTACCTGCCGGTAAGCTCAAATGTGTCGTGAAATCGGTTTCGTAGGCGTACATATCCCTGTCGCATCCAAAGGCCCCTCCGTGGGGCCTTTTCTTGTCTTTCGGCGAAAAACGGGCTAGAGTGGAGGCATCATTTATCCGCGCGAAACAAGAAATTTCCTATGCGTGAAGACATTGTCGCCGCGAAAGCGGACAAACTCGAAAAACTTATCACCGTTTTCGGTACCGCATATCCGGAAAAGACGGAACGTACGCATACGACTAAGGAAGTATTTGAGGCATTCGACTCACTGTCCGAATCCGGCACGGAAGTTGTCGTTGCCGGCCGTATCCGGTCGATGAGGACGATGGGGAAGATCGCGTTCGCCCATCTTGAGGACGGGAGCGGCCGCATACAGATATTCCTTTCAGATGCGGACCTCGGAGCCGAGGTGTTCGGACTGTTTTCCGATACGGTCGAGATGGGGGATTTCGTGAGTGTCCGCGGGATGCTCTTCGTAACGAAGAAAGGTGAGAAGACCGTTTCTGCCAAGTCGTGGACTATCCTGAGCAAATCCATGAGGCCGATCCCGACGGATCATTTCGGCATCGAGGACAAAGAGGAGCTTTTGCGTCGACGATATCTTGATTTGCTTTCGAATTCCGAGACACGCGAATTGTTTCGCAAGAAGAATCTGTTTTGGCAGACGATCCGACGGTTCTATGAAAACGAAGGCTATCTCGAGGTGCAGACGCCGGTCCTTGAGCACGTGCCGGGCGGGGCAGAAGCAGAACCGTTCATCACACATCACAATGCGCTCGATACGGATTTTTACATGCGCATCTCGCTCGAGCTTTCGCTGAAGCGATTGCTTGTCGGCGGGTACGAACGAGTGTTCGAGATCGGTCGCGTATTCCGCAACGAAGGCATCGATCGGGACCATTTGCAGGAATTCGATCATATGGAATGTTACGGCGCGTATCTTGACTTGGAGCAGGGCATGAAGATGACGGAACGCTTGTACAAGGAAATTGTATCGGCCCTGACCGATGGCAGCATGAAGACGACGTATGAAGGCATGGAACTTGATTGGTCGAAACCGTTTCCGCGTGTGGATTATTTTACGGAATTCGAAAAAGAGACGGGTATCGATCTCTCTGCCGAAGTGACCGTCGACACGCTTCGCGCGAAGGGTGACGAACTCGGTATCAAGTACGATCCGACCGCCGGCAAAGGTCGGCTTATCGATACGATTTACAAGAAGACCGTCCGGCAGAAACTGATCCAGCCGTGTTTCCTTGTCGGTCATCCGATCGAGGTGTCACCTTTGGCCAAGTCCGATCCGACGAATCCGAATCGCGTGCTTCGCATGCAGCCTGTCGCCGCCAAGAGTGAGCTTGGCAACGGGTTTGCGGAACTTAACGACCCGGCCGATCAGCGTCGCCGCTTCGAAGACCAGATGAAACTTCGTGAGGCGGGTGATGCGGAAGGTATGATGCTCGACGAGGACTTCCTTGAGGCGCTCGAATATGGCATGCCGCCGGCGTTCGGATTCGGCATGAGCGAGCGGCTTTTCGCCGTCCTCATGGACCGTTCCATCCGTGAGACCGTCATCTTCCCGCCGATGAGGAACAGGGAGCGGTAAGCGGATGGCGGTAAATTGGAACAGGGATCATGATTATCTTCTATGGAATGGATTCAAAAAAAGATGAAAGTCGTGTATGGTCCGGCATTCTATCAGGCGGCGCTTATCGCGAGACCTGCGGCGTCTGTGAGATATTTTCTCGGTTTGATGCTCGCGCTTTCCCTGTTCTCAGCCGTCTCGTCGTACACATCGGTCGGGTCATGGTTATTTCGGTCGGATCGGGTCGGCGTCATGAGGAATGCGGTCGTGGATATGTATCCGGAAAATCTTGTTCTGGAATATCGTGACGGGCACGTGACCTCGAACGTAGATGAACCGTTTTTCATACCCATGCCGGACGGACTCCGGGATGTCGCTTCGGCGGATTCGGATAGGAAACCCGTCGCGAATTTCGTGGTCATCGATACGAAACAGACTGTCGTTCCCGAGGATTTTTCACGTTTTGATACGCTGGTGATTCTCGGGAATACCGCGTTGTGGGTGAATGATCCGCAGAAGGGAATCCGGGTGGTGCCTATCGATTCCTGGAGCAAGGAACCGTTCGTGCTTGATCGCGCGGCCGTCAGCGGCTTCGTGGATACGGCAGTCCGCATCCTGACGCCGATTCTTATCGTCGGTCTGTTTCTGTTGCCCATCTTTATCTTTTTCTCGTTATCGGTCGGATACCTTTTTTATCTGCTATTCGGCGCACTGGTCGTCCTCGCGATCGCGAAGATACGGAAACTCGATATCACCTACGTCCAATCCTATCGGATCGGTCTTTATCTGCTCACTGTTCCGGTCATTTACGCGTCGTTGAGGAATCTATTCCAGATTTCGGATATCCCCTTTCTTTTCACTTTGATTTTTGCGGTGTTCGCATTCCTTAATCTCTCACCGCCCATGGATGCCGAGGCCGTTTCGGATGATCGTTGCGATGCGGAATTAAGAAATAACGCGGATGAAGCGAAGGAAAAGCAGTGAGAACGGATTCGGAATCCGGTCGATGACGATAGAAGATCCTCGGACGACGGTCACAGATAAGGAAAACGATATGAACAGGAAGAAAACGCTCGAAATCGTCGAAGTCGAGGCGAAGAAATACTTCGTTGATGCTTCGGGGTGTCACGATTGGACGCATATCGAACGGGTGCGCGCGCTCGTGAAACGGATCGGTCGGGAGGAAAAGGCGGATCTGTTCGTGCTCGAGATAGCGGCGCTGCTGCATGATGTTTCTCGGGGCGAGGAGATGCGGAAGGGCGGCGGGTTTTGTCATGCGGAACACGGGGCCGAAGAATCGGAAAAGATTCTTACTTGCCTGGGATGCGAATCGGATCTCATCGATCGGGTGACGCATTGTATTCGGACGCATCGGAAACGTGGGAAGAATGTACCGGAAAGTCTCGAGGCGAAGATACTCTTCGATGCCGACAAACTGGACGCGCTGGGGGCGGTCGGCATCGGCCGGTCGTTCCTTTTCGCCGGTATGGCGGGTTCGAAGACACTCTATACGGGAAACGAGAAAGAGCTGGTAAAAAACGGGAAAGACTATTCATATACGAAAGAGGACTCCGTCTTCCTGGAATATGAACAGCATCTGAAGAACCTCAAAGACCGAATGCTTACGAAAACCGGCAAGGCGATCGCAAAGGAACGTAGTGACTTCATGAAGGATTTTTTCACACAGTTCTGGAAGGAAGTCGGGGGGAAAGACTGAAAATCAGTCCATCAAGTCAAAAGTCCGTATGGTCCGTAAAGTCGGGAAGGATTTCGAATTTATGATTTATACTTTCGAAACCAGGGAAGGCTGATGAGAGGAATGTTTATAGCATCGGAATGAATATCGAATTTTAAAATGGTATGGAAATAATCGGATGCCCGGAAGTTGAAAACGGGAACGCGGATGGTATACTTTGTATGATCATTATCGATAATGTATGGATACATCAATGTCACCGCAATTCATAATCATTTTGGTCCTGTTGTCGCTGTGGGCGTTGCCGTGGAAGGGTGTCGCTCTTTGGAAAGCCGCGCGCAACGGGCATACGATATGGTTCACCGTATTGCTTATCGTGAATACCGTCGCATTGCTCGAGATCGTCTATATATTCTTTTTTTCAAAGATGAACGGCGAAGAAATCGTTGCCGCTGAGGAGTCGAAGGGCTGATTCCATATTTATCCCCGAGCCGAGCTGTCGTTTCATGGAATAAAGGCTGTCTTTGCGGGCCCGTACTCGGGCGTGGCAATCCGAAATATGAGGAGGCCTGGACCGCCACGGCTTTCCGAGTCCGGAAATCCTCGCGGAGACGGAGGGAGATTAATTTCGAAAATCGTAGATGTTCACTGTTTATGCCTGAAGAACTGGTCGTGTTGGTGGATGAGAATGACAAGGAGATCGGTACGATGCCGAAATCGGACGTTCATAGTCTGACGACCCCGCTTCATCGTGCGTTTTCGGTTTTCCTGTTCCGAAAATCTGATGGGAAGCTATTGCTGCAACAACGTAGTCATGTCAAAAAGACCTGGCCACTGGTCTGGTCGAACAGCTGTTGCGGGCATCCCGGTCCCGGTGAGGAGCGTATCGACGCGGCCGCGCGGAGAATCGGTCGTGAACTCGGTATGAAGGCAGACGAACTCTTTTATGCCTCACCGTATCGCTATAGGTTCACGCGTGACGGTGTCACGGAAAACGAGATATGTCCGGTGTTTGTTGGCATCACATCCGAGGAACCGAATCCCGCACCTGACGAGGTCGAGTCGACGAAATGGGTCGATTGGGATGATTTCCTTGCCGAGATCCGTGAGCATCCCGGGACTTATTCCGATTGGTGCGAGGAAGAAGTCATGTTACTTGACGAAAAGGGAATCGTTCGTGACTTATTGGTTGAACGTAAAGCCGAATAATCGGTAGCAAAATTTAACAGTGACGCCGGAATATTATACAATGAACGTGCAATATTTTGCTTTCAAGAAACGGAGTTTTCAGGATGCTATGACGGCAATAATAAGCCCATCCTATCCATAGGACTATGCCCCAGGTTGGAAATGGCGAATTTCGAAATTTGGAATTTCAGATCGTTCCGGAATCGGGTAAGGCGGACCGAGACGTCGATAATACCGGGACCGAAACGTTATCGAATGCCGGGGCGATCGCCGAGGCTGCTGAAGGATTTGGAATGAATCGTCCGATATCGCGAGAATCGGAGATCGAAACTGGTCATCCCGATGATCCTATTACGGAGTTACCGGGTGAGTTTTTTGCATCAGACGGAGAGGAAGCGAAAACCGAGCCGTCGCGGATGACAATGCCGGTATCCGGTATACCGGAGGTAGTCAGGGAGATGATGGATGAGGTCGAGGAAGTGGAAAAAGTCGGAATGGACGCTTCCGCAGCCGGGATTCTTAACGAGCATTTACAGGTCGCGGATCCCGAAACACAGGAGATAATCGATCGGTCGTTGCAGGGCATACGGGTCCTTTCCGAGTTGTGGGACAGACGATTCGCGATACTGGAGGAGTTCTTTCATGAACGGAACAAGAGAAGGGTTCACGTATTCAAGAAAAAAGAGGACAAAATAAACGAACTGTCCGAATTTTTGGAAAAGCTCAGGCTTATAAACGAGCGTGAGGAAACGGTCGCGGAAATACTGGGAAGGGGTTCGTCGATCGGAGCCGAGATGTTACGCTCGTTTCCACAACCGACGGAGGAAGAATTCGAGGATTTGGATGACGAGGAACAGAAACTCGTCCTCATGGTTCCCGTCGTCAGAAGGATTCTTGTGAGGTATTCCGAACTGTCCGCTTTCCATAAGGATATCCTTGATAGCGAACGCGAAATGATCGAATCGCACGAGGATCTGACGATGGAACTGTACATGCAACGACTCAGCCTGTTCAGGGCGGAATTCGAAATCCTGAACCGTGGAACGGGCGAAATAGCGGAGGTAAGAGATAAATTCCAATCGATCAGACTGAAGCATAACAAATCCGAACGGCTGCGGCAGAGAGGAAAACCTATCGTATATGTGAAGGAAAGCGGATTGGCGACCGCCGCCGTGACAGCCATGACTCACTTCACGTCGACGATGGTACTCGGCGGTTCCGCGGAAACGACCCCGGTTTATTGGAAATTGACGGCACTTGCGGCCGGTGTTACGGCCGTGGTCAATTTCGTTGATTTTTATTTCAAATTCTTTTCGGCCGCCACGGACAAGCTGAGAATCATCGAGGACAAAGTCAGGCATCGGACAAGAGGGAAGTCCGAATCGTTCGGTGTCGATGATTGACGGATGTTCATAATGTGCCCGGATCGAAATCATTCGTAAGGTCGTCATCGTAAAATAAGGATCGTAATGACTAAGATATGACGAAAGTGATCATCATTCATGGATTCGACGGAAGTCCGAACGGCGGGTGGAGGCCGTGGCTCATGGGGGAACTTGCCAAACTGGGGGTATATGCCGTCGCCCTGCCGATGCCGGATCCGACGCATCCCGTGTGTTCCGAATGGGTCGGTGAAATATCGAGACATTCGGCATACGTCAAGGGGGACAGGATCTATCTGGTCGGGCACTCCCTTGGTGTCTCGGCGATACTCCGCTATCTGGAAGGACCGGATGCATCCGAGATTTCCGGTGCGGTTCTGGTTTCCGGTCCCGTGGCAATGACGAAGAATGACTATGTGAACGAATTCCTGCAACCCGCATTCGATTTCGAGAAAATATTATCGAAATGCCGCCGATTCGGGGTCATTCACGGTGATGACGATCCGAATGTTCCGTTGTCGGATGCGCGAACTCTTTCAAGGGAATTACATTGCCCTTTGAACGTGATTGAAAACGGGGGTCATCTGAACGGTGTATCCGGTTGGCTGGCGTTACCGCAATGCCTGGAAGCGCTGGACGGGATGATGGAGGAATAATTAGCGGCTTGCAGTGGACATTTCTTTTCGTTTCGGCTAGGATAGGCGAAGCGGGAGAAGGACAATTAGCTCAGCTGGTTAGAGCACTGCATTCACATTGCAGGGGTCGCTGGTTCGAGTCCAGCATTGTCCACACGGATAGTCCGTAAAGTCAGAAAGTCCATAAGGTCGAAGGTCCGAGGTGACCGCACGACTTATGGGAACGATTTTCGACGAACCGACTTTATAGACTTTCGACTTTAAGACTTCTGATTTCCGTATGCTCGATATCCAGTTTATTCGCGACCATAGTGACGAGATCGCCAAGGCGGCAAAAGGTAAGAAGCTTTCTTTCGATATCGACGAATTGTTCGCGGCGGATCGCGAGCGCATCGATGCCGCACAGGCACTCGAGTCTGCGCAGGCGGAGAAGAACGGATTAAATGGACGTATCGGTAAGGCGAAAAGCGACGCGGAACGACAGGCGGCTATAGCGGATGGAAAGTCGATCAAAGAAAAGATAGAGTCGCTTGAACCGGCCGCACGCGAGTCGAAGGCGCGGTTCGAAGCGCTTATGGCGCTCGTGCCGAATATAGTGGCGCCCGATACTCCCGACGGTGGGAGCGACGAGGACAATGTCGAGGTTTCTCGAATCGGCGCACTTCGCGACTTCGGCTTTGAGCCGAAGGACCATATCGCGCTTGGCGAGTCGCTCGGTCTGTTCGATCTCGAACGGGGGACGAAGGTCGCGGGATATCGCGGATACTACCTGAAAGGGGACGGGGCGCTGATCGCGCTCGGCCTCATGAATTACGCGCTGTCGAAGATGGCGTCCAAGGGATATCTCCCGATGATCACCCCGACCTTGGTCAAGGGATTTCCGTTGTTCGGAAGCGGATACTTCAAGGGACTTGAATACGACGGGGAGGTAGATGAAATTTATCAGGTCGCATCGTCAGACAAGGAAACTGACGGAAGCGAATCGAAGGAACGTAAATTCCTGGTCGGTACCTCGGAGCCGTCTTTGCTTGCGTATCATAGCGGTGAGACGCTCGAGGCGTCGGAGCTTCCGATCCGGTATGCCGGGTTCAGCCAATGTTATCGAAGCGAAATCGGGTCCTATGGCAAGGATACCAAGGGTCTCTATCGCGTACATGAGTTCATGAAGGTCGAGCAGGTCGTCATCGCACCGGCTGATGTCGCCCTAACCGATGCGATACAGGAGGAAATGCTTGGTATCACCGAGGAAATGTTCACGGAACTCGGTCTGCCTTACCGAAAACTTCGTATCTGTTCCGGAGACATGGGTACCGGAAAGTATAAGGCGTTCGATCTGGAAGCCTGGATGCCCGGGCTCGGCCGATGGGGAGAGCTCGGTTCGGCTTCGAATTTTACCGACTGGCAGGCCCGTCGTCTCGATGTGAAGTATCACGATCCGGAAACCGGAAAGAAAATACCCGCATATATGCTCAATAACACCGCTCTGACGAGTATCCGTCCCCTGATCGCGATTCTTGAGAACTTCCAGGAAGCAGACGGCTCGGTGGTTATTCCCGAGGTTCTTCGACCGTATATCGGTAAGGAGAGAATTTCTACCGTTCGATAAGAATCGGAATGTGTCCCTTTTTCCCCGTCTCGTTTGAGACGGGTCTTTTCAGGTTCTCGTAATCGCAGTATCATCGACATATAGGCACACTTCGACTATGAGAGAAAAAATTCCAGCGATGCCGGTCATGCCTTACGGAACGAAGGATCCGGAAGATCCGAGTCGCCGGAAATTTCTCAAGACACTTGGAGCTATCGGATTGGGATCCGCTATCGCCGGAACCGGGCTCGGCGTATTCGTGGAGGGGACGGACCGGCATTTTCGTGACGAGGAAAAACGGAGGAAACAAATCGAGGACGAGGAGAAGGCCCGAAAGATTAAAGAACGTCTGGAACTGCAGAAAATCGCGGCCGGTGAGAATCCGATGGATACGTACTTTCGAGCTGGGTCGATACGGGAAATCGGACAGGAGCAATTTGAGAAAGCGGTTGAATATTGGGCAGCTCGTTACGAGGTCGGCAAAGATGCGGAACGCTTTCGTTCCGCCGTAGAAAAAATGGCACCGCATTTCAGGACGATGAAATCCGTTTTCGAGGAAAAGGAAGTTCCTCCGGCGTTGATGTTCGTTTCGATCTATGAATCCTTCTGGGACAATGAGTCTTGGGGTCATCGTGACAGTGACGGTCCCGCCGGTCCTTTTCAATTGATGCGGGACACGGCTAAAAGGATGCATGTCGGCGATCGAACCGATTGGCATGAGGCGTCACAGGGCGCCGCAAAACTGTTAAGCGACATGATCGGAGAAATGGACGGCATAGAGCTGTTCGGTGTTCTCAAATATAATGGGACGTTTGTCGGGAAATTTCTCCAAGATTGGAAATCAAGAAACGGTGACGCACGGCCGACCGTGACTGATTTCTATAGTTTTATGTCACATAAGGCGGCGGAAAGTCAGAGCGATCCGGAACGATTGCGAGGGATGCGTATCAATGCCGAATACCTCGTGAAGTTTCTTGCCACGATCCGTACTATCGGGAGGATCGATGATTCCGAGCAAAAACTTGAACCTATCAGGAACCTTTGCGGGGACTATGATCGGAACGTGAACGCCGGTCGGTGAACGGGGATGGCGATCGATCTTTCATTCCCGGATTCCAAAATGAACGATAATCGGGTATCATATCCGGGAAGGATATCCTGATTTCATGATACTCAGAGGTATGAGCGGAAAATTCAACGTGCGGGAAGGTCTTCGTGCCGCAGATATCCCGATGATCGCCGAGCTGCTTCGCGAAGTAACTCTGTCCACCGACTCCGCGTTCGACGGGAATGCCGCGGGTGATGAGTATTTCAGGACAAAGTACGATCCGGATCGGGTGCGTGATTGGATGGAAGATATCGTTTTTACCGCCTGGACCGACGATGATCTTGCCGGGTTCGGTCGTGCGAGGAAGGACGGATTCATAACGCACGTTTTCGTACGAAAGGAATATCGGAACCTCGGGCTCGGTTCGCGAATCCTCGGAATTCTCGAAGAAACACTCGGTTCCGCCGGGAACGGATGGTTGTTCCTGGATGCGGATCCAGGTACGATCGGTTTCTATGAACGCAACGATTGGACCCGTCGTGAGTCGGGTACGATCGGAAATCACGGGTTATTGCTGGTTCCAATGGAAAAAGAACTTTATTGAATCGGGGTTCAATGTCAGCCGCCGTGTATGGAGCCGTTCACTTTTTATCGTGGCCATCTCGAAACGCGAAAACCGCCTTCATAGGCGGTCTCGGATTTCTGGTGGGTCGTGCAGGATTCGAACCTGCGACCGTTGGCTTAAAAGGCCACTGCTCTACCAACTGAGCTAACGACCCGAAGACCCACTCGCTTCAGGAACATAAGAATTGTACGAACATTCGGGTCCGAAGTCAATCCGCACTCATCCGAAGTTGGAACGAACCGCATTTTTTGCTTTCAACCCGGCTTTTGATATAATGAAACCATATATGAAAAGAATCATTTATCTTTCGCTACCGGCTCTGGCTGTCTTGCTTTCAGGATGCGGTTCCGTCTCTCAGCCGGCTGCTCAATCGGTAGTCGAGAATGTTCTGCAGCCCCCACAGGGTTTCTCGCAGCAGGTACAAAAGGGTAGTATCTGGAAGAGTGCGGACGAAGGCCGCTCGTTTTCAGTTAAATCGACAGTGAACGAGCAAAGTCTTATTGAGAAAGCTGATATTCTTACGATCGCATTTCATCCCACCAAGCCGGGGACCATCGTCGTCGGATCCGCTGAGAACGGAATTTTTCGAACCGAGAATGGCGGTGATTCGTGGGCGCCGATCGAGTTTCCACCGCAGCGGATTTACAGTTTCATTCTTGACCGACGTGATCCGGACAATAGGATGTTCGCGTCCGGGATAATCGATAACAGGGGAAAAATTTTTCGGTCAGATGATGGCGGTGCTAACTGGATGCCGATTTATACCGAGCCGGGAGTGAAGACGGTCATTTCATCACTCGCGCAGGATCCTCGAAATCCGGATGTCCTGTATGCGGGTACCAGTGCGGGAACACTCGTCAAATCGATCGACGCCGGGGCTACGTGGACGAATATAGGTAATTCCGTGGACGGGGTCATCTCGGAAATCTACTTCGATCCGACAGACTCGCGGAAGGTCTATCTCCTCAACTTCAAGAAATCGATCCGCTTTACCCAGGACGGCGGAACGACGTGGGTCGATTGGGACGCCCAAAAGGCGGCGGAGATAAAGGAACTGAATGCCAAATCATCCGCATTGCAAAAAGCTGGAAATACCGCTGAAGCAGCAAGGGTTCGAGCGTCGGCGTCCGATCTCCAGGCGAAGTCCCGACAGAATCCCATCGCGAACAAGGTACTGTCTTTGGTGACCGACGGATCCAAATCGGGAACTATTTATGCGGGTACCCCTTCCGGTCTGTTTCGGAGTACGGACTATGGAAAGAATTGGGTTCAACTCAATATTATCGAGAGTGCCATGAAATTCCCGATCCGGGCCATTGCGGTAAATCCGAAGAACTCGAACGAAATCGTATTCGTATCGGGAAACGCGTTCTATCGCTCGGAAGATGCCGGATCTTCATGGGCAGTGATTCCGCTTGCGACCGATCGTCCGCCGGCGGTCATCGAATTCGATCCGTTCGATTCCAGGTTCATGTTCCTCGGTCTCCGGAAGATGTGATTGTCAGACTCGCTCCTATAACCGTTAATGATTCAATGCAACCTTTATGAATACGAAAAGTCTGATCGCTTCACGCACGAAAGATTTTGAGAAGTCGGTTGAGCACTTCCGCATGGAAGCGGCGAAGCTTCGAACCGGTCGGGCGCATCCGTCGATCGTTGAGGATCTTTCCGTAGACTACTACGGTTCAAGGACTCCGCTCAGGCAGATCGCGACCATAACGGTACCGGAACCGAGGCTTATCGTTATTCAACCATGGGACCGTGATAGCCTGGTGGCGATAGCTGAAGCTATACGTTCGTCCGATCTTGGGTTGAATCCGTCGGATGACGGTCATCTGATCCGATTGAATCTTCCACAGTTGACGGAAGACCGAAGAAAAGAGCTCGTAAAGACGCTCAGTGGACGCATGGAAGATGCGCGGGTAGCGGTGCGGACCATTCGTGAGGAAGTGTGGAAAGAAATCCAGGAAATGGAAAAGAGGGGGGAAATAGGGGAAGATGAGAAATTTTCCGGAAAGGATGATCTTCAGAAGGAAGTCGACCGCGTGAACGATGCGCTCGAAGCGGTTCGTAAGAAGAAAGAAGAGGATATCATGACCGTATAATCCGTATCCGACCGCCGATATGTCGATCATCACGATAGTACTGTTTTTTCTTGTCCTCGGCGTCCTTATATTCATTCATGAATTCGGTCATTTCGTGACCGCCGTGAAGAGCGGTATCAAGGCGGAGGAGTTCGGATTCGGATTCCCTCCCCGGCTTGCCGGTCTGGTGAACGATGATACGACCGGAAGATGGAGAGTGGTTTTCGGCGATCACGAGATAATATCGAGGAAAACCGTTTATTCCCTGAATTGGATACCGTTCGGAGGATTTGTCCGGATGAAGGGTGAAGATGCGAATTCGCTCACGGATCAGGATAGTTTCGCGGCGAAATCCGCAGGTACCAGGATTTTCGTGTTGGCAGCCGGCGTGGCTATGAATTTCCTTCTTGCATGGGTTCTTGTCTCCGGTCTGTATCTATTCGGCTTTCCGCAGCCCGTGACGGAAGAGACGCGGGCGCAGACGAACGATATCTCGATTAAGATTCTCGCGATATCGCAAGGGTCACCCGCGGAAGTGATAGGTATGCGTCCGGGCGATCGACTCGTATCTGTGGACGGAATCGGTCTTTCTACCTTGAATCAGGCACAGCAGCTCATAGCGGATCGTAAGGGAAGTGATATTCCGATGGAAATCCGTCGTGGAAATCAGACCCTGACTCTTCATGGGACACCTCGCATCGATGCTCCTGCAGGGGAAGGAGCGCTCGGCATATCATTCGCGGAAGTCGGAACGGTGCGTTATTCCTGGTACCAGGCTCCCGTAAAAGGCGCGATAGCGACATGGAACGCGACGATGTCGATATTTTCAGCGCTCGGTGCGTTGCTGGCCGGCCTTTTTCTCGGGAAAGGCGGAGCGGCGGATGTTACCGGGCCCGTCGGTATCGTTTATGTAACGAAACAGATGAGTGAGCTCGGCATCGCATACCTTATTCAGTTTGCGGCGGTTCTTTCAATCAATCTCGCGATTTTCAATATTTTGCCGTTGCCCGCTCTTGATGGCGGAAGAATCCTGTTCATTCTCATCGAAAAGGTGAAGGGATCTCCGGTCCGCGAAGTCGTGGAACACCGCGCGCATCAGATCGGTTTCTTTCTTCTTCTGCTGGCGATGATCGCGGTAACTGTCAGGGACGTCTCAAAATTCGAATTGTTACGGAAGATCGTGAACCTGTTCTAAAAGGTTTTCAGCGTCATGAAATCAAAAGCGCCGGATGAGTCCGGCGCTTTTCGTATGCCGAGAAAATCTTCCTATTCGTGGGGAATATCCTCTTCAATAGCTATGCGCGCATCGGCGACAGCGAATCTTTCGGATTCCGGAAAAACGAACAGGGGGTTTATATCGAGTTCTGCGATCTCGGGAAAGTCGGTGACCAGTCGCGAAAGTCGCTCCATCACCGAGAAAAGGGCGGATTTGTCGATCCCGATTTCACCGCGGATACCCGAGAGGAGATTGGCGCTTCGAAGTTCGAAGAACATCTCTTCGGAATCCTGACGCGTGATGGGAGCGAAACGGAATGAGGCATCCCGGATAGCTTCCGTATAGATACCACCCATGCCGAGGACGAGTACGGTTCCCAGTCCGTGCTCCTTCTTCGCTCCTATGATGAGTTCCTTGCCGTCCCGTGCCGCCATGCGCATGACGATCGCGCCTTCGAGGGAGGCATCCGGGTTCTTTTCCCGTACTCGCGAGAACAGATGAACGAAACTCTCCGCCGCATTTTTCGGGTGGATGTCGAGTAAGACCCCGCCCGCGTCCGTTTTGTGGATGATATCGGGAGACACTATCTTCATTACGGCCGGGCCGCCGATTTCGCGGACCGCGTTTTCGGCTTCTTCGGCATTATGCACAAGACGTGACTCCAGCAACGGAAATCCGTAGGCGCTGAGGACTTCGTAGGTCTCATATTCATATAAACGTATTCTTCCGGCTGCCCTGACATCGTCGAATATCTTTTTGGCCCGTGTATGGTCGATATCCTGAAGAACGGGCGATGGGACGTCCTTTTTGTTTCGCCAGAGGGAAACTTTGGACAGCAATCCGAGCGCTTCGGCGCCTTCTTCCGGAAAATCGAAAACGGAGATGCCTGACTTTCGGAGTATCGAACGGCCGGTTTCCACCCGATCGCCGCCCGAGAATACGGCTATGACGGGTTTTCCGTACCTATCCCGTACCTCGATAATGGCTTCCGCAGTCGCTTCGGCTTCGGTCATCGATTGCGGCGTCAGGATAACGAGGACGCTGTCCACGTTGTGATCGCCCGCTGCCAGGTCAAGTGCGAGACGATACCGATCGCTTCTGGCGTCCCCGAGAAGATCGATCGGATTCGCGACGCTTGCCGCCGGCGGAAGGGCGGCGCGGAGACGGTCACGCGACAATTCGGAGAGGAGTGAGGGCGTGAGTCCCGCCTGCGCCACCGCATCAGCGGCGAGGACGCCGAGCCCGCCCGCATTGGTGATGATAGCGACCCGCAAACCTTCCGGGACGGGGTTGCTCGAGAACACCGATATCGCTCCGAGAAACTCGCGGGTATTTTTTGCCCGTATTATCCGTGCCTGTCTGAAAAGTGCTTCGTAAGACGTATCGCTTCCCGCCAACGCACCCGTGTGAGATCCCGAGGCTTTTATTCCGGACTCCGTCCGTCCCGATTTCAGTACGATCAGAGGTTTCGGTTTCGGAAGGGAGATGAACTCCCTCCCGAGAGCGATCAGAGAAGTCGCGTCGGACAGTCCTTCGGTATAAAACGATACGACCCGTGTCTCGGCATCGTCACGCAGATATGCGATAAGGTCGTGCTCGTCGATGACGGCTTTGTTTCCTGTACTTATGAATTCGGAAAAACCGATTTTCCCGCGTGTAAGGTCGAGGACGGCCGTCATGAGCGCTCCGCTCTGGGAGAGAAAGGCGGCATGGCCCGTATCGGGAAGCGATGGTGCGAACGATGCGTTGAGACCTATCGAAGGTGCCAGGAAACCGAGACAATTCGGACCGAGTAGCGCGATATCGTATTCCTTGGCGATGGCGGCAAGTTCGTTTTCGAGGTCTTGCCCGAATTTTCCAGTTTCTCGGAACCCTGCGGAAATGACTATGGCGGCATGAACGCCGGCCTTTCCCGCCTGCCGAAGAACCGTAGGGACGATCGTCGCGGGAACTACGATGATGGCGAGATCCGGTGTCGATCCGATAGCGTCGATATCGGAATAACAGGGAACGCCGAGTAGCCTGTCGGTCTTTGGGTTTACCAGGAATACCTTCCCCTGATACGTTCCACCTATAAGATTTTTCGCGATGTCGTTCCCGACCGTCCCTGGTTCCGTAGAGGCTCCGATCACCGCGATGGATTCGGGACGGAAAAGGGTCTGTAGATGATTCTGACTCATATCGAGGAATGACATTTTTTTCCATTATAGCCGAATACGACAAAAGTTGACAGAATGAGGCTCGCCTGTTACTCTTTCCCGTCATCCTTCGGTTCGAATCGG
Source organism: Candidatus Moraniibacteriota bacterium (assembly GCA_013336285.1). Classification (GTDB taxonomy): domain Bacteria; phylum Patescibacteriota; class Minisyncoccia; order Moranbacterales; family UBA1568; genus JAAXTX01. The sequence goes on along the minus strand of JAAXTX010000013.1, from coordinate 3,886 downwards.
ATCAGTATGCCTATGAGGATCGCGTTCATGAGTCGGGAAAAGACGGGTACTTCGGGCAGATCCGAGATGCCCTTCGAACGCCTTTCGTCGGAACTCGCTTCCTTTGGACATGACGTGACCGTGTATGATGTCGCGAATGACCGACGAAACGATCCGGCAGCCGTGACGGGACGGGTCCGCATGATGACTTTTTTCAGAGCCCGGTCGGTATTTCTTCGTTCCTTGTTATCTTCGCTTCATGTGGTCGTGAGCGGATACGATATTCTTCACGCCGATTCGTGCGTCTGGATCCCATATCTGTTCCTGTTTCGCGTGTTACGGCGTCGGAGCTGCGTGATCGTCACGCTTCGCAGAGATATCGATCTACGGGGATTACGTATGTCATTTATAACCCGGATAGTCGACATGGTCGTGTATTCGGACCGTGATATGTTCGAGCGGATGGCCGGGTCACGAAGGTATCCTTCCGTTCATATCCCGTATGGAGTCGACGAGATATCCGTGAAATCGACAACATTTATCCGGTCTTTCGGACTCAAGGAATCCCGCTTCGCGCTTTCCTCGACCCATGGTGCCGGGCATGAGGATATACGCTGCCTCGTGAAGGTTTTTCAATACCTTGAGGATACGGGCAAACTCCCGAATAACTTCAGGCTCGCGATAATGGGAGACAGGGCGGAAACGGCCGGGTACGGTCGGTATCTCCGGACGATGAATGAAGAACATGGGAATATACTGTTCCTCGGGGATTGCTCCGATCGGGACCGCGACGAGCTTATGTCCCATGCCGCGTTATTCGTCCAACCGTCCGCGGGAGCCATTTCGTCAGGTGAGATTCTCGCCGCGATGAGTGCCGGACTTCCGATCGTTGCGGCCGACGGTAATACAAATCAGGAAATACTCGGATCGTCCGGAACCTATTTCTCTGTCGGGGATATCGATTCGCTTCGGACGGTACTCGCATACATGTTGAATCGTCCCGATGAGATGCGGACACATGGGGAACTTTCCCTCATCCGGATCCGTAACCGGTACTCATGGGAACATACGGCGAGACTGATGTCGGAGATGTATGGGGATGTGTTACGGGCAAGGTATAGCAAAGTTTATGGCATACAACGGAACAACCACCATGCGTAAACGCATACACTTCGGAAATATCGTATTTTTCATACTGCTGGCAGCGGTTGTCGCGCTGGTGTTTTCGTTCGGGATTCGCGGATATTTTCGCGGATATGCGGCCGATGTCCCGGTAGTAGTCATTCCGTTGGAGTCTAGTGTCGCATCGGGGCGGGAAATAGCCGGTAACCTTCCATCCTTTTTCGGAACCGACGCGTTTCGCAAGCAGTTCATCGACAATATCGGGGAGCGACGGATTTTCGGCTCCGGATACCTGACCGAGAGCACCCGACGTGAAAGGTTCGGAAAGATGTTTTCCGTCAAACTGTATCCTGAGGGAAGTGCGGTTTCGATCCGCGCGATCGCCGGCAGTCCAGAAGAAGCGGAATATTTGTCCAGACAGGCGGCGCTCGCGTTGTTCCGTTTCTCCACGCAGTACTATAATGTGAAGACGGGCGCTGATTTTCGTATCGTGAGTGTTCCTCGGGCGGAGGAAATCATGGTCGATATCCCGGCATTCGTCACGGTCTCGCTTTCGTTCGGTATCGGAATTTCGGGGCTATTATTTCTGATGTACCTTATATTGCCGAATCCGTCGGGATATTCGAAACGGAAAGTCGACGAGATGCCCGTTTTCGATACGAGAATGTTTGAACCGCGTCGTCCCATTTCCCCGCTTCTTGTCGAGGAAATTCCTGAATCGGACACAAGGAGTGCCGTCGTTTCTCCATCCGAAGATATGGAGATCTCGGTTTCCGATCCGGTACCCCGGACCGTTTCCGAGTCCATACCGGAGATCGTTCCGGAAAAGGAGTCACGTATACGAGACTTCGTCCATGGCAGGAAAGCCGAGGCGCCGATGAATCTTCCCGGTCTTACCGAAGCGGAAGCAAAATTCCTGAAGGAATTCGAGTTCGAGAATCAGGAAGACAATGACGCACTGAAAGGATTTTCCGATGTCTCGATGCCTCTTGCGCAATCCGGCATCATCGAATCTCCGGTCATCGAGAATGAGAACGCGGACCCGGATATTTCCGAGGGAACTGTCGTCACTCAAGATATTGAGCCGACGAAAGAAGAATATCAGCGCCGGTTGAACGATCTCTTACGCGGGTAGTCGTCCGATCGGTATCCTTATTATTTCATACGTATGCGTGAAAGAAAGCACCCGGTTCTCTCCGCATTTCTCTTCATCGCGGTAGCCGCGTTGTTTCTTGGCGGCTGGTTCGCATATTGGGAAGCGCGCAATCACGGATTCGACTCCGTCGGCAGTGTCATTTCCGGTCTGCCTATCGAGAAAGACCTGCAAAATCGTACACGCGCTCTCGGCATGTTGGCGGATCTGGCACTGTCGAAGGATGGGAAGGAACGGACGTATCTCGTACTGTTTCAGAATAATTTCGAGCTTCGTCCCGGTGGCGGATTCATCGGGTCATTCGGTATCCTCAAGGTGAAGGACGGTCACATGACGGAGTTTACCGTTCACGACACCGGTAATTTCGATGTCCGTATCCCGGATACGGTCGAGCCGCCGTACCCGATGAGGGAAACGCTCCATATCCGATCTTGGAAGATGCGTGATTCCAACTGGAGTCCGGATTTTCCGACCGATGCGACCCAGGCGGTAACGTTTTACGGGATGGGCGGAGGCATGGAAACTTTCGACGGCGTGGTCGGTATCACGGCGGATGTCCTCTCGTCATTCCTGTCGGTGACGGGGCCTGTCCGTCTCCCGGGCTTTCCCGGAACCTATGGCGCGGATAACGCCATCTTCGATCTCGAATATCAGGTAGAGCAGGGATACCGCGATCAGAACATCGACTTCGGTGAACGGAAATCCGTTCTCGGCATGTTGGGAAGTGAAATCATGGCGAAGGTACGCGCGTTGCCGCCTCGTGACATGTTTCGCCTATCGCGGGTCGTTTTGCGGGATCTGGACCGCAAGGATATCCAACTGTATTTCTTCGACGCGAATCTCGAACGGCGGGTGGCGGACGCCGGCTGGGGCGGATCATTCGATTCGTCTTGGTCGAATGATTTCCTTATGGTCGTTGACGCGAACCTTGATTCCTGGAAGACGGATTCGGTCATGAAGAGATCTCTCCGATATGAGATCGACCGTACGGGTGACACACCGAAGGCCAGATTGACCGTCGGCTATAAACATACCGGTCTCGAACGGAATTTTATGGTGAAAGATTATCGGACGTATCTTCGCGTATATGTTCCGGAGGGGAGTTTCATCCGGACCGTGGCCGGAGGGGAAGGCGAACCGGTATACGGAACGTATTCCGGAAAGAAATTCGTGGGAACGCTCGTCAGCGTGTCGCTCGGGACATTCAAGGACGTCGTCTTCGAATACGATCTTCCATCCTCATTCGTTCATATTCCGTATGACCTGAAGATCGAACGTCAGGCCGGAACCGGCGACGTTCCCGTAGCTATATCGATAACGGGAAAAGACGGATCGAGAACGGAAAGGGAACTGGTTCTCGACCGGGACTTCATTCTCGGAAACGGAGACGACAATTGATTCGGAAACATGATTTTGTGGCGACTGAGAAATCCTCAGTCGCCTTTTATTTTTATTTAAGCCTCCATTTAGCTTCGAGTGAAGAAGAAATCATACGAAAGCACTTGACATATGTATTAAATTAATATATAATACAAGGCTCTAGACCATCACTTTAATTAATTTTCGCAAACTTTTTCAGAATCAGCACCAGTGTTTCATGCAATTCCCTCTCGTCCCGTTTCCATCTCCATT
>JAAXTX010000070.1 GCA_013336285.1 Candidatus Moraniibacteriota bacterium | reverse complement strand
TCGTCCTCCTGTTCGCCGTCGGTAACCTCAGTCTTGTTTCCGCAGTCACGACGTTCAAGGTCGTCATCATATTCGTTTTCGCCGCGATCTTCCTGAAAGAGCGAGAAGACCTGACCCGGAAAATCATCGGGAGCCTCGTTTCGGTCGCCGGACTGCTCATGATGAAGTGATCGGATACGATACGGTCGGTTACCGAGCACGGACTTCGGAAAGACAGAAAACGATTCCCATGGAACGGGAATCGTTTTGACCTTTCATCAAACGATCTTCGGCACATGCGTGTCGGAATCCGACTTTCCAGATCATCCTTTCTGCCGATACCGTTCGAGCTCGTCGCCGGTCAGCTTGAAAATCAGTTCGCGCAGACGCTTCGCGTCGTTAATGGGAGGAATGACGCCGTTTTTCATATCGATCGAGATTCTCCGCACGACCCAAGCGTGTAATTCGGCATAGAATACCTCGTTCTGATTCTGAAAGATATCGCCCATTTCCCGACGCTTCTCGTCCGACCATGTCGATTCCCAGATTACCAACATGTCGCTTGCGATGACCGAAATCGACTCTTTTTCATCGGAAAGGTTTTCGTCGTTCGCGTGTGCGACCGCGAGCCGGAAATACAGATCGAACGAATGCTGTATATCGAGTCCGACGTTCGCGATGATGTCGTCGATTTTGTCCACCGGTTTTACGCCGCGTTCGAACGTGAACTTCATTGGAACGGCATTGAAAATCGGATACGGTATGTTGACTTCCTTCTCCGCTAACCGGAAAGCCGGAACCGGTATAGAAAAGGTTTTTCCATCGGCCCATTCGATTTTTGGAAATGACGTCAGCGTTATCTTCTTCCGTGTCGTAATGACCCGTTCCGCCTGTACGACTCGCGAATCGATCAAGTCGGACCTTCCCGCGGAACCATATTCGCCATCGACATCCCTATTCCCCGTCGCAAGCTTGTCACGCATCTTGATTCCGAACTTCCGAAGCAGCGGGACGAGCAACAGGAGAAGCGGCAATGGGATGACCAACGCTCTCGGCGCCTCCCCCTTCATCCGCATGATAACGACGGTGTTCCGCTTGCTTCCGACGATGGCGTCAAGCATCTCTTTCTGATGCGCGTCATCGATCCGACCCTTGTTATATTCCTGCAACAGATCGAATATTTCCACGCCCTTCCCATGCGCCAGCTTCTCCAAGGCATCGATTTCCGGCTCCGAGAACTGCTTCTCGACGCTCTCGATCGTGATCTGATCCTCGGCATAGGGTATGCCTAATTCGTCCAGCACGGCAACGATGCTTCTCACGGCATTTTCGGCACGCAGATGTGCCAGTCGCTCGTTCTCGGAATCAATCTTCCCCACTTGCTCACTGCCTTTCCGTACCGCCTCGGGAGAAGCGGACCCGACGACCGATATGCCCAGGATTTCCATATCTTGTACGTCGACCATGTCCGGACGCTCTTTCGCAAGGTCATCCTTGTCCCATGCGAAGGCGATGATACCGGACTTCAGTTCTTCCATCATCCTCTCCCGGATGTATCGGTCCCGGCGCTCCGCATCATGTTCATCCACCGGCTTTCCCTGGTCGAACGTCCTCGAGTACTCGTACGGGACACTTACAGAAATCGTTTCCTCGACCAATTCCCGGTACCCCACCGCCCCAGAGAAGGGTTCTACAATCATTTTCAATATGTCTTCCGCCTCGAGCTTCTTTTCGGTACCCGCTTCACGGTCAGGAAATTTCAGACGATTGATGAACTCGAACTTCGGATCAATCTTTCCTCCTTTTTCAAGTTTCTGGCCGTACTCGTTTTTCATTCCGACCGGCGCGATGTCGGGTGATTTTTTCGGAGAACAGGAAGACATCAAACCGATAAGACTCAAACCGGCGACAAGCTTGGTAATTCCCGTCTTCGCCATGACCCTCGACAGGGCATCGTAAAACGCGGGCTCATTTGTCTCGCCGACCGACGTCGCCAGTGCCGCGTCAAGCCTGCTATCCAGATCGGGAATCCCGTGAAGCTCATCCCAATCCAGACCGTCGAGACCGTATTTTCCAAAATCGACTCCCTGATTCCGAAGTATCTCGACGAGATGCCGTTCGTCGACGGAAACATCGGAAACAAGTGGCCGATCAGACACGACATCGGCCCCGACAATCGATGCCGGGACCTCCTGAACATCCGGATGCCGGTCATCGACAGCTTTCAGCTTTTCCGCCGCTTGAAAATGCTCCAGCGGATTGAATGCTTTCATAGTATTCCGTTTAAGACCCTCCACATGCAATTATATCAAAACATGCGCACACGAAAAAACTCAGCGATGTCAACGGGACCGACCTGCCACGCTACGCAAGTCCCGCTTCGATCTCCTTCATCACCTGCTCCATCTGCCCGAGAAGATATTCGACCGCATCGGGATACGCTTGCCTGGTTTTCTCGAAAAGTGGCCAATAGATTTCACGCGTTTCCTTGATCTGCTTCCTTTGTTTCTCCGGCGGCGTATCGCTAAGCGTTCTCAGATTGTGCAATCGATCTGCCATCTTTATGAGGATGGTTTCCGGTGAGGCCGCATCGAGGCCCCGATGATAGAATTCTCCCGCTTCGGCCTTGTCGTGAAACAAAATCCCGTCGATGCTCGGCTTGGTGACGGCGATCACCATGTCAGCGGTCCGCTCATTGAACGCCCACCCAAGCCTAAGCCGGCTCCTCTGTCTCCATTTTTCGTACGACTTCGTGATGTTTCCGAATATGCCGGTGTCCTCTCCCGCGTCATGCAGCAGCGCGGCGATGATCATATCCCGATCGAATATCTTCGCCTCATCCATCAGGATCAGGGCCGCCGCACGCAGGTGTTCGAAATACCGTTCTCCCGATTCCCGCGCCTGATTACGGTGTGCTGCTTTGGCGATGTCATACGCGAACTCGATACGTTCGACGTCTTCCTCGTTCAGTTCCCCGCGTTCCATCGCCGAAAGAAGTCTTGCCGAAAACGCTTCGTGGTCCTCCTCTTCACGAGTTTCATCGAATTTAATCGGCTGATCTCCGATTCTCACCTCGTCGTATTCCGTCCAGTCCATGAATAGCGAATATTGCTTCCGCTCCGCGCTTCCGCCGATCGGCGTATTCGGTTTATATTCACCCATAAACGATTTCTATGACTTACGAATAACGATACGAAATACCCGGCTCGTGACGGCTGTCACCCCCGTATACAGTCGAGTGTTTCTTCCGCACAGCGATCCCAGGAAAACAGTTTCACGCGTTCCAGACCCTTGGCGCGGAGCTCGCTTCGGAGGATCGCATCCTCCCAAAGAAGACACAGCTTGGCGGCGATAT
>JAAXTX010000012.1 GCA_013336285.1 Candidatus Moraniibacteriota bacterium | reverse complement strand
CGATGATGTTGATCTGATGATCCTTCCAGAAACAGGTCGTCGCCGCACTGGTAATCGTAATGCCGCGTTCGCGCTCCTGCTCCATCCAGTCCATGGTCGCCTCGCCCTCATGAACCTCGCCGATCTTGTGCGTGATGCCGGTATAGAACAGGACGCGCTCCGTCGTCGTGGTCTTTCCCGCGTCGATGTGCGCGATGATGCCGATGTTGCGGATATGATCGATTGGCTTGAGACGGGCCATAGACGTGCGGTTAACTTTTTTTACCCCGATCCGGGGTTGGATTACATAAAAACAAGAAGGGGTCGCGCGAGGCGCCCCTTCTCGTCTGGCCGCCTCCTTACGGCATTCTTTCGAAACTGGTCGCTTAGGCGAAGTGAGCGAACGCCTTGTTGGCATCGGCCATGCGATGCACTTCCTCACGTTTCTTCATCGCCATGCCCGCCCGGTTGGATGCGTCGATAAGCTCGGTCGCAAGCCGGTCCGCCATCGGGCGACCTCCCTGCTTGCGGCAGGCCTCGCGAATCCAGCGCATCGCGAGTGTCTGACGACGATCTCCCGAAACCGGAATCGGAACCTGGTAGTTCGCTCCGCCGACACGACGGCTCTTGAGCTCGAGGAGAGGAGAAATATTTTTGATTGCCTGTTCGAAAACGTTGAGTCCGCCTTTCTTGGTCCGCTCATGAATGATATCGAAGGCATCGTAGATGATCTTCTCGGCAGCGGTCTTCTTTCCGTCCCACATGATGAGACCGATAAAATGACCCACCAAGGGGCTCGCGTACTTCGCATCCGCCTTCCAAGGGCGTCCGTATTGTCGTTTTCTTCGAGGCATAGTCCTGTTATCTGCGATCGACGACCGATAATGGGAACGTGGGTCGTGAGTCGCGGTAGTGATTGAAAAATCGTTGCGTTATTACTCCTTCGCGGCCTTCGGGCGCTTGGCTCCGTATTTGGAGCGGCTCCGACGCCGGTTGGCGACTCCCCCGGTATCGAGCACGCCGCGGACGATGTGATAGCGGACACCCGGAAGGTCTTTCACACGGCCGCCACGGATCATCACGATCGAGTGCTCCTGGAGGTTGTGTCCCTCGCCCGGGATATATGCCGAGACTTCCATACCGTTGGAAAGGCGTACACGGGCGATCTTCCGGAGAGCGGAGTTCGGCTTCTTCGGGGTGACGGTCGTCACCTTGGTGCACACGCCGCGCTTAAAGGGACCGCTGGACCAGGTCTTGCTGTTGCGGATCGTATTCGAGAGATACTGCATCGCCGGCGACTTCGACTTTCGGGCGGTCGACTTACGGGGGCGCTTGATGAGCTGATTTATGGTGGACATCCCTTTGCGGTATACAAAATGAAAAAGCGCACTGACGCTGTACGGCAAATGGTAGAGGAAAGCGGAAAGCTTGTCAACATCGGGGATATCGGGTTCGGATCGGCACCCCGGGACACATGATACCGGCAACTGAATGTCCCAGTGCCGATAGTTCACCAGGATTCCGGTCATCACGGATACCCGGGTATCCGGTGCCGATGAATCAACGCCGGCTCGGAATACCTGAAGGCGGGCGGAGCATGAAAGGACTGAATGATACGTTCCTCAGGAACGGACACGAAACATATGAAACGGCTCCGATCGAAGTACCTTCCATGATGACAGCTATGACAGCTCCGCATTTTTATCCGAAAAGGCCACTGCGCACTTGCGAATGTTTTGTATCATGCCCGCCCGAACCGGTCAAACGGAAATTGACAATCCGCGGATACCTGCGTACATTCGGGACACATCGGCCATTTAACAACGAACGGAAAACGACCATGAAACAGATCGAAAAACTGCGCCTTCCGGAAACCGCGCGAAGGGAAAGCCTTCGGACGGATCTTATCAGGCATATCGCCGAACACGGATCGGGTTCCCTACAAGACCTTATCCGGCACATGATGGCACTCCATCCGGAAGAGAACGCCGAGACGCTACGGAAAAAGATCCGCGACTTCGATGAACACCTCCGATATCTGCGTATCAGCGATCGGTCCCGAGAAGACCCGGAGTGGCATTCCACGCCGGAGGCCGAGGAACAGGCGAGACTCTTGAGAGAACCGACATTCGTCGACAGCATCAAGGGGTGGTGGCTGCGACATATTCTCGGATTCAGAATCGACCTGTGATATCGGACACCTCTCGGAAGCGCGATGGAAAGTTCGGTTTCAAAAGCGAAGTGACTTGCGATCAAATAAAAAGGCGCCCCGAACGGAGCGTCTTTTCTTTTTTTCTCTTCCCCGCGTCGCCGCGCCGAAGCGTCTGCGAAGGCGGGTTCCCGACCTGATGAACTTTATATGCCTTATGGACTTTAAGACTGTTCTATCACTTTATGGACTTGGTGGACCGCACAGACTATTCTTGCCGACTTTATAGACTTCGTCTCGTCTAAAACAACAGTCCAAAGAAAAAGCCAAGCGCCGTATCGAGAATGACCGATACCGGCGTGGAGAGGAAGAAGATTACGAAAAGCAGGATAAAGAATCCGTATCTTTCCAGAAAGAGGATCGTCTCCTGTCGGAACGAAAACGTCGCGTACAGAAGTTTCGAACCGTCCAAGGGCGGAATCGGGATCAGATTGAAAAACGCGAGAAGAACATTCCAGAAGATGACGAAAAGCATGAGTGCGAAGAATATCCTCGAGTAGGACCCGGAGAGCGACGAAGCGAAGAGCCCCCATCGGTCCGCGAAACTTCCCGCGCCTGAGATGATTCCAAGAAACTTCAAAAAGACCTCGTCCCGCACTGCGACCGACAATGGCAGCAGCCGACCGACGATGACCGCGAGAAGCGCGAGTGAGATATTCGACATCGGTCCGGCAAGCGCGACTAACGCCGGTCCCCACTTCTGATTGCGCAGATTGTACGGATTGTACGGTACCGGTTTCGCCCAACCGAACGCGAATCCGGTCGTGAGAAACATGACGGTCGGCACGACGATAGAACCGATGGGATCGATGTGATTCATGGGATTCAGATTCAGTCGTCCGGCATATTTGGCCGTCAGGTCACCGAGCCACAGCGCCATCCATCCATGAGACACCTCGTGGATGATCACGGAGTAGATGAGGGTCAGGAAATAAAATCCCACCAATACGAGTTCGTTTGTCATAAGTGATAGTGTATTCGGCGGCTTTGCCGCCCTTGCCATTCCTCGGCCTTCATGATAGCCTGGTTCCTGTAATACCTCAAGACCCCGACTATGAGCCGAGTATGTCAGCTGACCGGCCGCGGCACCCGTTCCGGCAACAAGCGCAGCCACTCCAATATCGCCACCAAACGGAAGTTCGCCGTGAACCTCCAGACGAAGAAGATCGACGGGCAGCGTGTCCGCCTCTCCGCCAAGGCCATCAAGACCCTGGCCAAGCAGGCGGCGGCGAAGTAGCCTTACGAAAAAAAAAGAAATGACCCCGAGATTTTCGGGGTCATTTTTTTGTCGTTTGACAGGCTCGATTCAATCGTAACCGAGGCGATACGGTCCGCGTAAATCGTCGGGAATGAATCGGGCGATCCTCGGCATCAGGTCGTCGACCAGCAATCGGTCGGCATCCTGTTTGGAAATACCTTCCGGAATCCGATCCATGAGATCGCGCAACAATACCGGGCTGCCGATATGCAGGAACACCTTACCCTTTCTCACCGCTTCCAGGAAACGGTAGAATTCAAGCGTGTCCTCGACATCGGGCAGCATGGATGCCGCGCCTTCGATACAGCACGGCAAGATCATCACCCCCTGCGGACCGGGATTCGCCTTCTGCATGACGTGCAGGATCGACATGGTTTCCGAAACACCCCGGTTCAACTGCCCTGTCCGATTCCGCGTCCCCTCCGGGAAGAAGCAGATGATGTCATTCCGATCCGCCGCCTCATGACGAAGATGCGAGAACATCGCCATGTTCTGCCTCCTCATTTCCGCGACTTTCTCATGGTCGCCCTTCGCCGTCGCGTCCTCGATATATTTCCTCGAGACGACCCGAATCATGTTCACGCTCCTCGAGAACATCCGAAGAAACGGGTGCTGCCAGACCATATGCCCGGCGACGAACCAGAGTTTCCCTTCGGTCTCGGGAAACCGATCCCTCAACGCCTCGCCGAGAAAGTAATCTATAATCGGACCGTCGGCATTCCCTGTATGATTGCATACGAGCGCTATCCGACCGCCCTGTCTCCGATACTGCATCGCCCAGGATAGGTGTCCTTTTCCAAGGATTCCTCCCTCGGTCACGAACCTCTCCAGAAGAAAACGCACCAGCATCCGCGACGACGCCTGTGACCCGATGCACACTCCGGCACCGGGATCATCGCCGCTACGTACCTCGTCAAGAAAGGAAACGGTGGCAAGGCCCCGCAGCGTCTCTATACCCTCCGCGTCCAATCCGAGCTTAACGGCCAAAGCGGGCAGCTGCCGCTCCATATATTCCCGGATCAGACCGGGATCCTGAACGAAACCGAGATCTTCGCCCATCGTTCCCTCCCGTCTTTGATATTCGTTGAAAAAGAACCGTCAGATATTTGACTGTTTATACAACGCTACGGGACAGCCGTCAATTACAGGCTCCTTCTTCGCCGACTCCGGGAAAGCGGAAAAGCGACGCCCGGACAGGTAACGGTCCCCGTCCGGACGGACCTTGCGCTTCGGACGGACACTGCCTGGATTTTTTCCCCTATTTGACTTTACGTCCGTCATACGATATCAACAGGATATATCCGTCCCGTTCATTACAATCTCCCAAAACGCACTCAAACCTTCAAAGGAGGCACTTTCATGATGCTGTTTCCTAGCACTCCGCCGATACCCGACTGGTACGCGAACCTCCTTACCAAGGCCGCCCCACTCCTCACGGAAGAGGAATATCTCGAGATGGAGATATTCTCTCCGTTCTTCATGAGCAGGATCGCGCGTGCGGAAATGACCGTAAGCAAGATGGAACGCAACATCGAAACGTTCGTCCACTGGCTCAGACGGAAGGTTCTGTGGACCAGGGAACACCACGCCGAGTTCTTCAGATACATATCCCGGATCCTGTGATCATCGGATGCGGTCGGAATCCCGACGACAGACACCCCGCCATGCGAAGCATAGGCGGGGTTATTTTTTCACACCTCCAAAAAAATACACCCGATACGGATCGCGTGGCTTTACAGGAAGCCGGCATCGTGTTTTCATTCCGTTGCACGTTTTTCTGAACCTTCAAATCATCGAATAAATGCGAACCGCATTCATACAAGTACTGACCGATGCGTCCATCGTGGTCGGAGAATTTCGTCACCTTGTCCGAAACATGCAGGAAATCGGCAGGCGACTCGTGGCTCACGACGTGGCACCGGGCATCTCGATATCGATCAACGCACCGGAAGCGTACGCCATAGCGGAAGAGTAAATCGATTCGTTTTCCTGCCCTCACGTGAGCGTCCACCTTGTCGACGAGCCCCCGCGACTTCACCTCGCGGCGGCGGAACATTCCGATCTGCTCGGAATGATCCGTATCCGACACCCGAACTACGAGATTCCGGACTCGTTCACCACCGGGTTGGATCGTATCATCGGAAACGACGGGCTTCACCTTATCAGTCAAAGGCGCGGAAAGCTGACCGAGCACGATAAACGCAACGCCATACGTTGGAAACGCAAAGTCGGCTCTCTGACCGATATGCCGAACTCGTCGTATGATTTCGTCATCATGAGAAAAACCCTTCTCGCCTGACCGTTCAAAGCCTCCGAAAAATGGAGGCTTTTCAATTGTTCTGAACGGGAGGCATCCCACGGATTCCGTTGACAACGTGCCATGGTATGGTATTTTTCCATTCAGCATCTTATCAACATCGTTTCAGGAAAAGCAGCCGGTGCCCCGGATCGGTATCGTTTCCGTTCGAATATGAGATCGGACTTCATCAAATCCACAATCCCAATAAACAAAACCGCAGGAGGCATATCATGAACAGGAAGATGCTATTCGGAATCATCGCGATCATCATTTTCGATCGATTGTTCGCCTCGAGGGCGGACAAAAAATCCGTATCGGTACCGTCGGAAGAAAACGGCATGGAAGCGGGAAAGAAAATTCCTTTCCTGAGTTTCAACGAACAATATCAGGGTCCGAGACTTCCGGGAATGAAACATAATCCGACGAGAGTGTCTAGCGGGGGGAAGAAGTCATGAACGGGTTCTTTCTCCTCGCGATCCTTTCGATCGCCATGTTCGGTTCGCCCACAAGGCTCGGAGCGGAAACGCCGCTCCGCGGATCCGACACGTCGGTTCTTTTCCGAAAACCGGCCGAGCTGCCCCTCAACGATTTCGTCGTAGACTCCGCCGGACTCATTCCCGCGAGGGACCGCGATCGAATGAAGCGCGAACTCAGAAAACTCTTCGCGAACCGAAAAAGGGAGCTCGTAGTCGTCACCGTAAAATCGATGGATAATCTCGCGGAGACACAGGCAGTCTTCGACTCGTTCCAGCTGCGGACCAGTTCACCGATCGTCCTTGTCGTGACCCCCTACCCGAACACGTACCTGACCGCCCCGGAAAGCATGCTCCCGGACATGGGTCCGGTCCGGGAAAAAATCCGTGTGCACATTCACGGCGAAAAGCGTCTCAGCGACGCCATCGTGAAAAGCTGCGGAGAACTGATCGTGTTCCTGAACCGCTGAAATCAATGCCGGACAATAAAGCCGTGAAGCGTCATCATTCCGTGATGAACCCGCTTCATGGCTTTTCTTTCGCCTCTGTTAAACATTGACAAAAAGCATGTTTAGGAGTATAATTATGCTTCAGTGTCTTTATTGTCATTTCACAACCAAACCCGAAAAAATGAAGAAAATATACCTTTTTCTCGTCCCGTTGTTCCTGTTCGTGAACACGGCCATCGCACTGTGCGCCATAAACCCGGCCGACGTGCGCATCGACCCTCCCCTGCACGACAACAAGGGAGAAGTGGTCGGAGCGTTCGTGAAGGTCACCGTCTCGGACTCGGATTACAATCTCTATCCGGAGCGCATGATCTACGAGGCACGGGCCATGGCCAAGCAGGCCACATGCGAACGGTTCACGTCGCGCTACACGGTGTGGAGTCCGAGTTTCCAGGGTCCTCCAACGACGGCTATGGAGAAATTCAGCTACTTCATCCAGAAACACTGGCCGACAAGAAACCCAAAGTTCGATCCGTACAGTGAGACACGGAAGCAGAACGTGACCGTCGACCTGAAATTCTGGGTCCCGCTCACCGAAAAATGATCACCTCGCAACGTCGAGAAGCCTTCCTTACATATCGGAAGGCTTTTCTTTTTTTAACGTTCCAGACTTTAGATGCTTTCGACCCTATAGACTCGACGGACTACCGACCCCGTCCCGGCGAGGATTTCTTCCGGGTAATCCGTGACGGTCCGGCACCCTCCCCGCTCCCGTTCCCAACACGTGAACAAGTGAACCTGAAACTGCATACGACGTCGTTCACGTTTTCTGACCCGTTAACTCGAAATTATTCCAACTCCGTTCCGTTTATATAATTCGAAATCGTTTCGACCCGACGGACTTTACGGATGTCCCCATCCATTCCCATATAAAAACAGGGCCGCATCGCGCACCCTGTAATATCCTTCGAACCGTTCACGGAACCCGGCCGATCCCGATTGCTTCCAGTTCGTTATTCAGGATAGCCGTCGGAAGCCCCGTCTTGGGAAGTCGAAATATGAATACCGTCTTGGAATTCGAATCCGGAACGATTTCAAGATGATGACTTTTGATCCGGGGAAGACCGTGTCGGACCAGCATACTGTTCGCCTCCCGTAAGGCGCGGTTCGCGAGCCAAACGTTCCGGCTGTACGAGTTCGTCCGAACCAACATACGCTCGGTACCGGACAGATACTGAAAAAATATTTCCACGTGCTTTTCCTTTTCCATCGACCCCCCCCCCACTTTTTTTGGTTATTCGCAAATACTATATGAAAAGAACAACAAGCAATCGTACCTGTTTTCCAGTTCCTGTCAACAGTTGCAGTGTCATTCTTCGAATGACGTCCTACAGAACCCGGACTTCCGCGTTTCCGACTTTACAGACCTTTGGACCGTTTCCGTTCCCCTTTCTAAATTCAAAATCATTCCCCGCCCGCTCCTGACTTTACTGACTTTACAGTTCCCATGAAATCTCGTGGACTCGATCACGGGACCTGCTTTCGCTTTGAACTTTACGGACCTTACGGTATCTGTCTCCGCGAGGATTTCCTCCGAGAAATCCGTGGCGGTCCAGTCTTCTTTCTTTCTGGATTGCCACGGCCGGGTACGGTCTCGCAAAGACGGATCGGCCCGTTTCTAAATTCAAAATTATCCCCGACTTTACAGGCTTTATGAACTTTGGACTTGAGAGGCTCTTCCTCTTCTCTTTCTCCCCGCTCCCGACTTTATGAACTTTACAGACTTGATGGACTTGATAGACTCTTCTCTTTCGACTTTCCTGACTTGATAGACCTTATGGACTTTGAGACTGTTCTTACAGACTTGATAGACTTTCGGACTTGTCGGTCTGTTTCTCCCCCTTCAAATCCAGTATCCCGCGGATGACGGCGATGACCAGGAAGTAATACGCGTACACGGCATACTGTTCCGCCTGATCCTCGCGATCAAGCATCAAAAGAAACGGCGTCACGGACAAAAAGAACAGCGCCGCGGCCGCCAAAATCCGCACCGATATCGGCCCGACAATCGCCCACACCAGCACCGAGAAAACGGCGATCTCGACAATATCCCATTTGAGAAACACGCCGAGGAAGATGCCCGCGACCAGGATCAGGACGTCGATTTTCCGCTCAAGGAAAAACCGTTTCGCCCATTCCATCTCATCGATCTTCAACGTTTCGTTTACCATAGGATTGCATTATATCATCACCGATATGACTTGTCTGTCTCCGTGCCAGCCTCCCAATCCGATTCCGTCCCCCTCCGTCTCCGCCCCCGTCCGTCTCCGCGAGGATTTCTTCCGAGAAATCCGTGGCGGTCCATCTCTAATCTTCTCCCTCACTTCTCACTAAACACGCTGGATTGCCGCGCCTCGAGGACTCGTCTCGCAAAGACCGAAAGAATTGTCCCGTTGTCCCGTCCGTCTCCGCGAGGATTTCTTCCGAGAAATCCGTGGCGGTCCATCCCCATCCCTTCTGGATTGCCGCGCCTCGAGGACTCGGCTCGCAAAGACGGATCGGCCCGTTTCAAACTTCATGATTTATGTTTTCGAAATTGATTCGAAATTCAAAATTCGTAATTCGAAATTATTTCCTCAACCGTATGACTTCCCGTATCTTATCGTACGCCAGCGAGGCGATAACCAGCGCCAACGCTCCCCCGGATATCCATAGCCCGATAACGAGCCAATGATACGGTACGTATTCGATCTCCACCTGCCCGCCGGACATTCCCGATCCGGTCTTCCACGCGTTCGCGAACTTCACCGTCTCATTTCGCGGGAGTGCCCGCTGAGACCCGTCAGGTGCGACATAAACTGCCTGCCAGAGGTCATCATACCTCTCGTTCAGGTACAGGCTTGCATCAGCCGGAATATCCTCCACCGGAATCGAGACCCGCATCGGATTCCCCTTCGTATACGAAAGCCCGGATGCCGACCGTTGCAGTTCATGTATGTCAGACGAAACATCGGAAGATATTTCGGTAATGGGAAACCCGCTCGCTCCCGTATAGACATACGGGAATACGAACCGGTCATGAAGGCGATATACGAAGAACGAGTCCGTCTCCGAGAGCTTCGTCAGGAGACCCGCCCGCTCCATATACATTCTGGATTCCTCGGCCCTCTGGAAACGATCCACCGGGACATCCCTGTGATAGACGACATATCGGATCCCAAGGAGCCCATAGAGGTCGAGGAGCTTTTCCGGATCGATATTCGGATCGTCAAGATTCTGCGCGAAGCGAAGCCCGGGAATATAATCCGCGTTCGGTTCCACATACGTCCATCCGGGAAGCAGTTTTTGAACGACATCCGGTCCGTTCGCCTTCCACTTCGCGAGGTCGATACGTCCCACGCTCGACGCCGGGGCGAACGGCAACGTGGTCACCTTGCCATCCGGATCGTTCGGAAACGCTTTCCGCAATGACTCGTACGCTTTCGGCATCTTCACCAGGAAACTGTACCGTGCCTTCCGATAGTCCTTGGTACTGTCCCCCGCGAACGCCGCGCTCAACTTGGTCTGTATGCCACCGACGAAGAACGGCATGCCGAGCAGAAACACGACCAGGAAGGCAGCGGCGAGCAGATGCTTGAAATACCGTTTCCCCTGCTGACCTGCCAACGCGAGAAACGAGAGCGTGACAATCAGGAATGGAGTGACGATCGAAAGCTTGTCGTATGAACGCAAAACATTGAGTCCGGGAAGCTGGAAAATGAAATCATTGAATTGAAACGGTGCCCGGACCCGTGCGACCAGCACGACGAAGAGAACGAGTATCGAAAGGATCGCCAGATACCACCGCGCATATCCTTCTTCCGAACGTTTCCCGTGAAGCGCCACCGCACCGGACAGGATCGCGAATATGGGGACGAGTGTCAACGCGATGAGCATCGGTTTCAACCACGCGAGAGCGGGATACGGGAAGTTATACGGATAGTAGAAATCGACCTTGAAGGTCTGTACCATCCGGAGCGTATCGATTATCGAGTTGGACGTGGAACGCAGCCATACCGGCAGATCGATATCGGTCGAGGAAGCAACCCCTGCCACACCGGCACCGACCTGTGTCGCCGCCGGAAGCATCCAGTACGCGTTCAGCGCCAGACCCAGTACGGCAAATACCGAAATCAGTATCACCATCCGCCAACTCGGCTTGATGACACGGAACACGATAAGTGCGACCGTGAGCGCGATAAGGTAAATTCCGAGTGAAACCGCAAATGCTTCATTGCCGAAACTTGTTGATGCAAGCGATATCGTCAACAGAAAAAAACCGGGGTACGTATTCTTCGGAGAGAGGAACGACTTCGCGTAGAGACCAGTCAAGATCGGGATAAAAACGTAAAGAATCGGGTGATGCGTATACCCCCACGTCGAGGTGAACAGGTACAGCGTATAGATATTCGCCGCATAGAAGAGCGCCCCGAACGCGAGCGCTACTCCACGAACTTTGGGAAATATCAGCCTGACAAAGACAAGGAAAGAGGCATACGAACCGAACAGGAATTGTCCCAGGTACCAAGAAAGCTGCCACGTCGGGGAAATGCCAAGCTTGTCGAGGAGATAGACGGGAAAATAGAACAAGGAAGCCCGGCCAAGCCACTCAGAGAGAAATGAGTGATAATTCTCACTCAGATTGATAAGCTGCATGGTATCCTCTCCCGAAATAACATACCCCTTCGGAAAACGGTTTATCAATACCACGAACAACAGGATCGCCGCTCCTCCGATCTCCCATTTCCATGCCCTGCAAAACTCCTTGAATTTTTCGATTATCTCTTTCATCTTCTTTCAACCTTATAAATCACATTTCTTTCCTCCTCGAAAATCTTCTTGTCTCCGCACTCCCTCCGTCTCCGCGAGGGAGTCTTCGACCAGCCTGCCCCGCGCATGCCGGGGTGGCGGTCCATCCCCATCCCTTCTGGATTGCCGCGCCTCGCGGACTCGTCTCGCAAAGACCGAAGGGATCCGCTCCCGACTTGATGGACTGTATTTCCTCGACTTTCGACTTCATGGACTTTCTATCTTTGCCCAAGAGTCCGGCGTCAATATCCCGAACGTCGCTTCCGGATACGCTCTCAGAAACTGCCCTCGATTCGGTGCCTTCGCGGATGCGCTCCATTTGCATTCGAACGCCCTGAGATTACCGCCGGACACCTCGACGATATCGACTTCGGCTCCCTGCCGGTTCCGCCAAAACATGACCGACGCCCCATCACCGTACAGGGAACGCTTCATCCGTTCCGAGACACAGAAATTCTCAAACAACGGACCGACATCGCCGCGTGATCTGATATCCGAAAGATCATTCAGTACGGCGTTCCGGATCCCCGTATCGTAGAAAAAGACTTTGAACCCCTTCTTGATCTCCGTCCGCGGATTTCTCGAAAACGTTCGGATCGTTTTCACCACGTATGACTGCTCCAGCAACCGGAGATACCGTTCGACGGTCGCGCGTGCGACCCCGAGAGACTGGGACAGCTCGTTGAATGAAACGAGGGAACCGGTCTGAAGCGCGAGCAGTCGGACCAGATCCTCGAACACGCGGGGATTCCGTATCGCCTCGAACGCGAAGATGTCCTTATAGAGATAGTTCGTCGCGAGACCTCTCAGGATATCTTTTTTCACCGCGACGTCCTTTTCGGCAACGATTCCCGGATATGAGCCGAGCAGCATCAGTTCCTCGATCCTTTCCCTGCTGACCGCTCCGAACGCCTCCCGCACCTCAGAGACCGACAACGGCAGAAGCGTGAACTCGAACGCGCGACCGGTAAGCGGCTCGTTAATCTTGTTCGCGAGATCGAAACTCGACGAGCCGGTCGCGATGACCTGCACGTCCTGATACATATCCTGGAACGTCTTCAGGATACTGCCGATATCGGGAATGGTCTGAGCCTCATCGAACACGACGAATTTCCGCACTCCGATCAAGTCGCGGATATGTTCCGGATGTCCGGGAATGAATGCCATTCGGACGGATGCGAGTTCACAATTGAAATATCCGTCCTCGCTCCCATATTCCCGGAGCAGCTTCTTCGAAAGCGTCGTCTTTCCCGCCTGACGGGGCCCGAAAAGAAGGATTGCCTTCCCCTTGAACAATCTTTCACGGATATTCGTCTCGATTTCCCGCTTGAATACGGTCATAATTTGGAATATATGAAATTTGCTACTATACTAGCATTTTTCATATTATTGTCAAAATCATCATTCGGAACCGTTCCCTTCCCTCCACACCTCGCCACGCCGAAGCATCTGTGAAGGCGGGCTCCGGACTTTATGGACTTTATAAAAACCTTACGGACTTTCCCATTTTTCCGTCTCCGCGAGGCTGTTTTCAGCCGTAGCGGTCCAGGTTCCCATTCCCATCCCTCACTACGTGCTGCATACTACTCACTACACGATCTTGCCCGTCTCCGCGAGGGAGTCTTCGACCAGCCTGCCCCGCGCATGCCGGGGTGGCGGTCCAGTCCCCAACCCCGTTGGATTGCCACGCCCGAGTACAGGCTCGCAAAGACCGACTCTCTTTTCCTCGTTACGGTTTCAATATCCCGATTTCACTTTTTTGAAATTGATTCAAAATTCGAAATTCAAAATTGGAAATTAATTAATCTATTTCCTCATCTCCGCCGTAATCCTGAGATTCTTTATCCCCCAATCGTTGAACTTGCTCCCATCTTTGACCGATCGCGCCCGGACATAGACGATGCTCTTCCCCGCGGCATCAATGGCGGCATCGAATATCTGCGGACCCCCATCTTGTTGGGCATACGGGAGATCCGTCCACTGTGCCTCATCAAGTGAGTATTCCATCACAAACTGTCCGGCTTTCGTATCGATCCCCTCCGCCGATACCCGCATCGAGACGATCGGATAAATGGTATTGATTCGAAACGCCATCGAGGCATCCTTATTCTGTGACATCGCTACCCCCCCGAGAGTCTTGTTGAATTTCACCTTTCCGGTCGAATCATACACATCCAAAACGCCCGACTCGTCATTCATCATCCGATATTCGTACCGATACGTGTTCCCGATGTCCTGTATCGAAGCCGTAGGCAGTATGTCCGCCTTCTTCAGATATGCTGCCCCGAAAAAGGAATTCTTTGCCGCGTCCTCACCTCCGATTTTCCGGAACAGGAGAAAGTTCGTATTGTCTACCTTGACACCTGCCGCGCTGATACCGACATAGTACAACTTACCAGTATCGACCAAGGCCGAGAGCGGAAGTTCATATACGTCAGATCCGGCCGTTTTATACTGAGCCAGCCCGTCACCAGTGAAAGCGACCTTATCCAAGACTTTTGCCGTGCTCAAGCTGCATGCGACGTCCGTGCATTCCCGAATTTCCGCCACATACGATCCGGCCCCACCGGTACCGGCCAGCCCTGCCCGGAACCGGATACCGGAAAAGTTTTCTTTTGTCGGTTGGAAAAACTGCCCGAAATTGACCTTGGATTTCCCGAACGAATCATCCTCCGACCCGGTCTGATGAGCCGGGAGATATTGCATCGTTTCCTGTGGAATACCGAACAGTGTTGATTGAAGACGACTCGCCTCCGCAGGAGTCTTCACGGACAGTCTGGTGACCGACAACCGGTCGATGAACACCTGCGTGTCGTTCCACTGCGGATTGTCCGCAGCCCCCTGCTCCGTCAGACCGACGACTATGTCCCGATACTCCCCATCCGTGAAGAAGACCGCCTCACGATATGTCGGCGTACCCTTCGGAAGCGTGAAGGACGATACGTCCATCGACCGCCCATCAAGCGCACGGGAAACGAGCTTTACGTCGGTCACATCGTTCGCCTCCGCTCGTATGATGACCCGATACGCGTCCCCAACATGGGAGTCGAGCACATCATCATAGACCTTCGATGTTGCGACATGGTCCAAATCCGGGAACCGGACAGCCTCCGTCTGTTCATCGACCGTCTTCTTTGCCGTTTTCTTCTCATCGTTCGGCACGATAACAAGCGAATAAAAGGAAACCACCAGAAAAAACAAGACCACAACGATATATCGCACATTCTCCGAAAAAAATCCTTTTATTTGCTTTCCCCGGCTCACGATATTCATAGGCATCTTCATAAAACCAATAGCCTTCCATTATAGCAAAATACCGGGTTCCCGCATCCTTTCACGGTCAGTTATACCATTCCCAAGAAATTGCCCCTCTGTCTCCGCGAGGCTGTTTTCAGCCGTGGCGGTCCAGGTTCCCGACTTCTCTGGATTGCCACGCCCGAGTACGGGCTCGCAAAGACTGAAGGAACTGCCCCCCTTTTGCGCCATATGTCTCCGCGAGGGAGTCTTCGACCAGCCTGCCCCGCGCATGCCGGGGTGGCGGTCCAGGTTCCCGACTTCTCTGGATTGCCACGCCCGAGTACGGGCTCGCAAAGACCGAAGGAACCCTCTCCGCCCCCGTTTCGAAATTCGAAATTCGAAATTTCCTAAATATTATGGCTTTCCTCTATTTTCGTTGTCTGCCTTTTCCGGCGATATGAGCGTATACCGGAATATCCGAGGTAACCGAGACAGCCGGCAAGCGAAGTCAGGGAAATTCCGGCACCGATATAGAACAGTCTTTGCGGCCAGAACTCGACCACTACTTCCAAATCGTATGTCCCATTGGGATTCCTCCGGCATGAACCGGAATTCCCGCCACACAATGTATCCGTATCAACTATCCAGCTGTTGGCATAGCCGTTTGCCATCAGATGATTCCTGTTGTTCTCAATCGGCTTCTTCCCCCACGTCTCCCAGAAACGTCCGCCTGGAAGATTATCGTTTTGGATCGTCCCTTGAAAATCCTTCGATATGAAATCGATAGTATATTTTTCCGTATAATCCTTCACCTCCCTGCCATCGGCCCATTTATTATGATCGGTCGTCTTGATACTCCCATCGCCCAGGGTACTGACCGTTCCTTGTTCGATAAAACCAGCCAATTCATCCTTATCGGCCTGATCCTCCGAGTTACCATCCAGAATCTTATACCCGTCCAGACTTTGCGATCGGAGATCGAACCCTCGATAGGAATTCAGGTACATCTTCCATCCGTCGTGAAAACTCTCACTGAATACCACAGGAAACTGGCCTCTCGCTGAATGGATCCTGATCCTGTATTTTGCAGGGTTGATCTTTTTGAATTCCATCGTCGGCACCTTATCATCCCCCTCCATGCCCTTTTGCAGATTGTTCAATTCAGCCTCTTTTCCCATGTTCTGCATTCTCAGGAAAACCGCTGTTCGTTTCTGCTCAGTTTCGTTGGAAAGCAGAGCCAGCACCCGGTCCGCAGACTCGTTAGTGACGATTGGATTCTGGACGGAATAGAAATGCGGGAGAAAATTTTCTCTGATGAAGACTGTGATCGAATCGAATTCCGTCTTCTCGTCCTTTCCGGAAAATATATCCGACAAAACTTCCGGCTTTTCCGTTTCCCTGAATCCGAACGACGGATAAATATCATTATTGATGACGATCTTTTTCACGCCGTAGATATCCAACGCCGTTTCACTCAGATCATTTGAAAAATTATCGAAGATGGGATCGAATTTCGGAGAGACTCCTGAATACGCCGCGATAAACGGTTTGTTTATCGAATATACCAAAGGATCCATCCCCCTGTAATACCTATCGCCGTCATGATTCAATACGGTCACCTGATAATTCCGCGAACCTGGCAGACTGAGATATCTGTAGTCAAGCTTCTCCGTGTTCAATTCTTCCTTTGCGTCAAAGTAACTTTCCTTGTAAAGATATTTTCTCGACACGTATTTGTCATCGTCAATCTTAAAATCAGGAATAAAGTTCAGTGTCAGGTAGGGAATGCTGCATGCCAGCAAATATATACTGAATGCGTAAAATGACCATCCGCGTTTAATACCAGAAAATATAGGGATCAGGGCTACGCTTAATAGAAATACCAATAAGACACTGAATTTTTCCAAGGGACTTTTGAATATGATGAAAAGCGGGAGGTTGTCCAGCATCCATAAGTATACATCCCCGAACGGCCGATTGACGCCTTTGTTGAGAAAAAACACCAAAAGAACGGAGCCGACGACGAGGATGCTTTTTCTCTTTCCGGCGTTTTCCTTATTCCCTGAACGGATAAGATAATACCAGATGATCAAAATGAACGGCACGAGAAGAACAACGTCCATTGGGATATTGTTATAAAAGGACGAAAAAAAACTGCTCCCGTCGGTAGGTATCAAAGTCTTCAAAGTGAATATGTTGCCGATCACGCCGTTTCCGTCCGCGTCACTCGCCCATTTGGTTGCAAAGTCCTTGGTATAGACGGCACCTACATCCTGCAGCTGAAATCTTATAAGATTGAGCAACCACCATGCGCTGAAAAGAAAAAAGCTTGCCAAGACGGCGAGATAGTTCTTGATGCAGCGTTTGATATCAATTGCGTTCGCATGTATATGTGAAGATACCACGATGAATATAGGCAAGGCCAAGTGAAACAATCCGAGGTAAGGGATGTTTTCAAAAGAGAAAGAAAAGACCGCGATAAATATCCCGAAAAAGGTCGCCAACCTGACCGGATTGAAAAAGTACCTGTGAATAAGGCCGAAAACGACGGGCAATGTGAACAACGGCATGACATTCCAAAACATCAGGAATTGGATATGGTTAACCGTAAAGGGATTGACTATGTAGAACAACGAGACCATGAGGGCCGGGATGGTATCGGCTTTGAATATGCGTCGCGTCAACCACCACATCGACAGAAAGGGTAAAGCGTATAAAAGGAATACCGCAAGAAGATTAATAGCAAAAAAAGGTACCTGTAAATTCTGTAAGAATGAAAACAGGTCGAATATGCCGATCGTTTGGTGAATAAGGGGGTTCGAAGACCCGGTACCGTAGCCAAGCGGAAACCAAGCACTGCGATACAAGGATTGTATGCCCCGCGGATCTAGGAAATAATTCCCCTCACCCCCTAGAATCAAAAAATGTCCCTTGCACGCTATAAGAGCGCCCAAAAGAACCCCTAGGACGCTTCCTACGGTCAATAGTTCATTTCTAAATTTCCAAGTTGATCCTGACATGTTTGATAGATGCTTTCCGTCGGTGGAATGCGATTCGTTCCCGTTTTCTCTTCCAAACTCAAAACCTTACCTGAAAGACAGGACTGGGAGTGTCACAACAAAGCATATCCCGCGCGTATCGTCCGGGTTTCATCGCTTTTCCAAAACGCAGCGAGTATTGCGGGCCGCCTTTATTTTTTTTCTTTTTCAAAATCCTCGCGATAAACCTCACTGTATTCTTCCAGGCACACCTTCCAGTCCCTCATGAAATTGATCTTTCGATTGATAAGTTTCAGATTGACCAGTTTTTCCGAATACGGTCTCGGGGCGAAATAGTCTTTACCGAAATAATCAGAGGTGACCTTCGTAACTTTCACTTGGTCCGACAAGCCCATGAGCCCGACGAATTCATTTGCAACGTCCAATCTGCTGCAGTTGCCACCACAGACCTGATTATATAAACCGTAATACTCTGTCTGAATAACTTTCGATATCGAACGCGCGAAATCAACCGTATAAGTCGGCGTTCCCAGCTTGTCATCCACGACGAACAATTCCTTCTTCCCTTCCTTGATCTGGTTGTAAATCTTCTTTATGAACTTCTTGTCTTTCCCTATCCCGCCGCCCATCATCCATCCGGCCCTGAATATATAATATTTACTCAGGTACTGTTGCACGAAACATTCTCCGGAATACTTCGCCTTCGCGTAATAACTGAGAGGGTTGGGCGTGTCATAGTCCGTAAACTCATCCTTTTCGCCCCCGAAGATTCCGGCCGTACCGATATAAATCATGGTAGCATCGTATTTCTTCGCAAGTAAGGCGATATTTTCGGTTCCCAACGCGTTCGTTTTCCACGCCTCCTCCGGATTCAGCTCGCAATACTCCAGGTCGGTCAGCGCCGCAAGATGAATCACTATCGAAGGCTTGACCTTCTCAAAAAAATCCTTGCACATGTCAATATCGCGGACATCGAGATACTGCAGCCAATCCTCGTTCAGATCTATGTCGGTAGCCACGATATTTCCGTATTGCTCCGAAAATACCCGATACACGTCGGAACCTAACATGCCACCGCACCCCGTTATCAAAATCTTCGCTTCATTATTCATATCTCCTTTGATAATCGATTTACCTTGTCCTTCGATCTGCTTTTTCGAAATACCCGACCATTCTACGGGCTGTGACACTCCAATCGTACTTCTTCATATCCTCCCTGGCCGATAGACCGAACGAGCGTGCCTTTTCCGGGTCCTCAAGAAACATCAGGATGTTATTAGCGAAATCCTGTACATCCAAATAGTGGGCCCAAAGAACCCCACCCCCAATCATACTTCTCGAATTGGGGAAGTCAAATGACACGACCGGCAGCCCACAACTCATCGCCTCCATTGTCGCCATTCCACCCGCATCATAGAGGTTTGTATTCAAATATACGTTCGTCTTCGAAAAAAGGCTGTATTTCATGGTTCCATCCAAGAATCCAAGGGTATCTATGTTTTCCTTCAAATTATTTCGATCGATAAAATCGGCAATATATCGCCCAATATCCAAATCCCCGTTCCCGATCAACGCCAATTTCGCATCTGGTCGGGATTGCACCACGAGTTTCCAAATATCAAGGAGCTGATAGATTCCTTTTTGAGGATGGAATCTGCCGACAAAGACCGCGTCGTATTCTTTCTCACGTTTTTCCACATACGGGGCGGTTTCGGAAAATTCGATGCCCCCTACGATGACGAAGTGCGGCTGCTTCGTAAATCCGAGTTCCCGCAACCGTTGCGCATCCGGTTCATAGGTTACGAAAATCGCGTCCGAATATCGCCGAGCGAAAAACATCATCACTTGCTGGGTATAATAATACAGCAACAGCTTGATACTAAAGATCTGTTTCCCGTCATAGCCTGTACCCGGCCGAGGGGCAAAAAGATATATCGGGGTGATAAGAGTGGTTATAGATCGATACCGTAGATGGAGGATCAAAGCGGGGAAAAAATCCGCCCAGAAATCCGACGACGCGTACACGTAGTAATGGTCTTCCTTATTCAACGAATATCTCAAAGAAACCCAGATACCCTTGAAAAGTCTCGTTACGGAATGGTAGAAATAGTCCAGCAAAATCTTTAGACCAGATATGTCATGTTTGTCCGTCTCAACAAATGTCACATCCTTCACATTCTCACGTTGTATGCGACGTATGGTCCCACGAGAGCCGAAAAAAACAATCTCGATACTTTCTGAGATTTTCTTTATAAACTCGAAATAGATTCTCGTCCCGCCGCTCATTCCCTGCCCGGTATCGAGATTCGCTATTATGATTATTTTATTCATGTCTTTTTCAAAAATATTCAATGGAATTACAACCTGGGATCGACAACTTTTCATACAACATCCGCATTTTTTTATGGGAACAGCTGTTAAGAATTCTCCCGTTCAATTTATCAAAGTATTCATAATTATTTTCCCATTTTCCTCCTCTCCGTATATTTTTCTAACATATTCTTTGCACGAATTTCTATCAAACATAGCAACTCCCTTATTTCCATATAAGTGATTCAATGACTTGGCAAATGATTTGAAATTACTCTTAAAAACTAAACCGATATCAGATGGCAATTCTATTGTGTTTTTCGACTCTTTTCCGCCATAATAGGACTTGTCCGGCACCATAATAGGCAGACCGCAATGCAACGCTGAAATCGACACCCTTCCCAAATAATCCTCGTCTATGGAGCCATAAACTAAGATATCCGCGGCATTGAAATAATTGGCGAGCTCGTCAGTATTTTTCCTTCCCACATATGTAACCGACGGATTTTCATCGGATATTTTTCTCACTGAAGCCTCACCGAGTCCGCCCCCGATTATAACAATCTTAATTTTCTGATCCAACAAGGGAATCGCTTTCAATAAATCGAATATTCCTTTTTCTTTTGAAAACCTGCCGACGAAGATCGCATAAAATTCGTTTTCTTGCCATCCTATTTCTTTCCTTGCCTCAGATTTATCCGTGATATTGAACGTACCTTCATCGACCCAATTATAATAAGTGGATATTTTTTCCCTTGGGACGCCAATCTCGACCAAATTGTCCTCACATGCTTTGGATAAAGTCAAAACACTGTCATACCTGCCGATCATAAACCTGACAAATCGCCCGATAATTTGTGATTTGGAAAATCTATAGTTCGTATGAAAGTTTAATACGAACTTTTTCCGCACGAGAAAACTCAACAAAAAACCGACGAATCCAGCTGCCAAACCATGACAATGAACGACTTTTTTGCGTCTTCCTTTTCCAATTATGAAATATGACAGAGAAAACAAACCTATACCGAGAGAGAGATAAATTAATTGAAGAAATGGATACTTTTCCAATTTGTAAAATAGATTGAATTTTACCCATGGAAGCCTATAGATTATGTTTCCGTTTACGTTTTCAAAAATAGAAGAATTGACATCCGTTGTTAGTGGTTGGTAAGCAATTACGCTCACATATTGCTGATTTATATTTAAGAAAAGAATCAGATCGTCTAAGAACGTCTCAACTCCTCCGTTATTCGGAGAAAAAAAGGGGGAAATCATCACGATATCACTTTTCATAGAAACTCTTCACCGCGTTAGCGACATATTTAACTTCTCTTTCAGTCAATTCCGGATAAAGTGGTAACGACAAAATCTCTTTTGCGAATAATTCAGTGTTCGGGAGTTTTATATCGTTGTATTCTTTATATGCGATCTGCCGATGCACGGGAATGGGATAATGAATCATTGTGTTGATACCATTTCTCAACAAATATTCCTGCAATTCTTTCCGTTTTTTTACCCTAATGACAAATAAGTGAAAGGCTGAGATGCAGTGTGTTTTTTCTTTCGGCAAGACGACTTCTTTTACATCGGAGAGTTCTTCAATATAAAGTTTCGCTAATTTTCTCCTCTCTTTATTCCAGTCATCGAGATAATCCAATTTGACAGAAAGAATAGTCGCCTGGATTTCGTCCAGTCGAGAATTATACCCGATCAATTCGTGTTTATATTTAATTTTTTGCCCGTAATTTCTCAAAAGACGCGCCGCTGTGAATATTTTTTTGGAACTGGTCACCAATGCCCCCCCATCGCCATAGGCCCCCAGATTCTTTCCGGGATAGAAGCTGAAACATGATACATCGCCAAAGGAACCGACGCGCCTGCCCTTGAAGGTTGCCCCATGTGCCTGACAGGCATCTTCAACCAAAAAAAGCTTGTTCTTTTTTGTTACTTTTTTTATAGCATCCATGTCGGTCGGAAATCCGAATAGATGAACGACGATCACTGCCTTTGTTTTTGAGGTAATTTTTTTCGTAAAATCGGCGATGTCAATCTGATAATCATCGTCGACATCAGCAAAAACAGGAACTGCCCCCACTTTTGATATAGCCATGACCGTCGCTATGAAAGTATTCGACGTCGTAATGACTTCATCTCCGTCGGTAATTCCCAAAGACCTGAGGGCGATCTCTAAGGCATCAGTTCCAGAGTTCACTCCTACGCAATATTTGGCACCTGAGTATTTCGCGAATTTTTCTTCAAATTTTTCAACTTCATGACCCAAAACAAAAAAACCTCCATTCAAAACGCTTGCTACGGCATCCTGAATCTTGTTTTCAATCAGTTCATATTGTCTTGCAAGAGTCAAGAATTGAATTTCCATAAAGTTTATTTATATGGACAATAGCCCTTTCTCTCCGGCAATAGGCATACGACTTCAGATGTTTTCTTGATCACCCTCGCTGGATTTCCAACCACTACTGAATGATCAGGAACGTCCTTCGTAACGACCGTTCCAGCACCTACAACTGCGCCTTCCCCGATTACGACGCCTGGAAGAATTGTGACATTCAGTCCGATTTGCGCTCCCCGTTTTATTCTTACGGCAAACCTCTTCATACACTCATGGGAAAATGCACAACCAGGATGTATGTCATTTCCGATAATCACGCCAGGTGCCAAGAAAACGTCGTTCTCAATATGTGTATATTGAGCGATATAACAACTGGTATGAACCTTCACATTATTTCCAAGGATGACTCCGTAATCTACAGTTGAGTTGCCCCAAACCGAAACATTGTCGCCGATCAAAACTTCTTCTCGTATCACGACATTATGACCAGTCTTGAAACCATTCCCGATTTTTGAACCTAGATATATGACCGTTCCGCTATTAAAAATAGCATTATCACCGATCTGTAAGTGTTCATGTTCAACGGGCCTCATACTCTTCTTGCCTATGAGAACGTTCTCATCCTTACTTGTGTTTTTTCCGATACTTATTGTCATTTTTTTAAGCCTAAATCATAAAAATAGGTATCCGGATCTTCCAGATGATATTCGCGATCGGTATAATTCAGTAAGACTGCTTTTTCAGATAAAGATTTAAATGAGTGTGCGATATTTGTCCCGACAAACAATCGCGTGAGATATCCGTCCTCATCATCCGACAAAATAAGAGACACGGTTTCTCCTGTTTGTAAATCCCTAAGATTCACCTCAGCTTTTCCGAAAGCGATTGCAAACCACTCGCTTTTCTTTTTATGATAATGATTACCACGGATCTGTTCCTTACTATCGAATGTTACGAAATAATTTTGTCCGAATTCCTTATTTTCAATTTCACTGTTTTTCAAAAATTCAATCAAGTATCCCCGTTTATCAGACATCTTTTTTAGTTTCGTGATTTCGTAATTCATATAATTATTCATCTCATAAGAAATTTAATCCCGACTAGCCCTCTCAAAAAATACATTCCAAATGTCAGAAAGGGATGCAATGATAGCTTCTTCCATTTTCCCTTTTCGACAAAAACTCCAAAAAACCTGTAAGAGAGCCCGAATTGCTTTTTCAAATCCGCATCATCCTTCCCCCATTTGGCGATATATCCGTCGAACGATTTCGCGTAGTATCCCTTCTTGTCGAGATACTTCTTCAGGTCGAATTCGGCCTCGTTATGATAGATCGGCGTCCGTACCAACCCGAGTTTGCCCGCGTTCCGAAGTTTTTTGTCGAGGTCCCAATCTTCCGGACCTGTCATCGTCTCATCGAACCCGCCGACTTGTTGAAACGCTTCCCTTTTGATAAATCGCGCGCAATCGATCACCGTCGCGTCGTAAAAGCTTCGTTCGAATCGTCGTACCTTGCTGAAGAACTTCTCACCCATCACGATCTCGGACACGTACAGACCGATCATATCCGGCTTTTCCGCTTCGGCGACACAGTCCCCGACGACGTTCTCATGCAGGATCATGTCCGCATCAAGATACATGATCCACTCACCGCCGGATTGCTCCACGCCGAAATTCCTTTGGGCACTTCGCTCCGGCCCCTTGTCGAAGACCTTGTCGGTATAGGTCCGGGCGATTTCCTTTGTCTTGTCGGTGGAATTATTATCAACGACGATGATCTCGATATTCTCCTGCGGGTATGACTGCGCCTTGATCGATTTCAGGCAGTTCTCGATATTCTTCTCCTCGTTTTTCGTCGTGATGATGACTGAGATGCGCATACCTATTGCCGGTTACCGTAATTTAGGAAGGGTGTGTTCTGTCGTTCGATCAGGAACGACTCGTGATGCTCGGGCGTCACCAACGCCTCGTTTTCGAAATCATTATGTATCCGATACAGTACGGAATACGATTTGAACATCAGACCCTCGTTTGCAAACATGTCGAAACACAGATGAAGCAGCATCCCCAGGGCAAGCGCCAAAAAAACGGACTGCAGGACCGGCTTCCGTTTCACGAAAAAAAGCCCTATTAGAAGGATAATAGCATATTCCCACCCGTGAAACAACACGTATATTTTCCCGCTTTGCAGGAATTGATAGCCATGCGTGAAATAATCCGGATTGAAGCTGAAACCGAAAGCCAGGAAATAGTCGATGAAATGATCGAGATCGATCAGCACCCCGCCAGCGACGGCCGCCGCGAAGGAAACGAACGGCTTATTCCAGATTTTCCATACGACAAAACCCGCCACCAGACTGAGGAATACATGCATCAATAAATGCAGTGGCAGGCTCATTGCGTTGGGATTCCTCGCACGCGCTCGGAATACGGTTGAAGAATTACACGGATGTCGGCTTTTCTTCCTCTTTTCCGAAGTCCATCAGGTGGCCGAGGACTTTCCAGCCGGCGACCCAAATATACTTCGCGTCATCGAAGGTCCGTATGGACAGGATCTTCTTGAGAATGAATTTCGGGGTCACGAAGGATTTGTACAGACTCTGAACCAGTTCTTTCGCGTCCTGGGAAGTAAGGGGCGATTTCATTACCATCTCCCGTTGGTCGAACCGCGAGTATTCTTTCGTAAGGAGCAGATCGTTCTCTTCGCACTCCTTGTACAGGGGCGTTCCCGGATATGGAATCAGGATCGTTCCCTGCAGGGTGTCGACATATCCCTTCTTGAAGAGATCTTTCGCCATATCTATCGTCTTCTGCGCCATGGCTTTCGTCTCCCACGGATACCCGATCATGGTCGTGATATGCGGTTCAAGTCCCGCTTCCTTGCACATCCTGAGTCCCGGCTCTATCTCCTCGACCTTCAGATTCTTCTGGATCCTGTCCAAGGTCTCCTGGTTCGCCGATTCCAACCCGAACAGGATGAATCGGAACCCCGCCTTTTTCATCAGACGCCACACTTCGGGGTCCTTTATGCCGGAGATACGCATATTACAGCTCATGACCACCTTTTCATTATAGCCGCGCTCGATCATCCCGTTGCAGAAATCCTCCAGCCATTTCCCGATAGGCAGACTGCCGGAATCCTCCATGATTTCCTTTACGCCGAGTTCGATAAGATGCCCGACTTCGTCCAGCGCCTTTTCGGCGCTGCGCGTCCTGAAATTTTTCCCCGGAAAGAATGTCGTCCAGGAGCAGAACGCGCATCGTCCCCACCAGCAATCGCGGCCGCTCATCATGTACGCGCCGGGAGTGAACTTGAAGTTTCCGTTCTTGAAAGCGTAATTTTTCCACTTCGTCAGTTCCCGGTCTATCATCGGCAAGGTATCCAGATCGTGTTTCGAGAGATCGGACTCGCCGGAACTTACGATTTCCCCGTCCTTCCGGTACCAGACTCCGCCTTCAAGGGCATTACCCTTGCTCAGATGCTCAGCCAGACTGAGGAGCATGAAATCGTAGTCTCCCGACGCTATAACGAAATCGACTTTGGAGCGTTCCAGGGATTCCTTGGGGAAAGCGGTCACGTGGTCGCCCAAGAGAACGACCTTCGACTCGGGCAGCTTTTCCTTAAGTTCGTCGACTATCTTCCAGTGCATCTCGACGGCCGGAGTCTTGGTCTCGAGAGCGATCAGATCCGGCTTTTCCGCGATGATCCTTTCCAACCACTGCCGATACGTTTTTTCCTCGGCGATACCATCATCCCAAAAAAGATCATACCCCTTCTCCTTCAGAAGCGTGGCAGCGAACGCCGGGATCACGGGATAGATGTATGTCGGGTTATTGAACCACTGGAACTGCCTGTTCTGAGACAGGAGCGCGATACCCTTTGAGGATTCCAATGGCGGATAAGAAATGGAAACTTTCATACGTTATCTCAATTTGCTGATTAGCTTTTTCGTGAACACGAATCCTTTGATGAATTTATACCCATATACTATATGCGTAAGAAAAATAGCATATATGGCATTGAAGGCTATCAGAATATTTTTCTCATGCCTAAATATATCATAGAACGCCTTTATCAACGCCATTCCATACAACACCCAGCCGATCAGATATATCGTCGCCGCCGTCTTGCTGAACAGGCTCCATATGCCGCCGATGATCACGAACGACAGAAAGGCGCTCGGAATGAAATATTTCAACCTGAAAGACGTTTCCGGATATTTCTTCGCAAAAAAACCCCGATGCAAGCCGTAACCTCCGACCTGTTTCAGATGTCGCAACAGTCCTGACCTCCGATGGTGATACACGATCAGTTTCGGATCATATATGATACTGCCAGGATATTTCTTGACCAGATCCAGACACAGCTTCGTATCCTCACCCGGCCAAAATTCGCTCGCGAATCCCCCGAGTTCGGAAAATATCTCTTTTCTCATTGAAAAATTGACGCTCGGCCAGTCATCCACGGTTCTCCGATCTCCGATCGGGGCGTATCGCTCCGGATATCCTCCCGACAATACGCTCAGATAAACGGCGCCGCTGACCTTCTGCCAGAAGGAGTCGTCCGCGGGAGTGATCGCCGGTCCACCGACCGCGAGAACCTTCGGATCAACGAAATCCCGTTCGAGCATATCGATGAAATTTTTCTCCGGATAGGCATCGTCATCGATAAAGATAAGGATTTCTCCGCTGGCGTCCCCGATCGCTTTCGTCCTTTTTGTCGCAGGTCCGCAATGACCGGTCGCGATCTGCTTCGTTTTCGGCCATGTCTCGCCATTGGTCTCATCCGGATAGATGAGTATTTCGTAGTCGTCCCGGGATATGTTCAAGACATTAGGTACGGCTTCGCGTACATAATCATTGATTTCTTTTACCGGTATGATGAAGCTGTACTTTATCATAGTGCAGAGATCATTTACGACAGGACTATCCTTCTGAAATACTCGATCGTATTTTTAAGTCCTTCTTCAAGTTCCACTCTCGGCTCCCAACCGAGCTTCTCCTTGGCGAGCGAGATATTCGGTTGACGCTGTCTCGGATCATCCTGCGGAAGCGGCTTATAAACGACCTTGCTCGTACTTTCCGGTATGAGCTCGAGAACTTTCTCGGCGAGCTGCTTCATGCTGAATTCATGCGGGTTGCCTATGTTGACCGGCCCGATAAAATTCTCGGTATTCTCCATCATCCGCACTATCCCCTCCACAAGGTCGTCCACGTATTGAAAGCTTCTCGTCTGCAACCCATCGCCATAGATGGTTATGTCCTCGTTATTGAGAGCCTGAACGATGAAATTGGAAACCACTCGTCCGTCCTTCGGATGCATGTTCGGTCCGTAGGTATTGAAAATACGGACGACCCGGATGGGCAGATTATGCTGCCGGTAATAATCGAAGAAAAGAGTTTCCGCACACCGTTTCCCTTCATCATAACAGGAACGGATACCGATAGGATTCACCTTGCCCCAATAACTTTCCGGTTGCGGATGCTCTTCCGGGTCGCCGTACACTTCGCTCGTGGACGCCTGCAGGATTTTCGCCTTCGTACGCTTGGCGAGGCCGAGCATGTTTATCGCTCCATGTACGGACGTCTTTGTCGTCTGCACAGGATCGAACTGGTAATGGATCGGGGAAGCCGGACATGCGAGATTGTATATTTCGTCGACTTCCACATACAGCGGGGCCGTGACATCGTGCCGAAACAGTTCGAATCGCTTGTTATCCATCAGCTCCAGTATGTTGTCCTTGTTCCCCGTAAAAAAATTATCCACGCAGAGCACCTCGTTCCCCTCTTCGAGAAGTCTCTTACAGAGATGTGAACCGATGAACCCGGCCCCGCCCGTGACAAGGATCCTTTTGTTCATAATTCGTTTTTTTTCAATACTCATATACTTCGGATTCAACGATTATCAGCTCAGAAAAACCTCTCCGCGACCACGAACTCGTCCTTGCGTTCCGGATGGACGGCGACCTCTATGGGCTTCTCGTTTTCCGACAACAGCTCGGTTATCTCGTTGAAGTCGTCCAGCCAATCGTAACTCACGAAGAGTTCGGACGTATCGGGATCGCTTTCCAGATATCGTTTACGGTTCACGTTCCAGAACATCGAAAGTATTTTCGAAACGGGCGTCCGGTTGAATTCGGATCGGATACTCTTGCGGCCGAATCGGACGTATGATATCCCATATTCCCGCGCGAGCTTCATGAAGACGGGAAAAAATCGGGGAAAGTAATGCAGGTGTTCGTGCGAATTGAGACCGTCCGGAAGCCTGCCGAACACGTCGCGGAACCGCTCAATCTGGAACCGCCATTCTTCCTCCACCTTCTGCGTAGTCACGAACCCGAGCAGATATCGGACGACGAAATTCATACCGCGTGTCGCGGCGCTTTCCTTCAGCTTTTCGCCGGTTCGGATAAGTTTGATGAGTTCCAGGTGCAGGTCTATCTTCACGCCGGTCTCGAGCAGGGCCTGAGCCTCGCCGTGGGAGACATAGTTCACCAGGACGGAGACCCGGTCGAGTTTCCCCTGCTTGACCAGCTGCAGGATATATTCCGCCGAATCGCGGATCCCATAGTCGTCCGCGGTGACGATGATCTTGTTCCTCTCAAAATGATATGGCGACATAAACACTTCTTTCGTACCGGTTGAATGATATCGTTTCCAATAAGTTCTCTCCCTCCGTCGTCTCCGCGAGGAATTCCATCATCGGAAATCCGTGGCGGTCCAGACCCTCGTCCGTCTCCGCTCCCCTCCGTCTCCGCGAGGGAGGCTTCGACCAGCCTGCCCCGCGCATGCCGGGGTGGCGGTCCAGAAATTCCGTATCTGGATTGCTTCGCTCGAAAACTCACTCGCAAAGACCGAAGGGGCACCCTCTCACATATTGTTTTTCAACCCGTGAACTCATTAACGCCCCCTTCCCCGCTCCTCTTTCGAAATTCGAAATTGTTCCCGACCTTATGGACTTTCGACTTTATGGACTCTTCTCTTCCTTCTTCTCCTCCATATTCACGCCCTCCCGCACGATATAGAGAGGCCTGTTGATCACCTCACTGTGGATGCGCGCGATGTAGAGAGCGATAAGCCCGAGCGAGACCAGCACTATCCCGATAAGAAATATGTTACCTACGGCAAGAATGGCGATCGGTGAGAAGAGAAGCGGGTCGAAGAACCAACGCGAGATGAGCATGGCAGTCAGCAAGATCCCACTGGAAAGCGTGATGACGACCCCGAAATACCCCGCGAGTCGGAGCGGAAGGAGCGAGAACGAGGTAAGGCTGTTAAGCGCGAGGTCGAACAGTTTCCGATAAGAATACGTCGCCTTGCCGTTTATCCGGTCACGGGCCACGAATTCAACCCGTTCACGTCGGTATCCCATCCAGTCGATCATACCCCGGAACATTCGCTCTCGCTCGGGGAAGCCCCGGAATACCGCGATCACTTTCTTGTCCATCAGCCGGAAATCGGTCGTCCCGGATTCGGTCGGCACTTCCGACACTTTGTTGAACAGCCAATAGAACAGCTTCGAGGAGACCTCCTTGGTCCAACGGACGTTCTTGTTCTCTATGCGGACCGTATAGACGACTTCCGCCCCGCCTTCCCACAGTTCAAGGAATTTCGGGATGAGCGCCGGCGGATGTTGCAGGTCCGCGTCGATCGTGACCACCGCGTCGCCTTTCGCGAAATGACATCCGGCCGAAGTCGCCGGTTCCTTTCCGAAATTTCGTGAGAAGTCGAGACCCCTCACCCGGCCGTCCTCGCGGGACAACTTCATGATTTCAAGAAGGCTGTTGTCCGTGCTGCCGTCGTTCACGAAATTGACCTCGTAATCGTAAGAAAGTTCCTTAAAAACATCCCGAATCTCGGCAAAAATAAGCCGGATCTTCTTTTCCTCGTTGTGAACGGG
>JAAXTX010000039.1 GCA_013336285.1 Candidatus Moraniibacteriota bacterium | reverse complement strand
CTCCGTGGCAATATCTTGCCACGGAGACCCTATCACATCATCGGGATATTTCTTTGAGCGCAGCTCTGCGCAACGTCAACCGTTTCACGATCGGCGCAATGGTGAAGTTGGAGCAGATATTCTGCGATTGAAGTGATGATCTCATCACCGTTTACCGAATATCATGCCGTGCTTTTTAAGCACTTCGCGCCTGAACAGGCGCATATATCCGAGTAGCCTCACGAAGTGAGCGACTGAACGGAGATTATTCTTATCCGTCGCGCGTCTCACTATCGAAGGAAGGCTGTTGAATTCGGCGCGTGCGCGGTGGCAAGCGGCGGTCAGTTCATCCGGCATCATTCGTTTCGGAACGAACGATGCGTAGTTGAAACGATAATCCGGATGCAACCACCATCGGCCACCGTACAGCAGCCTGTCCTCAGCTGCCAACCGGGCGTACAGATCCGTGCCCGGATACGGCATAAGGACATTGAACGCCGCGAACGCGAACCTATTGCGAAGTGCGAAATCCAGAGTGGCATCGATCGATGCGACAGTATCGTGGTCGTACCCGACCGTGAATGCCGCCCACGTCTGTAACCCATACTCCCGTATCACCTTCAACTCATCACTGAAGCCGGTCCATCGTTCCAGATTCGTCCCCTTTTTTGCCTCCCGGAGACTTTCCGGCGAGATCGATTCGAACCCGATGACATTCCCAAGGCATCCGCTGTCACGCAGACCCTTCATCAGGTCGGGATCGCTTGTGATGTCGATACTCGCTTGGCTCACCCAAGAGACATGCAACGGCCGTAATGCTGCGCAAAGTTCCTTAAGCGCCCCATGATCGGTCGCGATATTGTCATCGACAAAAAACAAGAAACGCCGATCCTGTTCAACGATTTCCCGTACTACCTGATCGATTTGTCGTATATGGTTCCTACGGTCGAAATATCTGCTTACCGCGCAGAAGTCGCATGCGAACCGGCATCCGCGGGTATACTGCAGAAGCGTTATCGGCAAGTACCCCTTCCCATTGAAGATATCGCGCCGGGGAAACGACCCGTCGCACTGAGCGACTCCGGGAGGCCCGTAATACGATTTCCTAAGGTGACCGTGCATCGCATCGCTAAGCACCGTCTGCCACACCGATTCCGCGTCACCTATTACCACACTATCGGCATGTTTGGCCGCCTCTTCAGGCAACAACATAGGATGCATGCCACCAAGCACGACACGGACGCCGTGCTCACGATACCGCTCGGCAATTTCATAAGCCCTCCGAGCCGTGAACGTCTCGACCGTAATGGCGACAATGTCGGTCGGTTCGTCATACGGTATCGTCTCCATCCGATCGTCATAGAATTTCAGATCGATATCTGTCGGTGTGAGTCCTGCCAGAACTCCGATATTCAAGGGCTCCATCCTGCCCTCATCGATGTACGGACCGCGACCCATACTTCCGATGTTCGGCTTTATAAGTGTAACGCGCATAATCAACCTCCCAAGGTTTTGTGTTGCTTTCTCATGATTTCGCGATGAGACACGACATTCGCCGCGAAAGCGGTTTTGATCCTATACCAATCGAATCGGGAATCCGACAGTAACAACCGTTGTATCATCGAGCGCCACGAATAAAACTCACGTTTCGCCCAATAACATTTCTCGACGAAGCCTCCCGCATCCATGTTTCGAGGGACGAATATTGGGTCACCGTACCGATAGTCGCGATCCAACCACCAGGTAGGACGCAACAGACGCTTCTCGGCCAGCAACCGCTCGTACAAACGTGAACCAGGCATCGGCGTAAGCGGATTGAAATTCGCTATTTCAAGTTTCGAAGAAACGGCGAACTCAAGAGCGGACTCGATAGTGTCCAATGTGTCCGCGTCATACCCAAATACGAACGTGCCGTATACCGCGATTCCGTGACGATGAAAACGGGCTACCACATCGGGATACGCACCCGATACGACATTCCACCGTTTTCCTATCTGCTTCAGGTTCAAGGGATCAAGCGATTCGAAACCGATGATAACCAACATACATCCGGATCGAGCCATCTCCTCGACCAACGCTTCGTCACGAGCCACGTCAATACTTATCTGACAGGCCCACTTTGCTCCCGCATTGCGCAAGACAGCCAGCAATTCCCTGAAAAGCTTCGGCGTCGTGTAGATATTGTCATCAACGATGAACAGGATACGGCGGAGATCCAATTCCTGAAGTTCCTCGGAAAATAAGTCAAGCGACCGCGAACGAACATTCGGATAGAATGCTTTTATGGCGCAGAAGTCGCACGAGAATCGACATCCGCGGGTAAACGACGCGAGTTCGATCTTCGGATAATTCTTTCCAAGAAAAATTGAGCGGTCGATCGCCACATCATGAAGCGGCCTGTCCTGATCGGCACGGTATATACTCCGTAGGACACCTCGACGGGCATCATCGATCACCATCTCCCATACCCCCTCCGCATCGCCGATAACGACCGCGTCAGCAAAGCGACTCGCTTCATCGGACAGCAGAGTCGGATGATATCCCCCCAAAACGACGGGGACGCCCCGTGAACGGAAGTCTTCTGCCAGATCATATGCACGAAGCGCCGAAAAAGTCTGGGTCGTTATGGCGACCAGGTCAGGCTTCGGACCGCCATAGACCTCGCCGAGCGCGTCGTCCACGAATGTACATCGTATGTCCGGAGGCGTACGCGCCGCCAAGACACCTATCGAAAGAGGCGGAAGAGCGTCAAACGTACGCGTACCGCAAATCCCGGGTCGGATGAACAATATGTGCATTTTTTCTCCTCTATTATGTGAAAGGACGAATACTGCTTGTGAGTATACAGGTAACAGCCGACTGGTCAACACCGGCACGGAATGAAGTCAGCGAGACATAATTTTAGAGTTCGATCACCGTCAAAATTCAGCGGCTATCAGGTATTTTCTTATTGCTCCCCGATCTTTGTCATACATAGGACTGAGAAGATGGCAAATCATACGCACAAAAATGAGGCTATCGATAGCCTCATTTTTAATTTGGTGGACCTGGGGAGAATCGAACTCCCGACTCAGCAATGCGAATGCTGCGTAATACCACTTTACTACAGGCCCAAATATGTTTTAAAACTATCTTACAATGACCGACATCCGTAAGCGGAGAAAGAGGGCTTCCGTCTCAGGTTGCGAATGCTGCGTAATACCACTTTACTACAGGCCCGATATATCGATTTTGAATTTCGAATTTCGAGTATCTGGAACAAAAAACCGACTTATCCTTTGTATCATGGGAAACTCACAAAATCAAGCCTTCCGGTCACACATAACCGGTAACACAATTCAGGGGAAGTGCCGGACGTTATTTTATGGCATTACAAGACTATCTCGTACCATTCTGTGTGGATCATCCCTGTCAGGGTTCAGCCTATTCCTGCCCGTGTAAACGCGTTCTTTTCCTGAAAGGTCATAGCTGCCGCAGCAGTCACCAATCCGGTTGCGAACGTCCTGTTCTCAATTCGGCAAAAATTCGGTGCTGTCGACATTCATGAACATAGATCGACCGTACGCGCTGTCGACGAGCGACAGCACTCAAATTATCCCCGACATCGCCGGCAGGTCGTGCCGCCGTATTAAATTATAGAGGTATGTGCCGGAGCTTCCGACCGATAATCGGCGAATGCACGGACCACGGACGGAACCGCAAAGAAAATTGCGATCAAAAAAACCTGACAACTGATAGTATGAAAAAATCCCCACGTGACTTGAGCCACATGAGGATGATGAATTTCAGAAAAACGGCGGCAGGAACTTTCCCCTGTCGTCCTCGGTCGGCTTGACTGCCTGCCACATCTCGACCGATTTCGGGCGGACAATGCTGGCGGTGGCCACGCAGAAGGAAGAAGTGACGATGAGACTGCCGACACAACCTATTCCGGCCGTAACAATCGAATCCTTCATGACCTGTACAGACCCGGATACGATCATGGCGGAACAGATCAGACCGGGAATTCCCATGGCCGCGATGCACATCCGTGCCCGCATCCGCGACATCCGTTGCAGGATATCCTTTTGGAAGGACAGTCCCGGTAATGCCGGCAGAAAAATCAGTACGGCCAGGAATCGCATATCGGCATCGTCGGACATGCCAATAAGGTATCCGACCGATGCGAAAATAAGCATTATTGATCCGAAAAATACGACTTCCCTGAGCATGTGCGGGTTGGATCGTTCATTACCCAAGACGTACCTCCTGTTCGTTTACGTTTGTGAACACCTAGGTTACCGAATTTTTCGGCGAATAGTTCATGCTGACGTTTCCCAGCCCCACGATGACGACAGTACTCACGATAGATGGCCAATCGATGGCGGCATTCGGTATCGGAACCGCCGCGATACCGCACGCGATCGTCGCGGTCGCGTATGAGAGCCATGGAATGGCCAACGCGACTAGCGCCTGGTACGCCATCCGCTTCGGCATCCGAAACAGGATGAACCGGGAGAGAAGGAGGGCCCAGAACGTCGGGAATAGGAAATCGCCCCACATCTGATTCGCTTGGGAATGACCCTTGCTGACAAGGAAATACGTCGCCAGAAGAATATTGATGCTGCAGGATGCCGTATATGCCGCCACCCTGAATCGCAGCGAGCAGGATCTGATTTCACCCGCGATGATGGAATGCCAGGACGGTTCATCCGTTACGATGCCATCCGTTTTCGATTCCGTTTCCGTACGCATTATTGACTCCTTTCGGCCGTGACCGTGACTATGATTGAGGAAGGTTTGTTGTAAAATTACATGAGCGCACTTTACCTTATTTTGTAGGTATTGTCAACACTATTTATAACCTTGGTAGGCCTCTCGCGATATCCGCTATTGTACCCGCACGGCATCCATCACGCCGAAGACGAGCAGCCGTTTCATGTCGGTTCCGGGCGGCCAGCACGTCATGAGCGTAACGGTGCTTTCCTTCGATTTCGCGTTCAGATACTCCACCTGTTCGGAAGCGAGGGTCTTCTTGTCGAAAACGTGATAATCGTACAGCTTACCCTGATACGCGATCGTAAACCGGTCCCCGATATCGAGTTTGTCCAACAGATAGAAAACGGTGTTGTACCGCCCTCGCGTCATGAAGTCGTCGGATGAATGGGCGAAGAAAAAGGCGTTGCCGGACTCACCGGGATTCTTCGTACCCTTCGCCTGCGCGATACCGTCCGCAAGCGCCTTGCGGTATGCCGCCGCATCGAAAGGATCCACCCCGATCACCACACGAACATTCGCGCCGATCTTCGGAATGACGATGGAATAATTCGCATCGACCGGCACGATGACGGATGTCTTACCTGTCTGCTTCGGGGAAAGCGAAACGATCGGAGCGACTGTCGGCTTATCGCGAAAGGCATATCCGAGTTCCTCGGCGATGATGGGATAGTACAGCAGAAAAAATACGAACAAGCCGATCGCTATGAGTGCCTGCCCCGCGTAGAGGAGCCACCCCGCGATCTGCTTCTTCCGATCCTCATTACTCATCTTCCGTTCCATACGTATATGATATCACGAGTTTCACGCGCGAGGATGATTCTGACGAAAACGAAAACGGCCCTCTGGCCGTTATCCGTTTACCTGAATCTGGGTGAGCGACTCTTCCTTGGTGTCGTCTTCCTCCAGGCTGTATACGTCGCGTATAAGACCTTTCAGAACGTTCATGATCCGAGCGGACGACAGGGCATAGCCCTCACCCTGGTACATCCAGGTCCGTTCCGCCTCGATCTTCTTTTTCAACAGGTCTATCACCTCGCGTATGGCGTGATAATACTCCTTTTTCATACGGTTGATGCTATTTAGCCGTTCACTTATGGACAAAATAACATAGATCAATAATGTAATTTTGTCAAGGGTTATGAATGTATCAATCTCTAGGCGGCAGCATGAATGGACAGATAGCCTCACCTACAAAAAAGCAGGCAGTGGGATTCCACTGCCTACGTGTCCGATTCAACCGAGAACGAAGAATTTTTCGAACGTATCACGACCGACCGTCTCGATGATCTTGTCGAGGTCGTGCTCCATCGCGAATTGAAGCCGCTCACGCAGGGCATCCACATCCCTAAATGTCGCTCCCGTAATCGTGGCCTCGTCATTAACCCAACTGGGTCCATAATCGGCATCTATCGTCTGCAAGCCGAGAATGGTCGCGAACGACAGTTTCTGTCGATTCGCGTTGCCGACGTAATGTCCGCCATCGACAGTTCGTACCTCCACCTTATTATAGTAACCTTTAAACATCGATGGTTCCCCGATGTGAGTCGTTTTCAAGCTCGCGATAAGATGTGTGGCAATCGAAAGCGGAGATTCTTGGTACTTGTAAATCAATTCGAATTGACTCGGAAGGCAGACGCCTAAAAATTCTCGTCCACGGGTTTTAATATTCGCCAGAGACGTGATCGGCCCACCACCCTTCGCATACAAAGGTGGTAGATAGTCGTGATGGTCGTTCAATAACAGAGAAAGAACAACTGCTCCCGCGCCTATGACCGCGGTCGTCTTTACCAGGC
The DNA here is from genome assembly GCA_013336285.1 of Candidatus Moraniibacteriota bacterium. Classification (GTDB taxonomy): domain Bacteria; phylum Patescibacteriota; class Minisyncoccia; order Moranbacterales; family UBA1568; genus JAAXTX01. The sequence continues at coordinate 2,680 of JAAXTX010000039.1, read as the reverse complement.
CAGAAACGGCACGCATTATCGTCGCTACGTCCGCATCGTTGATATTTACCAACGCACCGTTCGCGGGATAACCGGCGACATTCCCGGCCAACACTTTCACATCCATAAGAACCTCCTTTGGATATCCTATATTTTTTCGATAAACAGACTGTTAAATTGCATTGACGGAAATATAGCGATTCGCGATCTCATTGTCAATCGGGATCGCCAAGTGATATGGATCTAGGATAGAGACAACGTATATCATCATTGATCATATTGTCGAACGGTTGTGTCGCGAAACATCGCGACAATACGGCAGCAAACGGAAAACAGCCCGTGAAGGGCTGTTTTCGCGATAGCACCAGAATCGACCGATGTAACTACTTGATGTTCCGATCATCCTGCTTCTTACCACGTGCGATATACCAGCGATAGGCGGCATATCCGATAGCGGCAGCGATAAATGCCCAGACATACCACGGCCACACCCCGGAGGTCGTCTCGGCACCTTCTACGGTACCCTGTTCGGGGGTCTGCGCCCCTTCGACGGTTCCGGTAACCTGTTCCGTACCGGTTCCGGCATTCTCCACGCCGGTCCCCGTTCCTCCGGTCACACCCGCGGCTCCCGGGGTCAATGTGACACCGCCCCTGTCCGTCACATCCTCATATACGGTAACGCGGTTCGTTTCGGTGATATCTTCCTCACGTACCGGCGACGCGTTGCCAGCGTCATCGAACGCGCGGACCGCGTAGTACGTCTTGTCCCCGCAGATAGCGGACGGACGCGTGTCATCGTACTCGTACGTCGCGTTCGGACCTACCGCCGCGGTATGGACGAGGGTTGTCGCATCGGCGATGAAATCCTCGCTCGTCGAGCGATACACTTCCACGTGGGTCGTCTGGCCGTCGTCCGCCGTGCGAAGCTTCACCCGGTTGATACAGCTGGAAACGTACGATTTGTCGATCGACTTCGGTTTCCCGGGGAAAATCGTATCGTACGAAACGGAGCTCTCCTTGCTCGTCGCGACCTCGGATCCGGACGTCGCCCGGACACGGAACACATAGGTGCCGTCGTCCGGAAGTTCCGCTGCCCCGACCGAACACTGGCCGGAATCGCCGCCCTCCTGGACCGTCATCGACTGAAACGTCGTGAAGTCCGACTCGCCCGGTTTCCGCACCTGGCATTCGATCCCTATCGAGCCGGTCTTGTCCGTGTCGAGCGTCACGAAATCAAGTGTGAACGATCCGTTCGCCATCGCCTCCGGCTTTTCGGCACGGACGTAGAGGTCCGGCACCGAATTCGCTTTCGCCGCATCCGCACCGCCGAACATTCCGACAGTCATGGCGAAGAGGAGTATCGCTGCGCCCTTCCCGCATCGTTTGCAGATCTTCTTGAACATATCGTTCTTCATCGCGTATCCCGCACCGAGGCCAAGCAATCCGAGACCGAGCAGCGCTGCCATGATCAGCATCCAGAATGCCGGCGAACCGGTTTCCGGCAACGTGGCGCCCAATACCCGCTCCTTCACGATCTTCTTTTCCTTCTCCGTATGATCGGTCGTCACTCTCGCCGGGTCGGCATCGTCCGTATCGGCCACCGCGATCGCCGTACCGACGTACCGTTCGTTCGAAAGATTTCCTCCGGCACCCGCCATCGCGTACAGATTACCGCCTTGGCCGATACCTTCCGCGTACGCGAGATCGGGATATTTTCCGGCGTCGGTACCCGGATTTACGGTCGCATCATACGTAAGCGTGATCACTTCCCCTAACTGCAGATCACCGAGATCCCAGATACCCGGAGACGCATATACGTGATCGAGCTTCAGATTGCCGATGTGCGCGCCGCCGAGACTCGATACCGCCTTCCACGAACCAGACACATATGTCGCGACTTTCGGAGGAAGGTCGGTAACCTTCACATCGCTCACCTTTCCTTCCGAGGCCGTGATCGTAAGGGTATATCCCACGGTCTCGCCCGGAGCCTTCGGCGTGGTCGCATCATTCGTTTTCTCTATCGATAGCAATCCGAGCTTGGCATTAATGAACGTGCACGTCACGTCGTTCCCGACCGTCACCCCGTTCACGCCGTCCTCGCCGTTATATTCACCGGTCGTCGAAACGCGCTCCTCGCCGCCTTGTGCCGCGCACTCCGCGGACAGCAGCTCATAGCCGGACTGTCCGGTTTCGGTCACATCATACGAACCCGTCACCAGATCGGAGAACGAGACCGAACCATCCTCGCCCGTCTCGGCGGACGGGGCGCCGGTCACATTGAATTCCCAACCCGAACCCGGCGTCTGGTCGTCGGTCGTCTCGAGGTTTCCATCACCGTCGATCAGCTTGTTGACGGTGATCGTTCCGGTATCGCGGACGTTCGTAAACGTGCAGGTCATCTCTCCTCCCGGGTTTACCGAAAACTCGGCCGGATCGATGCGATGCCGACGCCCGTCCCGTGTATCATTTTTGAAAGCATCCTCGCCGTATCCGTGATCATCCTTTCCCCATTCATGGCGACCATCCTTGTCGCAGTCAAATTTCACGTCCTTCTTCTCGTCGATACAGCGCACTCCCGCCTGGTTCCATCCCGCCTGTTCGGCTTCGGATATTCCGTACGTATTGTCCGGATCGATAGCCGTAAAGGTCTGCTTCGCGAATCCATCCTCGGTCGAAAGCGTCGTCGATTGTTCTTCCTCCC
>JAAXTX010000069.1 GCA_013336285.1 Candidatus Moraniibacteriota bacterium | reverse complement strand
AGGTCTGGTCTTTATGTTCGTCGACGGAGCGCAACAGTCGCGCTTTTCCGTCGCGGATTTCCGTTTTCGCGTAGTGCCCCGTCGCCACATGGTCGAACTCGGCCCCGTACGCCTCGACGAACGCCCCGAATTTGATGAGCGTATTGCAAAACACGTCCGGATTCGGCGTCCGCCCGGCCCAAGCCTCCGCAATCACGTACGACACAATCCGCTCATGGTATTCTTTCTGGAACGGCACGATTTCAAGCGGCACGTCCGTCGCCTCGCACGCCGCTCGGACGTACGAGAGGTCTTCTTCCCACGGGCACTCCCCAAGAAAAGACAACTCGTCCTCAAGCCATATCTTGAGGTAAAACGCGGTAATATCGTGCCCCGCGTCTTTCAGGAGACGCAGCGACACCGAGCTGTCCACCCCGCCGGATATAAGCATCGCTATCTTCATGGGACTGCGTTATCGAAAGGGAATCGTAGCACGATATACCGGACTTGTCATCCGGTCTCGATCCCGTACAAATCCCCGACCCGTCTCCGTATCCCGTACGTGTTCCCGTATCGGAGCAGTCCGAGATACGATTGAACGGTTTCTGGCTTGCCGTCCTTCGCCTCCAGGTTCCGGAACATCCGCCTCCTTGTCGCCGTGCGCAAGACACGATGATTCGGGAAGTGCACCCACCCGAGGAAGTCCACGCCCGAGACGACCGCCGCAATGGATACCTTGTCCGGGTGAAGCGTGAGCGCGAGACGTGAGTTGAGGAACTCCCGTATCCGCGGAAGCATCGATTCCAATTCGTCCTTGTCATGCGAGAGGATCACGAAATCATCGGCGTATCGGATGTAGTATCTCGCGCGTATCGTGTGTTTTACGAACCGGTCGAACTCGTTCAGATAGACGTTTGAGAGGAGTTGCGAGGTCAGATTTCCGAGCGGGAGTCCCTTTCCCGGCTCCGTATGGAAACTCCCGACGATCTCCACAAGCAGTCCAAGGATATCGCGGTCCGGGATATGTTCGCGCAGGATACGAAGCAGGATATCGTGGTCGATGGAGGCAAAGAATTTCCGAACGTCGCACTTCAGCACCCAGACGGTCCGCGTATGATTATGGGATACTTTCCGGACGAAGACTCGGAATCGATCGAGTGCCTTATGGACGCCTTTCCCGTCCCGACAGGAAAACGAGTCGGCGATGAACAGCCGGTCGAAGAACGGGAAGAGAATCCGATATACCGCCCGGTGCACCACCCGGTCCCGCACGCTCGCCTTGTGGATATGCCTCGGCTTCGGGTCTGAGATACGGAAGGCCTCGTAGCCGGAGTGGCAGTAGGTCTTCGCGGCGAGGTCGCGGTGCAGGGCGATGATGTTGTCCATCAGGTTCCGTTCGAAAATCAGCACATCCTGTCTGTTCCGTTTTCCGATTACGAACTCCTTCCACGCAAGCAGAAGGTTTTCAAGTGATATGATAGAATCATAAGTATGAACGCATATGCTTCTCATACTTCCAAGAATACCCCCCCCCCACGACTTCTGCCAGTACTACAGAAACTGAAGGAGACATACATACTATGGTTCGACTATTACCGGATACTGCCGAAAACACATCGGTACTCATTAGGAAAACGGATTGATGACCTGTTCGCCGCAAGTATCGAAGCGGTTTCCCAGGCAGGTTTCCTGTCTCGCGAGAAAAAACTGCCGTATGTGCAGTATGCCATACGGAAAGTCGATACGGTCAAAGTCTTTCTCCTGATTCTGTGGGAAACGAAGTCACTGGATGACAAGAGGCACCTCGCCCTGTCACTTCGATTGGACGAGATTGGCAGGATGCTCGGTGGATGGAGCGGACAGATCGTAAAACAAAACTCTCCTGACAGGCAATCAGGAGAGAAATGAAGAGAGTTGCGCACGCCGGCAAACCACCAGTTGTCATTCCAGTCGTTGTCGTTGCGGTTGACGTTGACGTTCCGCTCATCGTTCCAGCGGTTGAAGGCAACGGCTTTCATGCGAAGTATCGTCCATTCCACCACCCTTCGAATACTCTCGGGGTTGAATCGTATCCGGCATCTCAAATGCCATAATACTCCGCACCAAGTATCTTCATTTTTTTGAACGTATCCGCTCGCACCATATCACGAGCAGATACACATACCTCACGCTATCCGAAACCGTGATCTCGGATATTCCGGACGATACGGATACCGGGTTCGGCGGCAAGAATCCGCCAACTAGCGAACGCTTGAATATTCACCTACTACCGTCTCCATAGTATCAAAAACAAAAGCCCCCTGCGCTTCTTCACGTTTTTCGTGAAAAAAGAGCAAAGGGCTAAGGGTCCGAGGGCAAGAACTGAAATCCGAGAGCAAAGCACTACTTGCGCACGCCGGCAAACCACCAGTTGCCATACCAGCCGTAGTCGTTGCGGTTGACGCCGACGTCCCGCTCACCGCCCCAGCGGTTGAAGGCAACGAAACACCACTTACCTTCGGCATCTCTCGAGTGGGCGCCGTTCGGATGATTATCCGCGAATTCCGGGTCATCCTCATTCGCGGCGATCACGGCACGCAGGTCGCTCATGAGGCCGCGACGAGCGAGTGCTTTCTCGAAATCATCGTCGCTCATGAAACCCGGCCGGGTATATTCCCATTTCTCCGACTTGAAGAACACGACGTCGACTTCGTCGCCGTCACCGACCGGCATGCCGTTCACGACCTCGTCAGCCGTATACTGCTTGCGGCCGGTCGCGTCCAATGCCGCCTGTGAACTGCGACGCCGGTCAACCTTCGTGCGACGAACAATGAGATTACTCATCATCTCGACACGCCGACGTAAAACGGCGAACTGTTCGTCGGCGAGTTCAGACTGGCCGAGTGCCTGCTGGACTGCTACGGCGTCGAACTTGCCAGAATGTTTTTCCAGAAGGGCGCGGTAGTTTGCGACCGCTTTGTCAATCTGCCCTTGTGTCATTTCTTTCGATGGGGTCATGTTTTTTGACATGGCGTCATCTCCCGTATTTGCCAGTGGACTCCGATATCCGAAAATCGGTCGGCGGTCATAGCCAGAAATCCTGAATCACGTTCAGAACTCTTGGCTATGACCGATCGACGAGAAAAAGTTCTCTATCAAGCCTCTTCCGGCCACGACGAAATCGCAAGCATCACGGACTTGTTTTCAAGATACTGAAGCAGTATGCTAGCACATTCTTTCACTTCTGTCAAACGCTCTCGCTTAAGTTCCATTCTGAAACTCCGAACGAAATGCATCACCTCCCGACGGCCGTCGGCTCGTGACACCTTTTTGACGAGAGAAAAAACCATCTCGGTGGCTCCTCACTCCACCCCGATCTTCCAGACACCCTTCTCGCGGAAGGCGGAGATCGTCTGCCGGTTCGCC
>JAAXTX010000011.1 GCA_013336285.1 Candidatus Moraniibacteriota bacterium | reverse complement strand
GTGCCTTGAACGCGGCGACGTTCGCCTTCTCACGAGCACTCGAGAGACTCACGAGGACGATCGAGGCGAGGATGCCGATGATCGCGATAACGATGAGGAGTTCGATGAGCGTAAAGCCCTTTTTCATTTTTTTCATGTATCGTCACCTCCTTTCCGTTTTTATATTTTATTCTGTCTTTCCGACACCCGAATCATAGCACGATTCGCGGCAAACCGCTATGCACCCATGCTCCCGACCACGTCGTAAATCGGGAGCAGGATACCGACAACGAGAATCGAGACGCCGATGCCGAGAATGACAATGAGAAACGGCTCGAGGAGCGTGGTAAGGTTCTGCGTCATGCCGTCGACTTCCTGAGTATAGAAGGAGGATACGTTCCGAAGGATGTTCGATACCGAACCGCTTTCTTCACCGATCTTGACCATCTGGGACACGAGATGTGGCACGTGTTTCGATCGAGCGAAGACGGTACTCATATTGCCGCCTTTTTTGACCTCCTCCGCGGCGTCCAACGCGACCTGCCGAAATACGCCGTTCCCGACGATATTGGAGACGATGGTAAGCGACCGGACGACCGGAATACCCCCATTGAGTAGGATACCGAGATTCTCCGCGAAACGTGCCATGAAAATATACTGCGCTATCCTCCCGACAACCGGTATGGAAAAAATCTGCTCATCCCACACCCGCTTACCGTCCGGCGTCCGCAAGTAGAAGTAGAACGATCCGATGCCGACCACGAAGAGAAGAAGAACGACCCACCAATACATCGCAAGAAAGTCGCTTATGGACATGATCACCTGCGTATACCATGGCAGCGTGGTATGAAAATCTTTCAACACGATGGTTATCTTCGGTATGATGAAGGAAACGACAAGGAATCCGATAAGTCCTGCCACGACCAGGATGAACGCCGGATAATACAGCGCTCCTTTGATCTTCGATGTGAGGTAGTATTCCTTTTCCGAATTGTCGGCAACGAACGAAATAGCGGACTGCAGGCCTCCGGATACTTCTCCCGCATGGATGAGATTCACGATGAGCGGAGAGAAGACGTTCGCATGTTTCGCGAATGCCTCCGAAAGTGCCATGCCATCATCGACATCATCCTTGATCTCCTTAATGATCATGCGGAAATAGGAATTGTCGGTCTCCTCGGCTATCGCCATAAGTGAAGACGTCACCGGGACTTTCGCCTCGATCAGAACCCCGAGCTGCCGGAAGAATACGACAAGTTCCTTCTTGCTCACACCTTCCCATATTCTGGAAAGGTCCTTCAAGACCTCCGATGATCTTGTCTCCTCTTTCAGAAGGATAGGAAGTAGGTTGTTCTTCTGAAGGATGACTGCCGCCGCATCACGCGTATCGGCCTCGATAATCCCCTCCTTTATCGTACCTTCGACGTTTTTCGCTTTGAATATGAATTTCATAGGGCATGTATGGTTCAGACAGTCATCCTTGTCGGACTATTCATCCTTGGCGATGAGCATCTCGAGATACTGTCTATTCTTCGAATAGACCAGGGCATCGTTCACCGAGATAAGTCCTCGACGAGCGAGGTCGGCAAGCGACCGATCAAGAGATACCATCCCTTCCTTGAGGCTCGTTTCGATCACGCTGTCGAGCTGGTGGGTCTTATTCTCGCGAATCAGGTTCTCGACGGCATGGTTCTTGAGCATGATCTCGACCGCCGGTACCCGACCGCCGCCATCCATCCGCGGAATGAGTCGCTGCGATATGACACCCAGGAGAACGCTTGCGAGTTGGGAACGGATCTGGTTCTGCTGGTGTGCCGGGAAGACATCGATGACACGATCGATGGTCTGCGCGGCATCATTAGTGTGTACCGTCGCGAAGATGAGATGCCCCGTTTCGGCGGCGGTCATCGCGGTCGCGATGGTCTCAAGGTCGCGAAGCTCCGCCAAAAGGACGACATTCGCGTCCTCGCGGAATACCGAGCGGAGCGCGAGCGGGAATGATTTCGCATCACGACCGACCTCGCGCTGATTGATAATGCAACGATCCTGCGTATATACGAATTCGATCGGATCCTCGATCGTCAGGATGTGTTTTTCCTGATTATGATTGATGTACTCGATGATTGCCGCCAGCGTAGTGGACTTTCCATGCCCGACCGGTCCGGTGACGAGAACGAGTCCCTGAGAATAGTTCGCGAAATTGTACAGGGACGTCGGAATATTGAGTTCCTCGAGGTTCCTGACATGGTCCATGACGAAACGCATCGTAACGCTCACGAATCCCTTCTGAAAGAAGATATTCGTACGGAATCGCATCCGATTCTCGAAATTGTATGAAAAGTCGGTCTGTCCACCCGAAAGAAGTTCATCCTTCCGTTCCTCGGACAGCAAGATATCAGAAAGCGCTTTCGTATCCGCGGGTGTGAGTATCTTTTCCTGGGTGATCGGATGAAGTTTTCCGTTGATCCGCAATGTCGGGTACCGGCCTACGGCAAGATGCAGGTCTGAAGCCCCCTGCTGGCCTACCAGGAGTAAGAGGTTCTTTATCCGCTGTTCCGCGTGAAGTATTTCCGCTCCGTCTGACATAGGATTCGGACCGTTTATTGTTTATTTTCCTCCGCACCCTCAGCCTGCGGTTTCGCGCCCTTCCCTTCTTCGCTTATTATACCATTCTTTTTTCTCGCCTCAAACATATCATAGATCTTCTTCGTGACCTCGGACGGAGTAAAGTGGGACTTGATGAGATATTCGTCCGCCCCGAGATCGAATCCGTCATGCACCCCCTCGCTCGCGGAAAAATTCGTCAGCAACATGACCGGTATATCCTTCCATTCCGGATTCGATTTTATCTCGCGGAGCATGTCCCGGCCGTCCATGTACGGCATGAAGATATCGAGCAGTACGAGATCCGGCTTTTTTTCCTTCAATCGTTCCATCCCTTCCAATCCGTCACCGGCGGTGTGCACTTCGAAACCGATCTCACGGAGCTTCCGTTGATAAATGTCGCGAACGAAAAAATCGTCCTCGACCAGGAGAATGGATTTCGGAGCCTCACCCGGAGCCGGGTCGGTTTGTTTTTTCTCATCCATAAGATTTCGGTTATTCCTCATCGACCAACAGATCCCCCTCTGTGACCCTTTCCACCTCGGTGATCGACGTCATTCCGCGTAACGCTTTCAGTATACCATCCTGCCGCATCAAAAGCATGCCCTGCCTCCGCGCCTCTTCGTACAATTTACCCTCGTTCGCCTGCTCGTCCGTGATGACCCGCTTCGCCTCCTCGTTAATCTCGAACGCCTCACAAATCGCGATCCGCCCCTTGTATCCGGTGTTTCCACACTTCTCGCACCCTTTCCCCTGGTACAGTTTCACTCCCGCTTTGACATCGTATTCGTACTTCTTCAGCTCATCCTGCGGGACACTGCATATGCTGTCCTCGATCCTCTTTTTTATGACCGGCGTCAGCTCGGTCTCCACCTTGCATTCCGGACAGATCCTTCGGACCAACCGTTGCGCCGCCACCACTTGTAAGGACGACGCGAGGAGAAACGGTTCGATACCCATATCGACAAGGCGCGGAATGGAACCGATCGCATTGTTCGTGTGCAATGTCGAAAGCACGAGATGACCGGTCAACGCGGAATGAATCGCGAGTTCCGCCGTCTCACCATCACGGATTTCGCCGACCATGATGACGTTCGGATCCTGACGGAGTATGGATCGGAGACCGCTCGCGAACGTATAGCCGATTTCCGGTTTCACCTGACTCTGATTTATTCCCGCTATCGAGAATTCTACCGGATCCTCGAGCGTGACGATATTCCGCTGATCCTGATTGAGAATCTGCAAGAACGAATAGAGTGTCGTGGACTTTCCGGATCCCGTCGGCCCGGTCATAAGGATGATGCCGTACGGGTCCATGATCTTCTTGCGAAGCAGTTCGCCGTTACGACCCCACAGTCCCATCTTCGAGAAATCGACGATATTCTGGTTCTTTTCCAGGATACGCATCACGACCTTTTCCCCGTCCACGACCGGAAAGGTTGAGATGCGAAGATCCGTCGTTTTCCCGGCATGCTCCACCCGGAACCGCCCGTCCTGCGGTTTCCGTTTCTCATCGATTTTCAGGTTCGAGAGGATCTTTATGCGCGCCACGACGGCCCGTCCTATCGGAAGAGGAAACACAAGCGAGGAATGCAACAAGCCATCCACTCGGAAACGGACCCGGTACCCTTCCTCCGTAGGCTCGATGTGGATATCGCTCGCACGCGCCTCGATCGCATGTTTGACGATCGACTCGACCAAACGGGCGATCGGCGCGTCCTGAAGCACTTCTCGGTCTTTCGCTTCCTTTTCTTCCTCGCCTTCGCTTATAAGCGATACAGACGACTCATCGTTCTCGAGTGAAAGGATGGCTTCTTTCAAGGCCTCAGCCGTACCCCTATACTGCTCGAATATCTCATCAAGTACCTTTTTTGAGACGAGAGAAATCTCTATATCGACATGCTCCTTTTCCGCGAGAAACCGGAGCACGTTGAGCGCTTCGGAATCCTCAGGATCAAGCATTCCTACGCTGACCGTTTTCCCATCCCTTGAAAAGACGGCCATGTTATGCCGTTTCGCGGTCTCTTCTGCGATGAATGTCAAAGTCGCCTTGTCGATATCTTTCGGCGCTACAGAAAGCAACGGGATGCCGAGTGATTTGGCAAGCGTTTCAAGATCGGTCCCGGAAACCTTGGTCGACTGGCCCTCGCCTACACCGACACCGCCCCCGGAAACCTGGGGAGTCGTGTTTTCGGAGGATTCTTCCTTCATACGGCTCCGGACTATGACGCGAACGGATTACTTCTTCCGGAAGCCGCCGGATCCTGCAATGCGGGAACCGATTCCTCGGAATCAAGCAGCTGATCGATAGGGGCGGTATCGAATACCCCCTGAGTGAAGACGGGTAACAGATGGGCGCCCGGATAACTTCGTACCGACAGATTGAAGAATTCGGCCTTGACCGAGGCGAGCAACAGATCGGACTTTACGGCGGTACCGTCCGGATTCACCTGTCCGTCCTCTTTCTTTATTGAAAGATTCTCAACGACATGAAACCTTCCGGAGGTGGAAAGTTTTTCCACGAATGATTTCACGCTTTCATATGAACCCCGAATTCCCATCGTCATGATGACTGATTCCGGAACGGGAGTCGCGGGAGCGCTCGGAGCGATCGCAACCCCGGCAACCTGGTCCACGGGAGTATCGGTTCCCATCAACATCGGCTGTTTAGTCGAATGTTCGAACGTGATCTCGTCGACCGATACTCCGGACTGGAATGAAAAGTAATTCATGATATCAACGATTCTCTCCTGATCGGACTTTTGCGGAAGATAGGCGAAAGCGGCCTTTCCCGCATCACTCGCAAGAACGGTATCAAGTGAACCTGAAATCTGATCTATATTCTGTCTCGTCCTCTTCGCCGCTGAAAGATCTTCCCGCAACACTTCCCCGTTCGCCCGCTTCGCGATAATCGCTTCCACTGTCGGCTTCACGTAACCGAACCCGGCAAAAATAAGGATGATTATGAACAAAAACGGGAAAATCTTCTTTATCGGCATATACGTGTAGTTACGTAGGGAGTAAGTACGTGTTAGTCAGCTACGACCAACGAAAACGAGAAGCTCACCTTTCCGTTCTCGTTCCTGCCGAGATTGTCCACCGACAACGACGAAACCTGAGGCGACTTCTTGAGCGCCGTCATCTGTTGCACCACGTTCCGATATTCATTCGCTTCACCTGCAAGAATCACGGTGCCTTTCGTCTTGTCGAACGTGAATGTCGAAAGTACGACTTCGGGAAGGATGTTCGCCTCGAGAAGGGAAAGGGTCCGCTCCGGATGAGTCGTCAATTTGAAGCTGTCGCTGATATTTTCGATCCGGAACTGAAAATCCGCCACTTGATCTACCTTATCCTGCGGGATATTCGCTCTCTCCTCTTCGATGAGCCGAAGAGTGCCTTCGTTTTCGGACGTGAGAGACGAATCATACCAATACAACCCGCCACAGACCACGAGAGAGAGTATCAACACCGCGGACATAAGAACAGTCCCGGTCCATGATGACCGCTTCACCTTCTTTTCCTCCTCCTTTCTCTGCACCGATTGCGAAAGATTTATACCCGGCATAATTTTTGTATTCCGTTTTTACCCTTTCACGATTATAGCATAATTCGACAAGGCCATACCAGGATAAACGATACCGGCGGAAGGTCGTCATTTTTTCTCGGCCGAACGAATCCCGTACAATGCAAGTCCGATCGCCGCGGAAAAAGAAGCACCGAGTTGATCTATCTGTGCGTCAAGTTCCGACGGGACCGATACTCCCTCGAACGGATTGCCGATAACGACCGGAACCCCGACTTTTTTCGACGTATATTCGACCAATCCCGCGAGTCGTCCCGTACCTCCCGAAAGAATCAATTTCTTCACCGTCCGACTCGGACGTTTTTCCTCCCACGAGACTATCATCCGTTTCGCCTCGCTCACTATCGTCTCGACCGGCGGGAAAATGATCGCGATATCCTTCGCGTTCAGGAAATCCTTTCCGCTCTTTTTCATCTCGTCCGCGCGATCTATGGAAATATTGAGACTTTCCGCCAGAGTCCTCGTGATATCCCTGCCGCCGGAATCGATACTTCGGCTTTTCTTCGGAAATCCGTTCTCGACAAGGATAAGATTCGCGGCGCGTGCGCCAATATCAACGACAAGCACGGGATCCGGTTCATTTCCCGCAAGTGAGCGGGCTATGGAAAACGTCTCGAGTTCGAGAAGTTTCATATCATATCCGACGACATTCACATAGCTTTCATACTGATGCACGTCCTTGTTCAGTGCCGCGACCAGAAGAACCTCGGTCTTCTTCGCTTTCTCCGAATCATGAGTGTCACCGACGGCCTCCCACGAGAGAGCGACGTCCTCAAGCGGACTCGGGATATACTTCCGAGCCTCGAACTGCACCGCTTCCTCGAGTTCGGCCTCAGTCATTTCCGGGAAATCGATGAGCGAAATCAACCCGAGAAAAGAAGGCATGGAAATACAGACTTCGTTCGTATCGGGATGCATACGATCAAGCAGGGACCGGAACCGGATCGCTATCTCTTCCCGTAGCGAACGGGTCGCGGTGTTCTTTCCCTGTCCGGAGAACAGTAGCGCCTCCCCGTAGTTCGAGACGAACGGCTTACCGCCACGAACACCGAGTTCGACCGCCTTTATCGATTCGGTGCCGAAATCGACACCGAGAAACCGCTCCTTTGCGAACATCTTCATAGAAAAAATATCTTGTGTGTTTCCAAGGAAAAACCGCATTCCGTTTTTTCCAGAATACCACAATCCACGATTCCCGGCCAGAGCGACCTCTTACCCGCATGATTGACACCCTCCCTCCAAGAAAATACAATGTGCCTGCACCGGAAATGCCATTATCCGCGATATGACCGACAACGTTCATATATTATCAATCGAACCCTTCATAAGGAGGATAAGAACAGAATCATGATACCCGAGCGACTTTCCGAAAAACTCTCCCTACACGCCCGGAAAACCCTCGAGGAAGCCGGGGTCATTGCACGCGCCGCCGGATCCGACACCGTTCTCCCGAAACACCTGCTGCTCTCGATCCTTCTTGAACAAGGGAGTTTCGGCAGTCTTTTCCTGGGAAATACCGGCTTAAAGAAAGAGTTCCTCGGACAGTTCTGTCTTTCCGATACCGCGGCAACGAACGGGATTCCTCAAAAAAAGGGGCGCGGACAGAATAAGACGAGACGGGATATCCCCTTCTCTTCCGCGACCAAAACGGTGCTCGCACAGGCTTATTTCATCGCAAGCGACTTCCGATCGCCGTACGTCGGCACCGAACACCTCGTCTATTCATTGATCGAGAACCCCGATCCGGAACTCGCCGATATCCTCTCGATAGGAGGCATCGAACCGGATCCGGTCCTCGAAACGCTTGAATCGCATCTCGAGCCGGATCATTTTCCCAGCTTCGGAAAACTCCTCGATCTTCCCGATCTTTCGCTCGCACGGCCGGACGAGAGTCAGAAAGACGATACTCCGTCCCTTTCTCAGTTCACCGTCGATCTCGGTCGCGATTCCAGGGAGCGCGGCGAAGAATTTTTCGGACGGGATACGGAAATAGACCGGGTCATACGCATCCTTGGGCGAAAGGAAAAAAACAATCCTCTTCTCCTTGGCGAGCCCGGTGTCGGTAAGACCGCCATAGTCTCCGCGCTCGCGCGTCGACTCGGCGAGGGAACCGCACCAGGCACTCTCACCGGAAAACGGATTCTCGCGCTCGACCTCGCGCTCGTCGTTGCCGGGACCAGTTTCCGCGGTGAATTCGAGGCTCGCCTCAAGGATATCGTCCGCGAAGCGAAAGGGCATCCGGAAGTCATCCTCTTCATCGACGAGCTCCACACCATCGTCGGGGCCGGCAATACCTCCGGCGGTCTCGATGCGGCAAACATCCTGAAGCCCGCGCTCGCCCGCGGTGAAATCCGTGTCATCGGCGCGACGACCATTACCGAATACAAAAAGCATATCGAGAAGGATCCGGCACTCTCACGACGCTTTCAGACCGTTTCCGTCGACGAACCGTCCCCCGAGGAATCCCGACGGCTTCTCCGACATATACGCGGCTCGTACGAACGTTTCCACGGGGTCGCGATCGGGACCGATCTCCTCGACCTCGCCGTTTCGCTCAGCGTACGACATCTTCACGGACGTTTTCTCCCGGATAAGGCCATAGACATACTCGACGAAGCGTCCTCGCTCGCGAAAAACCGCCGGGGCACCGATCATGCCGGGCGGGCGGCAGCGGCGATCGAGAGTGCCCTGCGCAATCTCGCCATGGAAAAAGAGTCGCTCATCAGCGAAGGAAAATACGACGAGGCTGCCAAGTTGCTTGACGACGAGACACGGCTCCGGACGGAAAAAGAAGGCCTCGAACGCCGATCAAAGGCCGGGAAACCCAAGTCTCCCGCCGTAAAAGTCGTCCGCCGCGATCTTCTTGAAACGGTCTCAGCCATGACGGGAATACCCTTCTCGTCACTCGAAAACGAGACTCCTGCCGATCGCCTGTCATGCCTCGGAACGGGGCTCCGATCCGCGGTCACCCATCAGGAAGAAGCGATATCGGTCATAGAATCCTCGCTCGCTCGCGCACTTGGCGGTGTCCGCGATCCGGACAGACCGCTCGGATCATTCCTGTTCCTCGGACCCACGGGTGTCGGTAAGACCCTGCTTGCCAAAACCATCGCCGAGAAGTTTTTCGGCGATGGGAACCGCCTCATACGTTTCGACATGAGCGAATTCATGGAACGACACAGCGTCGCGCAAATGCTCGGCGCACCGGCCGGTTATATCGGTTACGGCGAAGGCGGTCGTCTCACCGAACGCATCCGCCGTACGCCGCATGCGGTCGTCCTTTTCGATGAGATAGAGAAGGCTCACCCGGACGTGTCCAACATACTCCTCCAAATTCTCGACGAAGGGACGATCACCGATGCCGAAGGCATGAAGGTAAATTTCCGCGACGCACTCGTCATCCTCACCTCGAACGTCGGCACCGAATCGTTCATCGGCAAGGGCCGTATCGGTTTTTCCGAACAGGATCTGACCGGACTCGCGCTGGAATCCGTAAAAAGAACGGTCCTCGAGGAAGCGAAGAAATCACTCCGACCGGAACTCATCGCACGACTCGGAAACACGGTAATCTTCAATCCGCTCGGAACCGATGCGATGGAACGTGTCGCCCGGATCGAATTCGATACGCTCCGTGCCCGGCTCCGCGGACAGGGAGTCACTCTTTCCGCATCGGCACCCGTCATACGGTTCCTCGCGGAAAGGAGCTTCGCCCCCGAACATGGCGCCCGACTCGTACGCAGGAACATCGAGGAACTCGTGAGTCTCCCGCTTGCACGGAAACTCATTGCGACAGGATTCGATCCCGAAACGCCGGGCCGGCGCATCCGCATAATCCTCTCGGTCAGGAACGGCTCGATCGAATGCGCGATATCATGAATCGCTGAAGGGAAAACCCTTATGGAAACTCCCGAGGCAATACGCGAAACGGGGAAATCTCCGCCTTACTTGTACCTGAAACTCAGAGAATTCATCGCGGATATCCTGTTCCCGCGTGCCTGTATCTCCTGTGGGAAACCGGATATCTTCTTTTGCGAATCCTGTCTTCAAGCAGTACCGCGAAGACGCGTTTTCGATTGTCCCATCTGTCGGACGGTTCGAACTCCGGACGGTGAGACCTGCCTTCGATGCCGGAAACGGTCCGCGCTCGACGGCGTGTTCGCTCCGGCCATCTTCCACGAACAGGCGGTCGTAGCGGAAGCCATCCACGCGCTCAAATACGAATTCGTACCCGATCTCGCACTCCCACTCGGAACGCTTCTCGCCGAACGGGCCCGGGATACCGATCTTTCCATCCCAGATATCATCATCCCCGTCCCGCTTCATCCATGGCGTATGCGCTACCGCGGATTCAACCAGTCCGCACTTATCGCCCGATCATTTTCAGAATCGTTCATACCGGGTTTCCCTATCCCGGTTCGGGAAGATATCCTTATCCGAAAACGTTTCACCCTTCCGCAGGCAAAAAGCCGAAACGCGAAAGAGCGAAAAGAGAATCTGCGCGATGCGTTTTCCCTCTCACTCGGAAATCCGGATCTGAAACGAGCCGTTAAAGGAAAAGTCGTCTGGCTCGTGGACGACGTCGCGACGACCGGCACCACATTGGAGGAGTGTGCCAGAACCCTCAAAAAATCCGGCGCTAAAAAGATTTTTGGCGTCGTCGTAGCGCAGTGAATCAAAACCTATTTTTTTTGACTTGCCTTAATTCGTCGTTTCTGCTTTAATGGCTTGCTTTCGTAAACCAAAAAGGAGGAGGTGCCATGTCCGGAAAAGGCAGTAAGGCGGACACCAAAGGTGCCGCGCGAAAACCGATAGTTCCCAAAAAAGTCGTTCCTGAAAAGAAAGTGCCGGAAAAATCAATGAAAGGACCCGGGTATCGGATTCTTGCCATCGGCACCGGAGGAAATAATCTGTTCCTGATTCCCCCGAAGAAAAAAGGACGAAAAGAACAATGAAGTCAAAAAACCGCATCACATATGCGGTTTTTCTTTTGCCGTCACAAACCTTGATTTCAACCCCTGAAGAACGAGTAGAAGAGCACGAGAACCGCCACCGTCATGATTCCGAATGCCGTCCTGACGAAAACGTTCGATACCGGGCCGTTCTTGTATTCCCCCATTATACTTTCGTTGTTACCGACTTTCGCGATCATGAAGAGCAGCGGGACCGCGGCTATACAATTGAAGACAGCTGCGAATATGAGCGCCTTGATCGGATCCAGTCCGATGAAGTTCATACCGAGTCCCGACAAGGCGGCCAGGATTATAATCGCATAGAAACCCTTCGCCTTCCGAAATTTCCGATACAGGCCTTCTTTCAGACCCAATGCCTCGCTGATGGCATACGAGGATGAACCGGCCAAAACCGGTACTGCCAGGAGACCGAGCCCGATGACTCCCACGGAAAATATCAATTTCGCCACGAAGCCCGAGTTCGGAAAATTACGAACCAACGGTTCGAGGGCTCGCGCGGCGTCGGCGGCAGTATCGATTTCGGTGATACCGCTCTTGTACAACGTAGAGGCGCAGGCGATCACGATGAACCAGGCGGTCATACTGGCAAGTGTCATGCCTACGAAATTGTCGATGCGAAGGTTGTGAAGGAACCTTTTGGTCGGCTTCGGAAGTTCGCCGATTTTGGACCGGTTGTGTTTCGCTATTTCCTCCTCGACCACCTCCGACGTATCCCAAAAGAAAAGGTATGGAGATATGGTGGTACCGATCACGCCGACGAAAATATACATCGTTTCGAAATTGATCTGCGGCGTGAGCGTGAACGTATGTCGAAACACTTCCGGCCAGTCCTGTCCGACGATGAACGCCGTCACCGGATACGAGAGAAGCGCTATGGCAAGCCACTTCAACAGTTTCGCATACGTCTTGTAATTCACGAAGATGACCAATAAAACGACGACGACGGCATAGAAGATCGCCAAAAGCGCGAACGGGGCATTCACGAAGAGCCTTGTCGTTTCCGCCATGGCGCCCAGGTCCGCACCGATATTGATGGTATTGGCAATCACGACCAGTCCGACCGACATGTAGAGGAGTTTCTTGCTGTAGTGTTCCTTGATGACCGCTGCCAACCCCTTGCCAGTGATGGCGCCGATCCGGGAGCAGCTTTCCTGCACGGCGAGAAGGAACGGGTACATGAGCGGGAACGCCCATAGGAGTCCAAGTCCGTATCCGGCCCCCGCCTGCGAATACGTCGCGATGCCCGACGGATCGTCATCCGCGGCTCCCGTAACCAAACCAGGACCAAGGATACGCAGAAAACGATTGAACCGCTTCAGGCTCAGCATGGACTTGCAAAGATTGTATGCGAACTTCTCGGTCTTCTTCAACCGTTGCTGTATGCCGCTTTGTTTCGGCTTGCGCGATACGGGAATCGGCTGCGATTCCGCGTTGACATCCCGTTCCATAGCATTCATCGATCACGTTCAAAATAGTACCCCTTGGTCATATCATACCACTTCGTTATCCATTCCATCGTTGACGGGTCTGGTTGAAGCGTATCGCACCACCCAAGACGTATGTCGATTATCCCCACGGCAGTATATCATCGGCAGTAAAACAAAAAAACATCCTACCAGCATTCGCTGCCGGTAGGATGTATCGCTGACGAAAGAACATGGGAGAAAGAAAGAACAGAAAGAACAAACAGGGAATCAGGCTCCGACGGCGTGCCCGTTGCCGAGGACCTTGTGCATCGCATTCGAAGCCGCCAAAAGACCGTCGGCGAGTTCCTTGGCTGCCGGTTTTGCGGCTTCGTTCGGCTTCCTGAAGAGAGCCGATTCCGCTTTCACCTCTTTGGCGACCGCGGCCAGATCGTCGCCGTTAATCTTGGCATTGGCTTTTCCGGTGCGACGCAACGCTTCGAGTTTGGCGCGGCCGATGGTCTCACGGACTCTCGCGGGCGCCTCACCGGCAAGGATTCCGGATACCTCGGTCAGATCCGCCTCCGGATCCAGGTTGCCCTTTGAGAATTGGCGTATCATGCGGGAGACCGTATCCTCGTCGGGAGACAGCACCTCGAGCACCATATCAATTCTTCCAGGGCGTCTCATCGCTTCGTTGATCTGGTCCGGATGGTTGGATGTCAAAATAGTGAAGATCTGAGCGGTCTTACTGTCGATACCGTCAAGTTGGTTCAGAAGCTCGTTCACTTCGTCGGTGCGCTTGGACCCGGCAACCCTGTCAACGTCTTCGGCGAAGACAACGACAGGCTGATACTGCTGGGCATACCGCAGCGCCTCGGGAAGTTCCTCGGAATCCTTCACGTAGATGAAGGTCCAACCCTCCGCGGTCGCGACATTGGCGATGTTGCTTGCCAACAGGGTCTTGCCGACCCCGTATTCACCGGCGAACAGAATACCACGCTTGAGAGTCTCGCCCATTTCCCGCAACTCATTCGAGTGACGGATGGGAACGAACACGTTACGCTCGATCGCTGCCGCAAGCTCAGCCCTGAAGACGGGCTGCTCACCACTGTACTCGAAGAACTTCGGCTTCGGCATCTTGATCTCGCGACCGTCCTTGTCCTTGAATACGATACTGAACGCCTTCCCGCGATGAAGGCTTTCTTTCATAGCACGTTCCCGGACGGTATCGAGCAACCTTCTGACCCTGTCCTCATACTTCCTTTTGCAGGTCACGTGGCACTGAAAAACAACACGGCCGCTATCAAGGTCGAAATCCGTCTCGACTTCAGCCCCTTCCATGCCGGGCAACTCGAATTCGCCCCACGGCACCTGGATGGTCTTGCCCAGTTCGACTTCGACGTCGATCTGATGCGCGCTCCCCTGCTGGATGACCACACCGAGATTCTGCTCGATCGCGTGGACAAGCGCCAGGGCGCCATCCCACGGCGAGACCGGAATGGTCACGTGAATGCGCGTGCGCTGTTCCTCACGCTCATGCTGCCGTTGTAGTGAACTGATCACATCGGGCAGATGGGCGCCTTCCGGAATGAGAATCTTATCGCCTGTGCGATCAACCACGGGGTTGTAGATTTTCTCATCCCCTGACAGCATTTTAGCGAGCACTCCATTCGGGAGAACGCCGCTTAAAAGTGCGGCGAGAAGTTCCTTCTGATTGTTTTCTGGCATGGTGTTGTTCCTTTTTTGTTTTGTTAATTGATACTATGTTTACTTATCCAACCGTCGAAAAAATACCTAACTAATAGCTTATTTGCAAAATTATTAATAATGCGATGCCCATCGCCTCTGTCGTTCATATCGAAATGGACTTATTTTTCCAGCATACAAACAGTATCCTGCCAATGGGATTCATGGGGTATACAAAAATTGCGTTACCGACAGGTAACACGCAAAAGGTCCGCTTTGATTCGGTTTTTTCAACCAAAAGAGACGAATAAACGAACCGGATCGTTCCTGCCACGGGAATATTCGATTCAGGACCGATTCCGATCCTATCACGGCGGAGGGGGTGAGATTCGAACTCACGAGACCCTTTCGGGTCCGACGGTTTTCAAGACCGTTGCCTTCAACCACTCGGCCACCCCTCCGCCCTGACAGGATATCCCTCACGCATCCGGCACTACACGTCTGCCTCGCCCAATTCAGGCTATCAGAATACGTCATACCTGTGAAGCCATGGGAAGGCGTGCTATACTGTGTTCCATAGAAAACGAGAGCGAATCGTCATTTTTTATGAGTTTTGACATGCACGTGCCGGGAAACAGGAACGAGCCGGAGCGGACCGATCATCACGGTTTGTTTTCGCATGAGTCGCAGCGCCGACAGGCGGAAGAGACCGAAAGTCGCGACTATCACTCGTTCAATGCCGGCGAATCCATCATCTGGTGGGAATCGGTCAAGCATATGCCGCCGATCCTACAAACCAAAAAATCCTACGCCTGGATCGTTTTCGCGCTAATCGCGATTATCGCCTATTCGCTTTTCATGAACAGCCCGCTCATGGCGATCACGTTCATACTGATCGGTATGGTCGGATACCTACTCTTCAACCACCCCGATGAAACGGTACTGTTCGCGATCTCTGAGAAAGGCATAACGGCCGGTCCGGAATTCTACGACTACGACTCCGTAAGCTCCTTCTGGATAATCGAGAATCATCCGCAATTCCCGAATCATCTCATCATCCAGACAGGCGGGATACTCTCGCCGCGCGTCCATATCCCTCTCGAGGACAACCAGCCCGACATCGTCAGGAGAATCCTCCTCGATTTCATCCCCGAAATCAAATACGAGCCGAATATCATTGACACGGTCGAAAGAATGTTCCATATTTGATAAAGTCCCTCAGGACTGGGGGCGCTCGTAGCTCAGTGGATAGAGCGTTTGGTTGCGGTCCAAAAGGTCGCAGGTCCGATTCCTGCCGAGCGCACAAGAAAAACTCTCCTTTCATGGGGAGTTTTTTGATGTACGAGAAGTGGGTGAATGATTTTGTCTTTTTTTCCTTATCCTTGCCCGAATCCGGAAAGTATCCTATCCTAAAGCGGTCCCTCATTCCCTGTCCCCGTTCCCGACTCTCGACTTGATAGACCTTATCGACTTTCGACTCTCCCCGGTTCGCCGTTCTCTGTTACCTGATCCGTCTCCATAGCTCAACGGATAGAGCGTAGGCCTCCGAAGCCTGAGATTGAGGTTCGATTCCTCATGGGGACACACCCGTATGGTAGCCCCGCTATCGACCGATGAAACGGTCACGAAAACCGCCACGCCGTCGCATGGCGGTTTTCGTTTTACGTTGACTTACGAGATATCCCATGCTACATTCGCCGATGTCAATTCGTATCGTTTCGTTCATTTAACATAACCGTCGGAGATAACGATGAGCACAAAAAACCTAATGCAGTTTCGTACGGTCAACGCATACCGCCATGCCGGTTTTTTGAAGCCGACACTGTGCATAGTCCCGGAAACGACCCTGTCGTCATCCCAACAGATTGCGCTTTCCTCAAGGATTTCCAGGTATGCCAGATTATCGGTATTACACCCCGTCTTCTCGATGTATCATAACCGCGGACTCCGCCTCTTCCTTCGACTCGAAGGAAGATTGGAAAAAGCATCCGATGGCAACGTCATTTTGGACATGACCGATGACGAAAAGGAGACCGCGATCAACGAACTCTGGAAAAATATCGGCATAGATCCTCCTCCGGACGGTATAACCGAAGGAACGGATCATTTCGAAGAGACGGACGACTTCGTCTCCAGGTTCAGATTTCCGGATCATCTGAGAATCGATCAGGCAAACCAGATGAGAATCATGGAATTCGCGTTGATCCGGAAAGTGTCCGTATTGGAAAGTGAGATCCGCGACCTGAAACGATCATTCGAGGGTTGCTGCGCCGACGCTGAAGCCCGCAGAAAACGGGAAGTTCGAACCGACGTGACGGCAATCGTGCGCGAGTGCATGTCCCTCACGCCTCCCCGATGAATCGCCTGACCGACAGGAACCCCAACCTGTCGGTCTTTTTTTTATCCTGCCGCCCTGCTATGCTGCCGATATGCCTCTACTCTCCGTAGAAACCGGACTCGAAACGCTTTCCGCGTTCAAGAAAACCATCCTCTCCCGGCTTGAAAAGCGCGGGCTTTCGACCGTTGGAGATCTGCTACGCCATCTTCCCCGATCCTACGAGGATTATTCCGTCATTCATCCCGTATCAGGACTCATGGTCGGCAGACTCGCGACCATCGAGGGAAAAGTCATCCGTCTATCGGCGGGACGTACCTACCGCAAACAGGTTTTCCTCACTGAGGCGGTTATCGGGGACGACACGGGCGAGGTCCGTGCGATCTGGTTCGGCAATCGGTTCATCGCACAGACACTCCGGGAGGGGCTCCGTATCCGCCTATCCGGACGCGTTTCGGAAGATGGCAAAGGGCTTCTTTTCAAGACACCCGACTATGAACGCGCGTCACGCACGGCCACGCATACGGCGCGACTCATCCCTGTCTATCCCGAAATCGGCGGCGTAAGTTCACGTTTCTTCCGGTGGCAGATCGTCGAGCTGCTCGAGAAAGTTCGAGAGATTCCCGATCCCGTTCCCGAGGATATCCTCGCGCGACTCCATCTCCCCTCGCTCCGGAACGCACTCCGGTATATCCACCTGCCGAAAAACGAGGAGGAGTGGAAACTTGCCCGAAAACGTTTCGCCTTCGACGAGATGTTCCTGTTCCAATTGAAGGCGCTTGAGACAAAGGCACTGTACGATACCTCGTCCGCCGTTCCGATCTCGGATACGGAATCCCCGACCGATACGTTTCTTGCGAGGCTTCCGTTCAAGCCGACCGAAGCGCAACGGAGAGCGATCAACGACATCCTGAAAGACCTCTCGCTCCCGCAGCCGATGAATCGCCTTCTCAATGGCGATGTCGGCTCCGGAAAGACCCTGGTCGCGGCCACCGCGGCCCGAGCGACGGCGCTTGCCGGATATCAGGCTGCCATTCTCGCACCGACCGAAGTCCTCGCCCGGCAACATTGGGAAAGTCTCTCCGGACTTTTCTCGGATGAGCCTTTCACTGTCGCTCTCCTCACGCGTGAGTATCGATACCTCGGTCGCGATAGCGCGAGCAAGGCTTCGCTCGCCAAAGCGATAGAGGTCGGCATTCCGAAAATCATCGTCGGCACGCATGCGATCTTGCAGGAAGGCATCCGTTTTCACGATCTCGCACTCGTCGTCGTCGACGAACAGCATCGCTTCGGAGTGGAACAACGCGCGGCACTCCAAGCCCGTGCGAGCGGACTCGATGACGGGTTACCGGAACAGGTACCGCATTTCCTCACCATGACCGCTACCCCGATCCCACGGACGCTCGCGCTCGCGTTCTTCGGCGATCTCGCCCTTTCCGTTCTCGACGAGATGCCGGCCGGCCGCCAGCCGATCGAGACGAAAATCGCCCGTAACAATGCCGACCGTGCACTCGTATACGATTTCATCCGTTCCGAGGCCGGCAAGGGTCGTCAAACGTTCGTCATCCTCCCTCTTATCGAGGAAAGCGAAGCGCTTGAGGACGTGAAATCCGCAACCGCGGAAGCCGAACGGCTTCGCACGGAAATATTCCCCGACCTCCGAGTCGGGCTTGTCCACGGCCGTATGAAAGCCAAGGAAAAGGAGGAGGAAATGCGAAAATTCCGTGACTGCGAAACGGACGTCCTCGTCGCGACCGCGGTCGTCGAAGTCGGCGTCGACATCCCGAACGCGACCGTCATGATCATCGAGAACGCGGACCGTTTCGGCCTTGCTCAACTCCACCAGTTCCGCGGGCGCATAGGCCGCGGCAACCGAAAGTCATATTGTTTCCTGTTTCCCGGCGACGGCGCCGTGGAAAATGTCCGGCTCGAGACACTTGAAAAAAGCACGAGCGGCTTCGAGATCGCCGAGGCCGACCTCGCGTTGCGCGGGCCCGGGGCGTTCTTCGGCACGCGTCAGTCAGGATTGCCCGACATCACGATGGAAAACCTCACGAACCTCCGCCTCGTCGAGATCGCCCGCGCCGAAGCCGGCGATCTTCTTACGGCCGACCCCACACTCTTGAGACACGCCCTTCTTCAGGAAGAACTCCGCCGCTTCGAGGAAAAGATCCATTTGGAGTAGGCGGATGGACAAAACCGGGACAACGGAATACGATAGCCGGGCGTCTTTTACAACCTGAAAATGGAGAACGGATGAATTCGAATACCGGAACAACGGCCATCGACGAACTTCGCGAAAATGCGGCCCGCCTTAGGGACGACCTCCCAATGGATGTTTTCCCCGTCGAACCGCCGAACAACGAGCGGAACAGCTATTGGAAATGGTGTCCCGTTTGCGGCTTTGAATTTCTTTTCCCCGGCAACGATCGCGACCCGAGAACCATTCATTGCGAGGGCTGCGGGGGGGGAAGTCATGTGGAACGGACCGAGGGACATTCAGGCGATGTCGGAAACGGCACTTCTGGAATATATAGCCCGGTCGGAACATCGGCTCACCAAGAACGTCACCCCGAAGAGATCAGTTTCAAGCAACTATTTCATGGAGTGCGACCTCTGTAAATACCGGTTTCTGTTCCAGGGAAACAGGTATTATGCGCCGGCTCATGCCTGCAGACATTGCGGGGCGAAAATCGGCTGGTCAACAAAGTCTTGAATAGAAAAGCCTGCGAAGGGAGTCACATCCGACCGCAGGTTTTTTTCATGCCCTCTCACACGAAACTCATCCCCGGCGGAAAGCCCTGTTCATTCCGGCCGCTTTCCGAGATTGAATCTCGATAAGCCGATTCCGGTCCTGAGACCGAAACGGAACTCGCGTGAAACCCAGACGTCATCGCACGGGAACACTCGTTTTACTCAGCCGCGGCGTAACCCTTCGATGAAACTCACGCTGAATTCGTCCCTACCGAAACGCGATGTCACCTGTTCCAGTGCCTGCACCATAAAATCGGCACGCTCGTGCTTCGCAAGCGCCAGAAAATCGCCGCCTATTTCGAAACCGACCGGAGGAAGACCGACTTTGGCGTGTTTAAGATACCTGAACACGATCGATCCCGATTTTCCCGCATCAAGGATACCCTTAAGCGCCTGTTTGTCCGATTCCCCTATCGGCAGCCCGTCCACGTACGACATGAAACGCCCCGGTGACGCCTCACGCCGTCTGAGCTCGATCAACGCCTTCCCGGGCATATCGACCGTCATTCCCTTATCACGCTCGAAATCCGAAAACATCTTCGCCAGCGAGTATACTGCCTCATCGGGACTCGCTTCCTCCGAGGATTCTCCGTTCAGAAAGATCGACATGGCGTCCTCGAATTGCTGTGCGGATAGCCCGCTCTTCTCGGCGAAGTCAAGAAAAGAACCGAGCATCTCCGTCCGAGGATCCTTCTTCTCCCGCTCCGGCCCGGTACGCAATACGTCCCCGAACACATTGAGCGGTACGCCTCGTTCGTCGGCATCCTGAAACATCTTCGCCAACTCATAGACCTCCGCATCCAAAACCTCGCCACCGGCGGAGCCCTGTTCGTAATACATGGACAGGGCCGTGTCAACCTGCTTCGGAGTCATGCCGCGCTCCTTGATGAACCGTCTAAAGACGTCGGCTTCGTCCGAAGGCGCCTCTTTTCTCGGCTGCGTCCCCGGAATCCATTCATGTGACATACGATTATGATTACGACGATAATACCGACAGTATAAGACGAGCTTGAAACATCTCCAAGCCCTCCATACCGGTGACCGGTTATACCTTTCGTGGTAACATGACCACGGAAAAGCTTCATCCCATTCGATATATCCCTATGCCGAAACTTGAATTTCCGAAAGGATTCCTCTGGGGCGCCGCCACTTCGAGTTACCAGGTCGAAGGAGGCCTTCATAACGAGTGGACGGAATGGGAGAAAACGACCGCCGTGAAACGCGCCAAGGAAGCGCGTGAAGAAAGTTGGCACGACTCCTGGCGCGGATACGGTAAGAAGGAACGGAATCCCGAGTTCGCCGAAGAAGCCTCCGACCCGAACAACTACCTCTCCGGAATCGCATGCGATCATTGGAACCGTTACGAGGAAGACTTCGATATCCTTGAAGAACTTCATCTCAACACGTACCGATTTTCCATCGAGTGGTCGCGAATCGAACCCGAAGAAGGAAGATTCGATGATGAGGCTATCGGTCACTATAAGAAAATGATCGCATCGCTACGGCGGAGAGGAGTCGAACCGTTCGTGACACTCTGGCATTTCTGGCTACCCGTCTGGGTCGCGAAAAAGGGCGGCGTCGCCTCGAAAAAGTTTCCGGAACGCTTCGCCCGTTATGCGGAGCGGATGGCTGCCGCGTTCGGATCCGACGTGAAATTCTATGTCACGATCAACGAGCCGGACATGTATGCGAGTTTCTCGTATCTGCTCGGATTCTGGCCGCCGGAGAAACGAAGCCTGCGTCTTCATTACGTCGTTACGAAACGGATCGAGCAGGCCCATAAGCTCGCGTACCTGAAAATGAAGGGCATCGCGCCGGATACCGAGATCGGCATCACGAAACAGTTCATGTCGTTCCAGGTCCTCCGTCGTACCCCGATCAGCCTGCTCACCCGCCGCTTCGCGGATTGGTGGTGGAATTACTCGTTACTCGACAGACTCATGGGATATCAGGATTACATCGGGTTCAACTACTACCAAAAGAAGATCATCGGAAAAGATACCCGTGACCAGACGAGCATCGTCCGTACCGACATCGACTGGGAATATGACCCTGAATCGATTTACGATGCCCTCATCGCCCTCAAGCGTTACGATATGCCGATATACATAACCGAAAACGGCATCGCGGATGCCTTCGATCGGCTTCGCGGACGGTTCATCACAGAAACGCTGACATCCATCCATCAGGCGATAAAAGAAGGAACCGACGTGCGCGGCTATATACACTGGTCACTCCTGGACAACTTCGAACTCGACAAGGGGTTCTGGCCCCGTTTCGGACTCGTTCAGATGGAATACGCGACACAAAAAAGAACTATCCGCGAAAGCGCCCGCATATATGGGAAGATCGCGGAAACGAATACGTTGGACGGATAACGACCGATTCCAAAACAAGGACCGTTCGAACCGGGAAACACCCCGAATACTCACTTCACTATGCGAAACGGACGATTCGACACAGCCGCGAAATTTCTTGGCAACCCCAGGACCGTCGAATATTTCGAGGGCGAGAGCATTTATCCGATCAATGTGGAATTCTCGATTTCCGGCGTCTGCCAAGCCAATTGCAGGAAGTGCTTCTACAGGGTGGACGATAACCGACTGAAAGGACACGAAAAAAGATATTTCGACATGGAGCGAATGAGAATCCTCGTCAGGGAATTCGCGGAATGCGGAGTGAAGTCGATATCCTGGACTGGAGGCGGGGAACCGACCAATCATCCCGACTTCGACGAGATCACGAGGATTGTAAAAGCGGCGGGATTGATACAGGACTTGTTCACGAACGCCTTGTCGGAAATATGGTATGACCCGAGCCTGATGGAATAGATACGTGTCACCAAGACGGACCGACCTTTCCCCGTGGAAAATCTGAAACGCCTACGAGCCTGCAGGACTCTGGGACTCTGTATAAACTACTCGTCGGAAAAGGATGACGAGACCGTCCGGGAAGGAATAGCTCTCGCCGAGGAACTCGACGGTTTGAAAAAAGATCCGAATCATTCGACCTATCTGCAAATTCGTCCCGAGATGGATATCTTGGGACGAAAACACGAATGCACGCTTCCGGATATCGATCACCCATTGATTGAAATCACGGAAAAAGACGCTTCTGACAGGGGGTACGACGAGTGCGAAGCTTATCATTTCACCCCTTTCATCTGGCAGGACGGAAAAATCGATATCTGCGCCTACCATGGAGGAGAATCCGATTTCAATCTCGGCGATCTGCACGCTGCCACGTTCAAGGAAATAATGGATGCGGCACCGAAATCCGTCCGGGTAACGGATAATTGCCAAGCCTGTTGCAAATTGAACGAAATGAACAGACTGATCCAACGGAAAAAAAACGTGGAAGACATGTACTTCTTATGATTCGGGATATTTTCCAGTTCGTCTTGAGTGAACGTTCCGGGATGTGCCGAAGCGCGGCATCACGACGGGGTCAAGAAATCTGATTCGTGTGAAAAAAAAAACGGTCGTCACTTTACGCGTACAAAAAAATAACGGGCCTATCGGATGATAGGTCCGTTTTATTGTGAAAGAACCTCTACCGTTTCGACAAGAAACCGGCTAGGTCTGTCGCGAGCCTGACTCCCGATATTTTTCCTTACTTCGTTCGAAATTTCCTGGCGATCTCGATCTGGATGCCATTTATCCCGAATTCACCGGAATAGCGACGGTTCGTATACCCTCCATTGAGGCTATCCAGACGCCGATCCACCGGCATTTCCGCGGGAAGAAACACCCTGTAGCCGAGATCGGAAAGGTACCCCGCCATTTCCCTATCCACGTCGTCGAAGTGAATCGAGGAACGGTTGTTCGTCCCGAGGATGATGTCGTACCCTTCCGACGGAGCGTATCGCGGCTGAATGCCGAAACCATGGATATCCAGCAACAGACACCGTCTCTTGCCATGGTTCCTTATCGCGGTTTGCAACAGATGTCCGATATTCCGATGGTACGAATCATAAGAACCGCGGAGAGCCTTATCCTCCAGGGCCTTTTCATACGATCGGTTATAATCGACGAAATCACGAGGAATCAAACCCTGAACCGCATTCGCCGGACATGTCATCAGGATATCTTTCGCTATCGGCCACACGTTCGAATCCTTCAGGATCATTCCCTTTTCCCGAACGCTCAACAAACCCGACAGCACGCCGCCGGACAGCCCGTCATGAGGCACACTTATCACGATCGGGGAAGGCGTCTTGCTCTCGACAACAAGACAGAACCCTTCATTCCGGATGTTATTTCTATCCGTTTCTATGTTCATTTCATCCCCCTTTATCGAATGGATTGACAAAAAGCCGCCCTGAAAGCGGCTCGTGAAAAAATCAACGATAGCGCCTTCCGATCAAGCGGCCAGGAATGCGATGCGTACGAAGCCGGACCACGTTTTCAGATGATGATTATGTATCATAGCAGAGACGATATTCGGGAAGTAATGTATGGAAAGGGTATCAGAAATATCCCCAAGCATCAATGTCGACGCACGCACGACGGGAACGGACCGAAAAAAAGGGAACGGATCATCGATCGTTCCCTTCCTTTTTTTCCCTCTCAGATGATTTCCACCACCAGATTTCTCGCAGTCCTCGAGCATACCCTCGCCAGAATTCCCCTATGGCAGAATTCCGGGGATTCCTCGACGCAGAGAAGACGACATCCTCTTCGAGTGCCAGTCTGATCAGCCGATGCATCGCGGCGTTCGCGGCGGCATCATAAAAAAGCTTCGCGACATACGCCGCCTCGAACGTCTCGAACGATACCTCCTTCCGAAGATACGCCCCGAGCGCCTTTTCATCGGGAGCCAGTTCTTTCCACCACTCGTCATACGACTCCCTGGTGATTTCCGGATCGGGCGTTTTCCCATCCGTACGCGTGTGCCTGCTCATGATGGAAATCCGGCGCTCTCTCCTCGCCGGATCAGCCGGCACATTCATACATCCCGTTCTCAGCATAATCGTCTCCCGTTTGAATGTTGGTAAGATACGTATGATACGAAGGTGCCGGTATTCCGGGGGTAAAGTCAAGCGACAAAAATAGGAACGGCTATTCGTTTAACGTTCCCTTTCTCATTCGATCCGGATATCGACACTCGATATGATGCAGCCGCACATTTCAGCCGCGATTTTACGCAGACTTTTTTCCGGCGTTTCACACATATCGAGAAACGTCACGGTCCGTTCCTTCGACGATGCGGCATATCGCCCCAGTTCCCGATACGCCGCGTCGGAATGGCAGAGTTCCCACCGATACATCTCGGTGAAGCTTTGCCACGTGTCCGCCCCGCTTCCGTATCGGCGAAGCCGTTTGCACGACGGCCGGAGAAGAAACGCTTCCTCGTCGAAAGCGAGTGAAGGCAGGATGAGGTCGAAAAATATCCCTTGCCCGAATCTCCCTTCGAATCCGGGAACATAGATCCTCCTCCCGTCGTCGGGCGTCGGCAGTTCTCGGACGGATTTCGTCTTGATCATTATCGTCTCCCTGTTAAGTGACTATTCTGAAATCGATTCACGATACTCCATAATCAACGACATGACAAGGGCGCGCGAAGCGAAATATGACAGGTCTCTTGATTTTTCCGACACCTTCGGGTACAGTAATCCAAGCGGTTCCGCCGCGTTTTCGTTTCCGGACATCAGGAAACGGCCCGTTCGTCTAATGGTTAGGACGCCAGGTTTTCATCCTGGTAACAGGGGTCCGATTCCCCTACGGGCTACAAAGGAAATAAAAGACTCCCATCATACGGGAGTCTTTTGTTGCTCCAGGGTTATGGAAGTGAGTCCGACAGGCAGAAGCGGGCTTCGAACGAAAGCGGAGAAGGCGATTACAGGCGGGTACAAGCAAGCTCAGTGTCCGACTATGCCCCGGACAAGGAGCCAAAGGCGACATGGAATTCCCCCTTACGAGCCACAAGAAATCAGAGGGCATTCGTCACTCGAAACGTCGATTCTTGCCATATTAAATAATATCAGGTACAATTCATTGGATTTGTGCCATCGGAAACGAAAAAACGCTGAAAAGCGCTTTTCAGATACTCCAACGCAGATCACTTCCGCCCGGGACACCGTTCCCCATCGAAATCGGAAGGTTTTTTAACAAACGAGAAAAACAATGAAAAGAAGATATGTCTTAGCGACACTCACATTACTAGCGTCGCTTTCGACGACAAACGCATACTGTCAGAAAGCAAAAAAGGGGCATGCGTCAGACGAAGAAACCTCTGCCGCCCCGATGACCTCGGAAACGGGGACGGGAACGGACGCGGGAAAGGGTGCAGATCACCTGCATCGAATTTCCGCCGAAGCTTCGAACTCCCTCCGCCAAAGAGGCGTCATGTCACGCGCGTTTCCGAACCGATCGGTAAGCGACGTGATTCCGCGGGATATACTGTCGGCCATTCCCGTCATCGAGCATGTCGACGGATCGAAAATCCGTAACGAAGGCTCCTGGGCGGCGATCCGCGACGTCCTTTCCGTCATCGGCAAAAAGGGACGGGGATCCTATGCTGCAACCCGCTCACAGGCGGGAGCGCACGGACTCTTCCAATACATGCCGGGAACCTATGCCGGAATACGGAGGATGTATCCCGAAGCGCGACTCATATCGTCGTTCTCCGAAGGGATGAAGAACGAGGTGAACGCCGCGATGGCAGCATACCTGCTTCTCGACGAGAGCCTGTCAGGCGTGGATAAGGGTCAACGGGATGCGCTGATGCGGTCACCTGAAACGTTGAGACGATTCCTCGCGACGGCATACAACGCCGGAGGCCGAAAAGCCGTCTCAGCGCTCGAATCCGGAAGCCGGAACCGTCCGAGACTGGAACTGAGTCATCGCAACCTTCCCAGGGAAACGCAGGCCTACCTGAGAAAACTCGCGGCCTATAGAATGGTAGCTGCCGGATAATCGGATCTGGATACCGATCGCCCCCGTAGAAGCGACCGAAAGAACGAAACGCGGATTTCCAAAAGGAATCCGCGTTTTGATTTGTTACGTTTCCGTATACAGCTTCCGATACCGTCGGAACCGAAAAACCACGGCAGACATCCGCTATGGAATTACCCGCCGAACCACGAACGGCTTCCATGTCATGAAGACAACAGTCCTGAAAAAGAAAAAAGCGCGACTCCCATAGGAAGCCGCGCTTCTGTTCACTTTCAGTACATCACTCAGCCGCGACCCTGTTCCCTCTTATTAGTCTTGTACGCCTTGACTTTTTCAAGGTCGCCCAAAATATTGCCTAATTCCCAAAAAAAACGGTCCGATACGAGACGCATCGAGCAGATCATTCATGCACGTACCATTCGATCACGGTCACGTTCTCGAATCCTATCCATATATTGCCAGATTTAAATATATATCCTAGAATCATGCATCGTAATTTTTAAAATCGGCTTCGTATAGGATCCGGTTAATACCGAAAAGCGCTGTAAAACAAGCGCCATAGCCTAGAAATGGGAAGCAGCACCGACGAATTCCGTGACAATGCGGCTAAATCGCTGACACCCTGAAAGACCCGCGACCCGGGCATTCCACTTGATGCAAGATGTGCACGGAAGTGAAAGACGCACTACCGAAAAAATGAAAGACGACCCTGAACGCGGGATGGGGAATCACTGCCTGTTTATGCGGCTGTAGAGGAAACAAGGCGGTGAATCATGTCCGAAATGGCCGTAAAAGAAAGAACAACCCCTCGGACGATCTTTTTTGTTCGGACTCTTGACATTTCGTCCAGCCTGTCCGACACTTACGTATCCGATTCACCGAATCGGCTCGTTGCTTAAAACGGCGTATCGCCGGTATTCACCCATAACATACAACAAGGAGAAACCATGCCAAAAACAAAAAGAACGCTTGACCTGTCCGGAACCGTCCTCGAAGAGACCGCCGCCGTACTTATATCCGGTGCTTTCGAACCATCCGTGAAAGACGCGGTCAAGGAAGGGGAAGTCGTCATCGGTGAGCTGAATGACTTCGAAAAAGCTCTCGACACGGCACGGAAACGCTACAGCGCAAGGGCAAACGAAGAAACGGAAAGGTCTTTCATTGCGGCCGATAGTCCATCGGAAATGAAATCAGCCCGTGATGCGGCGTCTCGCCGAATGGCAATTCATGAAGCGATTTCAGACATCATGTGGGCAAATATCATTCATCGTCTCGGCGAATCATGCGCCAAAGTCAGCGGCGTCGGACTACGCGAAGGATACAAGATCGTATCCTACCCGGAGTCCAAAGAACGAGAAGATTGTCCCATGGAAATGATTCAGAAGCATCTCGCAGCCCTGTTAGGATAACCGAACGGTGGCTGGCACCATGCGCCGAAACGTTTTTCTGCCACCGATGCGTCAGCGGCGCCGGTGGCCTTATTATTTCCGTTCATGACGATACGAACATCGTCCTTTTCCCGATAATGCAACGATTAACTTTTCAGATCCG
This sequence comes from Candidatus Moraniibacteriota bacterium, assembly GCA_013336285.1. GTDB lineage: Bacteria > Patescibacteriota > Minisyncoccia > Moranbacterales > UBA1568 > JAAXTX01. Next base: position 2,933 of record JAAXTX010000011.1, on the reverse strand, counting down.
GAAAAGACTTGACAATTTCGTGATTTCCTGTACGGTATCCTCAGTATTACAAAAGGTGATTCTTTAAAAAAACGGCGTTCCGCCGTAATCCACGAAACCAAACTGGAGCAAAACATGGCCAAAACAAATGGTGTCCCAACCGGAACCGTCATCGACACATCCGGAACATTTCTCGAAGAGTTGGCAATAATCCTGAATACAAGGGATTTCGAACCAGCCCCCGAAGAACCGGTGGCCGAGGGCGAGGTTGTCATCGGGGAAATGAATGATTTTGAAAAGGCCTGTACTACCGCATCTATGCGATTCGGAAAGCGCGCCGATACAATGTTGCATGAGGCAATGGATGCCGCCGAAAGCCCCGAAGAAATACGGAAGGCCAAGGAAGCCGCAGCACGTCGCTACAACGTATTCAAAGCGATATCGGATTTGCGGTGGGCAAACATGAAAAACCGTCTCGGGGAGGCCTGCGACGAAGGAAGCGGTATCGGAATCCGCGGCGGTTACAAGATCGTAACCGTTCCGGAACGGAAAAACAACCTGCCCGAAGGACTCCCCGCCGAACTGGCCGAGCTTTTCGGCAGCATGCCCGGATCCGTACATATCATCGGTATGGGCATGGGATCACCTTTCGGAGAAGAGGAGTAAGCGCGCGTCAAACGAACCTGACCATCGAAGTCGAGCAATCGATTTCGATGGTATTTTTTATCCATGAAATGTCTTCATTGCCTTTTCCCGGCAATCCCCCTAGAGTGGAATCAGCTTATGAACTCTGAAAAATCACTGAAAATCCTCGCGATAGAGACCTCATGTGACGATACTGCCGCGGCGATCGTCACGATTGAGGACGGCGTGCCGACCGTTCTGTCTTCCGTCGTTTCCTCGCAGATCGAACTTCACCGACAATATGGCGGTGTCGTTCCGGCACTCGCCGCCCGCGAACACGTAAAAAACCTCGTCCCCGTCATCGACGAGGCTATGCGCATGGCCGACGCGGGTCCATCCGACCTCGACGCGATCGCGGTAACCCGGGGGCCCGGTCTCATCCCCGCGCTCCTTGCGGGCGTTTCAGGTGCGAAGGCACTCGCCCTCGCCTGGCAAAAACCTCTACTTGGTATCCACCATATCGAAGGGCATATTTATGCCAATTTTATTAGTCAAAAGTCCATAAAGTCGGAAATCGGAAGTCCTGAGTCAGACATTGGAAATTGGAAATTGGAAATTGGAAATTCCTGCTTCCCTCTACTCGCGCTCGTCGTGTCGGGCGGACATACGGAACTCGTGCTGATGCGGGATCATTTCGAATACGAAATTCTCGGCCGGACCAGGGACGACGCCGCCGGAGAGGCGTTCGACAAGGTCGCCAAAATGCTCGACCTCCCCTATCCGGGAGGACCCGAGGTCGCGAAACATGCCTCTAAATTCAAGGATGCCGAACGTTCTCGATTCCCCCGACCGATGATCGATTCTGGCGACTATGATTTCTCCTTCTCCGGACTCAAGACCGCGGTCCTCTACGAAATCCGAAAAACCCCGGAGACCGATCGCGATGAGACGTTCGTAAGTGAGATCTGTCACGCGTTTCAGGAAGCGGTCGTCGACGTCCTCGTCACGAAGACGAAACGGGCCATCGAGGAATTCGCACCGAAGACGCTCGTCATCGCCGGCGGCGTCTCGGCAAACACAAGCCTCCGGGAATCCCTTTCCACCATGGCCGCGGAATTCCCCTACACCGAATTCACCGTTCCCGAGCTACAATATTCCCTCGACAATGCTGCGATGATCGGCTCTGCCGCCATTCTCCGATTCGCTCATCTCTCCACGAAAGAACGCGATACATTCAAACAAAACGCGATTGACCTCGAACCCGACGCGAACCTGCCACTGGGAGACAAGTAACAGTTGGTATGAAACGGTTGAAAGTGAGCAGATAACGACTAGGACATTCTTACTTCCCTATCCGAGGAGAGCTATTGAGTCTTCGAAGCTAAGGAACGAAAAGCAAATCTCATCATGTCATTCGGAAGACGGAACCCTTGACGGAAGCAAAAAAACACGCTTTTATCACGGTAGTGATTCCGCCCTTTACAAACAACAGACGAGGTAACCATGCCAAAAACATTCTTTCAGATATTTTTTGAACACTTCACCAAGAAAACCCACGAAAAAAGACACCCGCATCATCTCCATCCTCTCCTGGAGCACAGTGATTTGAAAAGACCCGGGGATGACGGTGATAAATCGTATGTCAGTTTCAAGATCGATCCGGATATCGACAAGATGAAGCACAAAATCGAGCGGAAATGGTTTCCGAAGATCTACATGACCGTTACCGAAAGCGGGGCGATCGTCGAGATCAAGCCGCCACAGCTGAATTTCTCGGACGGTCTGTTCCGGACGATCCTGATCAAGATTTTCACTGATAGATTCAAGGCATTGAAATCTGACGTCGCGACGGTACGTGCGGAACTCGACGAGGGCCCGCCCAATGACAAACCGAGGATGATCCTTACGCTGACGTCGACAGATCTCGAAAATTTCGAGAGGATCCTCGAAAACGCCGAGTCGACGTTGTTCGGTTTCTGTGAGATATGGAGGGAAATCTATCACTTCCGCGCGGACTACGAGGAAGAGATACGGATCGCGCACGAGTTGATCGAACTCAAGATCCAGAAACAGGTGACGGACATCGTCCGATCAAGACGATCCAAGAAGTCATAATAGCGAATATCCGAAGCCGCATCACGCATGCGGCTTTTTTTGTTTCACGAAACACTACCCCTTCTCCCGCAGTTGGGCAGATATTTTTCATACCGTTCCCTAGTCAATACCTTTGCATCACTTCCTCCGGTGTCTGGTACCCGATTCCCATATGGATCCGTTCGCCGTTGTAATACGGGAGATACTCCGAAATGGCTTTCCTCAGTTTTGGAACC
>JAAXTX010000038.1 GCA_013336285.1 Candidatus Moraniibacteriota bacterium | reverse complement strand
GTGCGATGAGACCGTCTCACGACCCAGGAACGGGGGTATCCACAAGACGGACACCGGTATGATTTTCGCATAGATTTGGTGGCAGAAATTGGGAAATCGAATAATTCTGCCACTTTTCGGCTCAAATAAAAAACCACTAATTTTAGGTGGCAGTTTTTGTGATTTCCCTAAAGAAAGACGCTGGTAGGAGATAAAATTGCTCTGAACTATTTTTTTGAGCTAAGGTGAACACGTAATCATACATATACTGTTTCCAAAACTAGCTGTTTTTGATGAAATTTATGCCAATAAAATATTGACAATAGAAGAAGTGGTCTATCACATGATAGACCACATTATAGGTGACTCATACTTAATTAAAGACTATCGCCAGCATCATAATTTCTGTGAGTACGAGCAGATTCCTTCAAGGGACTTTTCCCTCGAAGCCGCTGTTTAAAATCCGGAGGTTCTATTTTCAATTCATCCATATCATCCATTTTTGCCTTCACACAATCGTGCGGTATGTTTGGATGAATTTCCTCGCCGCACGTAAGGCATTTTTCGAATATGACAAGCATAGCTTTTCTTATTTTTTAAGTGACGAAAATTGTTCAGTATAATTGTGTTATAGCATGTTTGAGACAAAAGTCAACCAAGATTTTCACGATTCATATAAAACTCATTTCTGATACTTTATCGGGTATTTTGTCAATTGTCTGCCAATAGCGGTCATGCTAATATGAGGGGCCGAAACAGTAACCATTCACATTCAGTAACGCTATGGATGAAAAGCTGAAGGGAATCGCGGACGATGTCCGGAAACGCTCCGAGAAACTGTGCACGGAAGTGCGCGGGCGGGCGAGGACTACGGTCGACCGGATCGACACATACGCGAAATCCGCGATCGGCAGACTGAGCATGCAGGAACGTCTCGTTCTCATATTCGCCATCGGGATCGCTCTCGGTTTCGTCGTGAAGAATTATGCGAATCAGAACGTGACGATCGGATACGACGACTACATCGTCAAGAATCAGGGGAAAGCCTACGACCTCATCGCGATGCAAAAACAGCTCGCGGAAAAGGCGCTGAGCGGGGACACGACGTCATCGACGCCGGTCGGAGGCTCGTGCCAGTAAGCGTGACGACCGGATCCATAGGAGGGATTCAATCGTAACCGAAAAACAGTATGAGCGAACCAATGAACGACATGAACGATCTGACCCCCACAGTCGCTGAAACAGCGCCGGTAACGGGTGACAAACTGCGAATACAGAATCTCATCGCGGCCGTCATTCTTATTTCCGGTCTTTTCGTGGGAAGCCTGTTCGTGGATACGGCACAGTTGATGCGTCGTGAGGGATTCTCTCCTCGCGCCGTTCGGGAAAGCAATGTACTCGTCGCGGCCGGCAAAACCTGGGTAGCGTACCCGGACCCGAAAGTTCAGGTCCAGGTATTGACGGACTCGACCTGTGCGGCCTGTGCTCCCGACGAGGCACTCGTATGGTTCCGCCGCGTCCTTCCCACCATGGAAGCCGTCCCGGTAGAAGCGTCCTCCGAAAAGGGGAAGGCACTCATAGCGAAGTTCGGGATTTCCACCGTCCCAGCGTTTGTATTCGGAAACGAGGTGACCGGCACCGATTTCTACGGACTCGCGAACGAGCTGTTTACGGAAAAGGACGGCTCTTTCCTCCTCGATACCGCCAAACTTGGTCTCAAACCTGGTAAGTTCCTCGCGCTTCCCGAAATCGGTGACGGTGCGATCATTCAGGGATCGAAAGATGCTTCCTTGAAGATCGTGGGGTATTCCGACTTCCAGTGCCCATATTCGAAGGCGTTCCAGGCTTCGGTAAACCAGATGCTCGCCGACTACGGAGACAAAGTAACGTTCGTCTATAAACATCTTCCTTTGTCTTTCCACGCACAGGCCGAGAACGCGGCCCTCGCGAGCGAGTGCGCGAACGAGCAGGGGAAATTCAAGGAATATTCCAATATCCTCTTCGAACGACAGGCGGAATGGGGAGTAGCGAAAGATACGCTTAAGCTCAAGGGTTATGCCCGGACACTCGGTCTCAAGGCGACCGACTTCAATACCTGCCTCGACACCAAGAAATACGCGGATAAAGTCGCGACCGACGCCGCCGAGGCGACGAAGTTCGGGGTCGATGGAACTCCCGGAACGTTCGTAGGAGACACGCTTCTCGCAGGTGCGGTCCCGTATCAGGATCTCAAGGCTGCGATTGATGCGAAACTCGGACAGTAAACGAGAATCTCCCGAGAGAGCGAAAATACCCCGGCAAAATGCCGGGGTATTTCGGTTCATGACACCGGACACATGGTCTGTCCGATCGCAATGACCGACAATGGGCTTCGATTTTTCATAACCGGTTCATATTCGCACACCGAGAGAACATGCACCGTTCATCGTAAGGATTGTTGACATCTTGCGATCTTGTGATATAAATATCTGTCGAGTAAAACACGGGTAGCTCGACATGAATTTCCCAATCCTATCGGGTTCGATTCCTGTCAATGGGAAATTCTGGTTCATTCACAATTGTCGTACTATTCAGAAACCGTCCGATCATTTCGGATATAACCCAAAAGGAGGCGTCATGCCTGAAACGGAACAGATGAAAACAACCGTGAATTTCGAATTCGTGGAAAGCGCTTTCCGCGATGCCGTACAAAGAGAACTAGCCTCACCGACCCTCTCCGAGCACGATCTGCTCGAAATCAAGCAGAAAACGAACGTTACCGTGGCCGGATTCGATCTGGTGGATGCGAGGCTTCATGAAGACCTCGCCGCCCGCGCCAGCGAGCAGCTCAAAACGAAGCTCGATGGATATGAGGACACGAGCCGGCAAATGCGCGAACAGCTGAAAGAGCGCGGGATCCGTACGATCGCAACATTGACGGTGCGAGCCTGGAATAACCTGTACACAAAATCGGGTCTGTATGAGCTCGACATCGATGAAAAAGGTAAGGTGGTCCTGGAATCGGTCCGATCACTAACCGATAAGGCGGACACTGCCGCAAAGCGCGTCGCCGTCACGGTTACCGCGACCGCGTTTATCGCCTGCGCGATCATCATAGTGATTGCGGGAATCGAGGTCTTCAGATTGATTCCGAATAAGGAACTCGGATTATTTTCCAGTATTGTCGGCGGCTTGATACTGTTTGTGGGGATTGCAAACGGTTTGCTGGAATACACGGGTAAAAAAAATCGCAATTTCCTTGAGGTCGTGCAGGATGCGGCGCGCAAGGTATTCCTGCGTTCCATCGCAAAAAAGACGACATGGGCAGCATTCCTCCGGATAGTCATGCCGGAACAGCATTCCAAACAGAAGGATGCCAGAACGCACCGAAATATTTCAGCGAAGGTGCTTCTGCCCGAACCGCCGGATGCGGTCAAGGACGTGCTGCTTAAGGCGCAGGGTCTTCCGCTCAAGACCGTCGCCGATCCAAAAGCCTTCGGCTTCGCGGGAGGGATCGAGGGTATTCTTCTCGAGCAGGACGCCAAAGATGACGTCGAACGGAATCGACTTCGCTGGCTGAAACACGACCCGATCGTCGTATGGGAAAAAGACGGGGTAGCGGCGATCCTCGCTCAGTTCGGAGACTCTCCGATCGAGAAGCGGGTCGTCGAGATGGTCACGGGTCCGGGCATGATCATCTGACCGAAACGAACGTATAACGATACAGACGCAGCCCGAATACGGTGCCGCGTCTGTTTTTTTTCGGTTGGTCCATTCAATGACGTCCGCATCAATGAGCCGATGGCCGGATTTGAACCGGCGACCTACGCGTTACGAGTGCGTTGCTCTACCAACTGAGCTACATCGGCATGGAAGGTTCCAAAAGTCAGGGTACCGGAATATCGGAAACTTGGCAACCGGATACGATTGAAGACCATCGGATATGACTCGATACCGGTCACAACGCATCCCTGAGCGAAAAGCGGTTGACTCGCCACGCGTAAGGTGACATATTTACATCGTGTTCTTTGTAAATACTCGGTTGTCGGTTTTTTTTATTTTTCCGAAAATCAAAACATGTGACACCATGCATGCAGAAATGGTCAAAAGGGGGCACGTCGCGCTCGGCGTCCGTTTGTTTCCAGACAATGAATCCGATTCCGCCATACTCTTGGAATTTCGGGAATCAGTATCTCATCGTGAACTTTCGATACGTCCCACCGTGGACGGATTGATTATCACGAATCCGGCCGGAACCGCTCACTTGAAGGTTTCAGCGGAAGAGCGTTCACTGATTCCCGCGCTCATGAGAGTCGGAATGACGATCCTGAGAAAAGGAAGCAGACTTGATTTGGATTTTCCATTTCAGCACCGATGCGTAAACGACCCGGTTCCCCGACGTCATTTGATGTATTGCCTTTCATGAGGCCTTCCTCACCAACCTTAACGCCCGGACATCGGTTCCGGGCTTTTTGTTTCCTATATTTCCCGAAGATGCTATACTTCCACCCGATATGGAAGGAATGAACGAAACCATCGAGGCGCTCACCCGGAAACTCCCGCACTTGCGGGACTGTCTTTGACCTCGCCGCCAAGGAAACCAGGGAACGTGAACTCCGTGTCGAAAGCGAGCGTCAGGACCTCTGGGACGACCCGGAGAAGGCAGCGAACCTCCTGCGCGAGCTGGAAGCGATTTCACGCGAACTCTCCGAATTCCGGTCACTCGAATCCGATCTGCGCGATCTCGAAGAACTGTCCGCGATGAGCGGATTGGACGAGGCCGCGGAAGCCGATATACGAAGCGGGATCGAAGCCATCGGCATCAGGCTCGACGAGTTGGAATTCCGTACGAACTTCTCCGGCCCTTACGACCGCGGGGACGTGTTGCTGTCCATCCATGCGGGAGCCGGCGGTGTGGACGCGCAGGACTGGGCGGAGATGCTCCTGCGCATGTACCTGCGATACGCCGAGCAGTCCGGATTCAAGGCCAAAGTCATAGACGATTCCCGGGGCACCGAGGCGGGAATAAAAAGCGCCACGATCGAGGTAAAAGGGGACTATGCATACGGAAACCTTCGTACCGAGGCGGGCGTACATCGGCTCGTGCGACTTTCGCCCTTCAACGCGAACCAACTCAGACAGACATCGTTCGCTCTCGTCGAGATTCTCCCGGTACTCGAAGATGCCAAACAGATCGACGTGAAACCGGACGAACTCCGCATCGACACCTATCGGGCATCGGGCGCCGGAGGACAACACGTCAACAAGACCGACAGTGCCGTTCGGATAACCCATCTGGCGACCGGGATCGTCGCGAGTTCCCAGAGTGAGCGGTCGCAGTTGCAAAACCGTGAACAGGCCATGAAGATACTGCGGGGCAAACTGCTACAGAGACAGAACGAGAAGCGGGAACAGGAAAAACAGGCACTCAAAGGCGAGCACAAGAGCGCGGCATGGGGGAATCAGATCCGATCCTACGTGCTTCATCCATACAATCTCGTGAAAGACCACCGGACGAAAACGGAGACGAGCGATACGCAAGCAGTACTCGACGGAGCAATCCAGCCGTTCATCGATAGCGCGTTACGATACGAGGCAGCTGGCGGGAACGATTCAGCATAACGTAGGTGGATTTGAAAAATCTGCTATAATGAAGTACACGATTCGTAAGGCAACGGAATCGACATCAACAGAAAAGAACGCGCCTATGGATATCGCAGCACCGAAAAGAAACAAGGTCCCGCGGCGGGAAAAATTCGTTACGGAAACCGAAACGTCTTTCGCGGAAACGGAGCGTTTCGTTGATTTGGCGGTGGCTCCGATCATATTTTTCGAGGACGTCTCGAAACAATACCCTTCAGCGGCCTCACCGGCACTCGATGAGGTCTCGCTCGAAGTCCTTCCCGGTGAGTTCATCTTCCTTGTAGGCGCAAGCGGAGCGGGCAAATCAACGATGCTCAAGATGATCCTTGCGGAGGAGGTACCTTCGCAGGGAAGAGTACTGTTCGACGGACGCGATATCAGCACCATCAATCGGAAGCATCTCCCATATTATCGCCGGAATATCGGCACCGTTTTTCAGGACTTCAAGCTGCTTCCGCAGAAGACGGCTTTTGAAAATATCGCCTATGCGCTCGAGGTATACGGCAAGCCTACCGAGGAAATCCTCGAGGAGGTTCCCCAGATTCTCGAGATCGTCGACCTCGACGACAAAGCCGGCCGGTACCCGCGAGAGCTTTCCGGCGGCGAACAGCAACGGGTCGCGATAGCGCGGGCGCTGATCCTTCAGCCGAAGGTCATCATCGCCGACGAATCGACGGGAAATCTCGATCCCAGATCGGCCGACGAGATTCTCGACTTGCTGCTCGAGATCAACGCGCTCGGCACGACGGTCATTTTCGCGACCCATAACCAGTCACTCGTGGACAAGACCAACAAACGGGTCGTCACGCTCGACCACGGTCGGATCATCCGTGACGAGCAGGGTGGCAAATATCACCTTCCCGAAAAACGGCGACGGGAAGCGATCGTCTAACATAAAGGGCAGGAACGGACTATGAAAACCATAAAACTCTGGCGGACGTTCAAGGAAGGCGCCGACAATTACCGACGAAACGGATGGCTGACGTTCGCGACCGTGAGCGTTCTTACGCTCTCACTGTTCGCGATGGGCCTCACCGGACTTATCGGCTTCGCCGGGAATCTCGCCCTCCGGAACCTCCAGGAGAAGATCAGTATCAGTGTCAATTTCCAACCGCAGGTTTCCGAAGACCGTATCCTGTCGATCAAGAAGGATCTCGTGCGGTATCGTGAGGTATCGTCGGTAGATTACATTTCGCGTGACCAGGCACTCGACGATTTTCTCAAGAACGGTGACCCGGTTTTCTCCGAGGCGGTCAAGGAAATCGGCGACAATCCGCTACTTTCGTCACTCGTCATCAAGGCGGACGACCCTTCTAACTACGATCTCATCGCGAAAAAACTCGAGCAGTCCGATTACAAGGGTGAGATTCAGGACATCAACTATGAACGAAACAAGAAGAAGATAGAGACCCTCAACGATCTCACCCGTCGATCGAAGGACATCGGTTTCCTTATCGGGGCCGCCTTCATGCTTATCGCGGTGCTCATCACCTTCAATACGATCAGACTCACCATCTATTCCCATCGACAGGAGTTCGAGGTGATGCGCCTCGTCGGGGCATCCAACGTCTATATCCGCATGCCATTCTTTTTCGAGGGCATATTCTACGGCCTCTCAGGAGCGTTTACGACCCTCATACTCCTTACGGTCGTGTCGTATGTCATGTCGAGAAATATAGGCCCGTTGTTCTCCGAACTTCTCGGTAGTCGGACTTTCTTCGGGGTGTACCTCTCCACCCTGTGGGTCTTCATTCCGGCGGCGATAATCATCGGCATCCTTCTCGGCGTCATTTCGGGCTTCATCGCGATCAGACGCTACCTGAAAGTCTGACTCAAGCGGCCCACTTGCCAATTTTTCCGGGACAGGGTACCATACCTGTCCCCAGTTTTATTAATAATCTTTCTAACCCTAAACAAAGGAGGGATCATGAGCGGTATCTTGGACGATGTCAGAGCCGTAGCCTTCAACCCGGGCGAGAATCGGGAAACGTTTTTCAATTATATTGCGGAGTACTGGCCCAGAAGAAGCAAACAGTATAAGAAGATCAAAAGGGCCTATGACTACGCGAAAGACGGATTTCGCGATAAATTTCGGAAAGACAACGTCACGCGATATTTCGAACACCCACGTGCCGCGACACTCGTGCTCGTAAGATGGCTCGGAATCATAGATCCCGACGAGATCGTAGAGATGATACTCCACGACAACCCCGAAGACCTCGACGAATGGACACTTGAGAGATGCGAGGGTGCATTCAGCAAAAAGAATGCGAGGGGATTGGAACGTCTTACGAAGCTTTCTGAGGAAGACGGATATTCATGGCAGGACGCGAAACGTATCTATTACCAGTGGTTCGAGACCGCAGGACGAAAGTTCTTCCGCAAGAAGAATTGCGATAGGTTGGTCAATATCCTGACAAGCGATGTCCTTCCTCTCGAAAAACAGGAGGAGCTGGCCGATGAAACCGAACGGTATTTCATCCCATACGCCAAGAAATTCGGCGTTCTGTATCAGGAACTCCTGGCAGGAATAAAGGAGATCAGGGAACGGGTCGCCCGCATACGCGCCGAGCAGTCCCTATCCGCATCGATACCGGTTCCCGAGGCTTGATTTATTCCCGATGAAATGTTACTTTATCCGAGGACCTCAACAGTCCTCGGGTATATTTTTTTGTCCCGATTTTTCGTTCGTTTCAGTTATTATTGGGGAGTAGCCAAGCGGTAAGGCAGCGGGTTCTGGTCCCGCCATGCGTAGGTTCGATCCCTACCTCCCCAGCCACGAAATCAAAAGGATGCCTGAGACAGGCATCCTTTTGATTTTGCTAGTTAGAGGGAGGATAGGGCATCGAACGGGGAAATGGGTCGGGAAAACGGGAGTTTTCCCGGAGCGGAAAGCAGCGAGTCTTCGAACGCTGAGAACCGAGGGGTTCTCAGAAATCCGCCAAAGCGGATTTGTTCGATTCCCTACCTCAGAATATAATGCCGGAAAGCACATGACGTATTTTTGGCGCAACATTGAAAAATATGGAAGAAAAAACGCTACGGGCACTCCGTTGGATAATCGGTATCCTCGATGCGCATGACGTCCCGTATTGGATCGGAGGCGGTTTTGCCGCGCATATCTACGGAGCGAAGCGCCCCCTGAACGACATTGACATCACGTTGCCGGGAAGCTATTTCCCGATTATCATTCCGGAAGTATCGCCGTACATCACCGCGGAACCGAAGCATTATTCGGATGCCATATGGGACTGCAACGGCTTTTCACTCGATTATTTCGGTCAGGAAATCGACATAACCGACATCGAAACGTTGCGAATGAGCGACAAGAAACGGACGGGGTGGTTTCGGACGAAGGATCATTTCAGGAAGTTCCCCAATATCGTAAAAAAAGTGGATGGAATCGACGTGTCCCTCATCGATCCACGCGACCTTGTCTCATACAAGAAACACCTTGACGGGAACCATCAGATCGTCGACATCGCAGCCGTTCAGGAATATATACGGAAGCAAATTCCATAAAACGGATTTCAGTCTCTCTTCACACGGTTTCAGCATACGAACGGAACTCGCATCCCTTACGGATGCGGGTCTGTTCATATGCGGTTATCGGAACGATCCGTTCGCAAATCAACTACCCCGCAGCAGAGCTGACGGGGTATCGTGCCGCAGCTATTGCATGTAGTCGAACAACGTCAGTGCGTCCTGGTGGAGTTGTACGTATTCCTTTTCAGTCC